>CAZUSU010000049.1:0-9548 GCA_964623315.1 uncultured Gammaproteobacteria bacterium | reverse complement strand
TTAGCGCGCCATCAGGTTGCCGTCAAGGTTTTAGTCAACTATTGCACCAATCGAATCCGAATCCCCAAAACTCCGTATCTTGTCTCATCTTCTTTTGTATAAAAACTGTAAATCAATTTTTCAAGCGCCTCCACGCTTTCGCCACCAAACATTTCCGGCAAAAAATCTCCAAACAACGCTGAAAAAGTTGGATATCGCAAGAGGCCGACAACTTCTGCTGAAATAGTTTGCTCTAATTCCGGATTACGTTTAAAAATTAACGTGTCGCCGAGCTGAATCTGTTGTCGCTTTTCATCAAACAAACGGCATTCAATTCCCTTTGTGCCGGCCTTGATAGCGTCAAAAGGTTCTGGCTGTAATTTGAGTTCGTGGATCATATGCGCTGATTGTAGCGCGTGTTAAATTTTTTGACAACACGCGTAGGTCGGGTGGCTCATTTTTTTACGCCGCCGCTCCACCTTTCCCCCGCCCTTTTGCTACGGCAAACACCACGGCCGCCACCAGCACCAGCGCAACAGCCCACCAATAGCGAATCACCACGGTGCCGAGTGCCACAATAATCGCCGACACCACACCAAAAATAACAAACAAAATTCCGCTCACGAATTTGCCAAGGCCGGGGAGAATATTCAGGAACGTGGTGAGGGGGCCAAACAGCATCACAAAACCGACGGTCATTAAGAGCCACGCCGCGATTTTGAAACCCCAGTACACGCGCGACTCGCCTGACTGCATGGCGGCCACCAGCGCCTCCGGTGATTTATCAGAAATAATAAACGGCGCGCCGCCGGAAATGACACCGCTCGCAGATTCTCCAACCACCACCAAGGTGCTGTTTGAAGGAATACCGGTAATTATGTCGCGAATTTTTTGCACCTCGCCACCCTCGGTCGTCGGCGTTTCTTGTTCGTACAATTTTTTCAGATCAATATATGCGAGTGATGCGTTGGCGCCATCAATTTTTGCGCCGCCCACGGTAAATGGCGCCCACTTTTTATCCGTAGAAACATCCACCCATTTATCCACGTACACATCTTTTTCCACCGTCTGCTGAACGTCTTGACCGTCGCGCTGAATGGTACGTGTTTCCGAACGCGTTTCTTTTACTTTTTTAAATTCCTGCCGCCGGTATTCAAAATATATGACGGGCACATTAACGCGCGGCGCGGTAAATGGCACAGCCACCACCGGTACTCCTTGAACTTTAACCATACCCGCTTGCGCGCTTGCCACAGCCGTTGTTAAAGGAAGCGCAGAAACGTCTTTGGAATAATCTTGCTGACGTTCGCCAAACCATACCAACCCAAACCCGCCGATAATTAATACGATCCCAAAAAATATTCCGCTCACACTATCCGATAACTTGCGGCCGAACCGTGCAACCGGATTGGAACTTCCCATCACCTGTTCGGAAACAACGCGCTCATCGTTTGGCATAAAATTTTAAAATTAGATGATGATAGTATGCGGCAGAATCGGTGCTGGCGTCAAATTTTTGTTACCACATAATGTACCGTATGCAAAGCCGTGGCACGCACCACGCGATAACAGCCAATGGCGACGCGATGCATCCATACCGGTCCCAACACTTCGCGAATTTTTGTTTCGCGCACGTCTTCAAAATCAAAACCGATATCGCGCAGTAATTTATTGAGGCGCCAAATAAAAAAATAATGCATATCACTTAACCGCTGGCAGTCAACGGTGTGCGGGCCTTTGGTTTTGCCGAGCCATTGACACACCGTATCTGCCCACGCGCGCGGCAACCAGTTGATACCTATCAGATGATAGTGATGATCGCGCAATCCGATGCGATTATGAAAACTGATGTACGCGCGACCGCCGGACATAAGCACACGATGAATTTCGCGCAAAACCGCCAGCGGATCCTGCACGTGTTCAATGACTTCTGAACAATTAATAAAAGCAAACGTGCTGTGGGGGAACGGCAATTTTTCTGCCGGACATTGTTGTGTCCGAATCGTAACGTGATGATCCGCCGCAATCTGATGAGTGACAGCTATTTTTGCTGGATCAATATCCACACCTTGCACATCATACCCGCGTAACACCAGTTCACATAAAAAATCGCCGCGTCCACAGCCAATATCCAAAATCGGCGTCTGAATGCGCCCACCGTGATATCGTTCCAACTCGTGTACGTGTTGCAATGCCCACGGCGCCGGCATATTACGCCAGCCGTTTTTTAATGGCGTCTAATTTTTCCTGCGCCTGCGTCTGTTTGGCGCGCTCCTGCTGAACAATAGCCACCGGCGCGCGCGCTAAAAATTCTTGATTTTCTAATTTCTCTTTGAGCTGTGCCGCATAATGTTCAAGCCGGTGTCGTTCTAATTCTAGCGTGGCGCGTTCGTCTGATGCGTGCGCCGTTGGTTGCGGCATAGTAATGGTTGCATCATCCGTGACCGTGGCAATCTGGCCATCGGGCGCGGCGTCGGCAAACAAAATTTTGCCACGCGCTAATTTTTCTATCACCGGTTCAAACAACGCAAGATCGTTTTTGTGTTTGGTGATTATGGTGATAGGAATAATTTCGCCGGCGGGAATGCCGTGTAAGGAACGCATCGTGCGAATGGCCGTAACCGTACGTTGCACGCGCAAAAATTTTTCTTCTGCTTGCGGATACCGCGCGAGGTCCGTGTGATGCGGCCACGGCGCGACCATCAAAAAGTCCTGCGCGTTTGCCGCATACGCCTCCTGCCAAATGACTTCGGTCACGAACGGCATGAACGGATGCCATAAACGTAACAGATGTTGCAGTAAAAAATGCAACAACGTTACTTTTCCGCCTTCAACTTTTGCGCATTCCAGATACCAATCCGCCAATTCATTCCACGTAAAGTCACGCAGTATTTCACCGGCGCGCGCCAAGTCATATTGCGCGAATGACGTCGTGACCTCCTGCGTCACCTCCGCGAGGCGGGACAAAATCCACTGATCCAATGTGGTGAGCGGCAACGCGTCAATGTCTTCACGCGTGTATAACCGACGCTCGGGAGCCGCCTCTTGCGTCATGACAAACCGACTGATGTTCCATAACTTGTTGGTAAAATTTCTAAAGCCGGCAATTTTTTCTTCTGACATGCGAATGTCGTTACCCGGCGATGAACCTAATAATAATGAAAGTCGCACCGCGTCCGTGCCGAATTTTGGTATCACGTCCAGCGGGTCAATGACATTGCCGAGCGACTTGGACATTTTGCGCCCCAGATGGTCGCGCACCAAGCCGTGCAAATACACGGTGCGAAACGGCACTTCGCCCACGGCGTACGTGGTAAGCAAAATCATACGCGCCACCCAATTAAATAAAATGTCGTATCCCGTTTCCAGCACGTCCGTCGGGTGGTAAATTTGCAGGTCGCCGATTTGTGAACCGGCCGCATCAAATTCTCGCACGAGCGCGCAGGCGTTGCGCGGATATGCTTCAATGTCGGTTGCACCGGCCGCGCCATAATCTTTGAGGAGACCAATCACGTTGCCGTGCGTCACCACGATTACCGTGCGTCCGCGATATTCTTTTAAAAGATCCTCCATAAATGAAATGAGGCGCGCCTTCATGTGCATGAACGATTCAATTCCGTGCGGCGAGTCAGAATACCAATTGTTGAGAGGCCCACGCGCGGCCAAAAATTTTTTGATTGTTTTGCCTTCTAATTCACCACTGCCGATTTCACGAATGCGTTCATCAAATTTTATTTCAATCCCCAGCGCAGGAGACAAAATTTCTGCCGTTTCTTTGGTACGTCTAATCGGCGACGAAAAAATAATGCTCGCGTGCTCGCGCGTAAGTGATGCGGCGCAATCGTGCGTTGTTTTTTTGCCGGCCGCCGTGAGTCCGTTTTCCGGATCATTGGTTTCTGAATCCAAAATGCCTTTAATGTTACTCATCGCTTCGCCATGGCGCACAAAAATTACTTTTGTGTACGGCCAACCAAGGGTAGAAAAAGTCCAAGCACCGGCAGAAAACCACGTGTCTAGAACGTCGGAATCTTGTTCTAATTGGCCCCCACAGCAAGGACAGCATTCCGGAGTGTCTATTGAGACAAACGGAGAAGCGCACGTAAATTCTTGCTGTGCAACTCGCTGACGCTCGGACAGTGCTCGCGGCGAATTTTCGTTCGCTTCTCCGTTCACACAATAATAAACCGGAATTCGGTGGCCATACCATATTTGACGCGAGATACACCAATCCCGTAAATTATCAATCCAATGAAAATACGTTTTTTCAAAACGATCAGGAATGATGTTAATTTGTTTGGTGGCAACGACGTGGCGCATGGTGTCTTTGAGCGTGACGGCCGCACCGTCTTCCCAGCCGACAATCGGGTGACGCACCGACTGCGTAAACGCAAAATTTTTATTCACCCCCACAAACCATTGCAGTTTTGGCAGAGGAATAATTTCTGTTTCACAGCGCGAACAGATCGGCACATTATGTTCAATCTCTTCTTCTTTTTCAATCAAATTTTCCGCGCGCAACCACGCCACCACCAACTCGCGCGCGCGGTGCGTGGTTTGATGTGCGTACGCGGGGCCGGCCAATTCAGTCATTAAACCGTCCTCGCCCATGATGTGATGCAGAGGCAGTTCGTGTTGCAGTGCCATCAAATAATCCACCATACTGTGTGCCGGTGTTACCCCCAACGCGCCCGTGCCAAAATCTTTTTCAACGGTGTGGTCGCCAATAATTTTTATTGAAAGTTGTACACCGCCGGCGCCGCCAAACGGCACTTCTATAACTTGGCCGATGAGATCCGCGTACCGCTCGTCAGACGGATGCACGGCAACGGCGGCATCGCCCAATTTTGTTTCCGGCTGTGTGGACGCAATAGTGAGCGGAAAATTTTTTGCGTACTTGAAATAATATAATGTAGCCGTGCGCGTTTTTGATTCCACTTCATCATCAGACAGCGTTGACGCACAGCGTGCGCACCAATTCACCACGCGGTTGCCGCGATAAATTAATCCGTCGTCGTACATTTTTTTAAACATCGTGCGCACGGCCAGAGAACGCGGCTCGTCCAACGTAAAACATTCGCGCGACCAGTCCAATGACGAACCCATTTTGCGAAACTGAAATTTGATGCGGTCACGTTTGCTTTCAACAAACTCTTCTATGCGGCGCACCAATTCTGCGCGTCCTAAATCATGACGCGTTTTTTTCTCGGCGGCAAAAATATCTTTTTCAACTTTATTTTGCGTGGCAAGCGCGGCGTGATCCGTGCCCGGCACCCACAATGCGCGCCGGCCGTTCATGCGATGAAAGCGCACGAGCGCATCTTCAATGGCAAGCATGGCGGCGTGGCCGATGTGCAGAGTACCGGTGGCGTTTGGCGGCGGCACCACAATAGTAAACGGCGCGCGCGCGGTAAAATCCGGCAAATTTTCCGGTGTAAAAAATCCGCTCTGCTCCCAGCGACGGTAGATGTCATCTTCGTATAACGGCGGCTCGTATGCCTTGGGGATATCAGTCATAAAAACGTATGACCATAGTAACGAAAAAAAAGCCGAGAAGCAAGTGGTGTGGCCGCATGGCTGGAGGCGGCTCATTTTTTTGACAAAGAAAATTGCATGTGTTACTATGTTTTTAGAAAAAGGTTTCGGCCGTGGTTTATACACCACAATCTGGCGGAGGCCTTTTTCTATTTAATCCTTTTCGGGAAATATCGAAATCAAAAATTTTTCTTTGGTACGAACATTTTCTTTTATCTGCACAAAAAATGTTTCGTTGGTCGGTGTTACGCCACAAAATCGATACAGTATTTCATAATCACTGTTCGGATTATTTTTGATGGTCGGTTGTATGCGTGAATGCTGGATCAGTTCAATCGCGCAAGGAAAAAATTTAAGGCGTCGGGTCTTGTCTTGTAGATTTAATTTTTCATGTAAATGGTGCCAAAATAGTCCAAGAAAAATTTTTTGCTTGTAAAAATATGCTGACCGAACATACGTCCGCCGCCGCCCACTGTTTAATTCAATAATTTTGTAGCACTGCCGTGCATTCCTGCTGATTTCAGACCAATTTGAACCGGCAAACGGGCGTGCCTTTGTTTTGTACCCCTCCATAATTAACGCGATACTACCAGATCGTTTGCATTGATGCAAATAGAAAAACCACACCGCCACACGCACGTACTTGACCCAATTCCCTGCATCAGGTACGATATTCTATCCTTTAATCCCATGGCCTTTACTATTGCACAACAATTTCACGAAACATTGCAACGCGCGGGACGCGTGCTTTTGGCGTTGCGGCCGCATCCGTCAAAGGACGATGTGATGGCCGCGCTGGCATTACGCGAACTGTTGCTCGCGCAGAGCAAAGAAGTGTTGGCCGTGGCCGCCGGATATTCTGAAACAGAACACATCCTGCCAACGATTGGTGCGCTTCATGAATTAGAGGTGCGTGTAGAAATGGGTGGCGATGCGGCGGCCGCACGCACCCACCTTTCCGTTGACGGTTCTGCGATTGTCCTTCGCGTAACACCGGCCACCGGTACGCTGGCGCCGTCTGCCGTACAAACGCGCGTCGGTGCATTTAGATTTGATTTAATTGTAACGGTTGGCGCACCTGATTTGGCGTCGCTCGGCGCGCTGTATGAAAACAACGCAGCGCTGTTTTCTGCGTTGCCGATTATCAACATTGATCACGCGCCGGCCAACGAATTTTTTGGTCAGGTGAATTGCGTGGACATTACGCAATCGTCCAATTGCGAATTGCTGTTCACCTTATTTGAAACGCATGGCGATTTTATTGCGCCGCAAGTAGCGCAACTGTTTTTGACCGGTATGATCGCCGCAACGCAGTCGTTCAAAACGCATCTGGTGCAAGCGCGCACACTGCAGACGGCGGCTCAACTGATAGCGCTCGGCGCCGACCGCGAACAAATTATGCACCAGTTGTATCGCCAGCGCTCGGTGGCAACACTGCGCTTGTGGGGAGCCGTGCTTTCACACACAGAACACGATCCGCAACAACTGCTCGTGTGGAGCACCTTGACGCGCGATGACTTTGCGCGCACCGGCGCCGGCGTGGCGGATCTGCAAGAGCTGTGCGACGAACTCCTGCACACCTGCCCGCACGCGCGGGTTTTTGTGTTAGCATATGAACATCCGACAGATGGCGTGGTGCACGCGCTCGTTGATACCCAACATCCGTACACGGCGGCAATGCTGATGTCCGGATTTACCGGCACGGAACTAACGCCGAGCGCGCACCGCGTCACGGCGCCATTGGATTCGGTCACCCTTGCAGAGGGCGTGCAAAAGGTGTTAAATGTGGTTCGAGTGAAAATGAAACGCTAAAGTTTTCTGCCTCCTCTCTGCGGAAACGCTCGCTACGCTCCAGCGACTCCGCTCGCTCGCCCTCGCCGCGCTCGTCGCACGTATATGACGTGCGACACCGAGCTCGCTCGGCTCGGGATGTTCCGCATCAAGGAGGCAGAAAACTTAGGCAGAACAGGTAACTTACATTCTTTTGGAGGGAAACCAATGTTCCGCAACAACTTGGTGTTTGGACTGGTATTCGCATTCGTCGCTCTGTTCGGCGCCTGTAGCGCTGTGCCGCGGCCGGAACCGGAGAGCGTGAACACCGGAATGCACGTGTTCATTGAAAACAGTGAGGGGATGCTTGAAGAAGCCAGCGTCCTCCCCCATAACTTCCTACAGCAGGGCGTGTGGGTGTCCGGCATTGAAGGCGACCTGCGCCTCAACAGTGACAGTCTGGAACGTCTCTCGCTCAGGCTATATGCCACAGGCAACTTTCGCCGCGTGCAACGGCTCGGTGAAGTGTTCTACGCCACTCACTACGCTCACGTGGCGCCGCCGGACTTTGAACCGAGCGCCGTGTCGCTTTCCCCGCATGCGCCGCAAGCCGATGGTACGCGCCCTCACATTGAACTGCGCGTCGCGCCCGCACTGCCATAACGGTGGTGCGGGAAATTTTTTTGTGTAATAATGCGTCCATTATGAAAGATAGACAACCGCCATTTATTGTTGAAACACAGCCCGAGCTGTCAAAAAAAATAGGCCGGAGACCACTGCATATTGACCGTATCAAAAAAGCGTTGGCCGATGAACTGCATGAAAAACGAACTGCAGTTAAAAAGCGCGGGGAGCTGTTGCACTCACAAAAAGATCTGACAAAACAGCGCGAGATTCTTTTACAACGCCTTGAACAGCTGGCCGAACGCATCAACGAAATAGAGGGCGGTAATAAAATGTTACTTCAAGAAATTGAGGCGGTACGAGAAGAAAAAGATTCGCTCGACCATGAACTGACTCAAACAGATCTTGAGCTGTCACGGCAAACGCGGGATTGGCGCGATGCGGTTGCAACGGTGCGCCGCGTGGCAATTGAACGACTCTCATACCATACCGAAAAAATTTTACAGAGCTGGGAGCAGTTAGAATTTTCCACCGATGACGTGCGGCGCTTTTTTTCTGAAGAGTTTCTGTCACGCCTTGATGTTGATGCATACGCCAAACTGATGCGTCGCTTCCCGAGTGAAATGATAACGCACGTCACGCGCCAAGGCGTGCGCGATCATGCGGGCGGTGCTTTTCACACTACCGGTCTCAACACGTTTTCAGACGGTTTTGTAAATATTTTGCGCGCGCGCCGGTTACATTCATTATTAGGCAAATGCACCACACAAGAAATGAAGGAGGGTGCCGTGGTGGCGTACCTCACACAGGAGGATTGTAAAACAAAAGAGGAGGCGTTAAGCTGGATTAGAAGCATGACCAACGCTGAATCTCAAGGAACCCCGGGCGTCTATTCTGATGATACCGCGATTCATGTGGCCACTGAACATGTCGCAGATAATCTTTACGGCGCAGAACACGGTAACGAAATTTTCTTTGCCTTTCCTTCAATATTTATCGCAGCGAATTACGCCTACTCGGGCAACCTGACCAAATCTGATGAAAGTTACTGGAATGATCAGTGGATTTGGACACAGGAACATCGCGGCATACCCATTGATGCCGGAATTGTTTTTATTCCGGCCGCTACCCGCGTTGACCCAACAACAGGTTCACGCTATGCACTTGATAAAAACAAAAAATCAATTCGCGCAACGGATGGCGCCCTGACGCTCGCACCAGATACGGTCAGCTCGCGTGAATATTGGGAATCATTTTTTAAAACGCACCCCGCTTTGCGCCCCAGCAAGATTGTGTACTATGAGGGTGATGATCCGACAGCGGCGCTTAATACGTGGCGGGATTCTCATGGAATAGAAAAACGAACTGCGGATGGCCGTCTCCCCATTGAAAATCGTGCTGACCGCAACTCACCAATTGCGCTCCATGGCGCAGACCGTTTCAGGTCTATTGCGGCAGAGGTGATTGAAAAACATTTTAAATAAATTTAGGCCCGGATGGACTTGCCTCGCGCGCGAACCCGTGTCGCGCGTTCGGTCCTGTGTGCGCGCCACACGTCCTGCGCATGCTCGGACGTGCGCGCACCCTTCAAATCCATCTTCCGAAATATTTTTAAAATCCACCCATCGCGGGTGGATTTTAAA
>CAZUSU010000048.1:0-8869 GCA_964623315.1 uncultured Gammaproteobacteria bacterium | reverse complement strand
GTAACCTTTCATCCATGCGTCGCATTTCCCCGCAAATTTTTTATCAATATGCCACCTGCCCGCACTGGCCATGGTTTGATCGATTTGGCGATCCGGAAAAAAGAGGCGAAATGAGTGAACTGCAGGAAAAATTATTGGAGCAGGGCGTGGCGCACGAAGAAAAATTTATGGTCACGTTTGCCGCCGATCGCGTCGTCACAAAAATTATGGCAACGGATTGGGACGGCGCGCTGACAGAAACAAAACGCGCGCTTAAAAGCGGCGCTGACATTATTTATCAAGGTCGCATGCGCGACGCGCATTACGAAGGTGTCCCTGACTTACTCATTAAACAGCCGGACGGCTCATACCAGCCGGTAGATATTAAATCCAGTCACGACCTCAAAGAAGAACATAAATTCCAACTTTTTTTATACGCGTTACTGCTTGAAAGCACCACGCGCGTGCGTCCGGCGCGCGCCGGCGTCATAACGATAGACGGGCGGTTACACGAATTTGACATCGCCACCTTTGAGCAAAAATTTTTTGATACACTGGAAAAAATTGAGCGCATCGTGGGCGGCGAAAAACCGCCGCTCCAGCTGACCAAAGCGTGCATGAATTCGCCGTGGTTCAATGAATGTGTGCGTCAGGCAGAAGAAGCGCAGGATATCGCGCTCCTGTACAAAGTAGATAAACGCTCGCTCGCCGCGCTCCACACCCACGGCATTCACACGGTGGCAGACGCGCGCGCAATGGATCCGGTAGCGCTCGGCGATTCAATTCCTTTTTTAAAACAGAACGGCCTTTTGCGCATGAAATTACAAGCCGAGTCGCTTATGACCGGCCAGATTATTACGCGTCGTGCACCTCACATCCCCGCGGCGCCACTGCAGTTGCATTTTGATATTGAAGGCGACCCTTTGCTTGGTGTGGAATATTTATTTGGCATTTTAATTGAAGGCACGAGTGGCGCTCCGGACCAATATCTTCCGTTTGTTGCCGAACAGCCGGAAGATGAAGGGGTAATGTGGCGCGCTTTTTTGGATTGGCTTGCCACCCTGCCACCCGAGTTTGTGGTGTTTCATTATGCGCCATATGAAAAATCGCGCCTCACGATGTTTACAAAAAAACATGCGGCACTGATGACGCCCGCAGACCACGAACATCTGGCGCGTTTTTCTGCGCGTCTGTTTGACCTCAACGACCCCATAAAAAACGATTTTGTATTTCCACTCTATTTTTACGGATTAAAGCAGGTCGGTAAATTCTTGGGTTTTCATTGGGACAGCAAAAAAGCCGGCGGCGCACAAAGCATTTTTTGGTATGAAGAGTGGGTAAAAACGGGTGACCGCGAAATATTAAAAACCATTTTGCAATATAACGAAGACGACGTGCGCGCCACCAAATTTTTGCGGGATTGGATTATTTCAGTGCAAGTAGTGGTATAATACCCTCCATCATTATGCCCTACGACCTTATCACCATTGGCGACGCCACCATTGATACCTTTTTGTTTATTGATGATGCGCAGGTAAACTGTTCATTACAAAAAGAACGGTGTTTGTTGTGCGTCAATTATGCGGACAAGTTGCCGGTACACAAAATGCATCGTACCGTAGCGGGTAATGCGGCAAATAATGCCATCGGGAGCGCGCGGCTGCGTTTAAAAACGGCGCTGGTTACTACACTTGGCGATGACGGATCCGGCGAGTGGATTTACGAAAAATTAAAACGCGAAAAAGTTAACACTCGATATGTGGTGCTTAATAAAAAATTACAAACCAACGCATCCACGGTGTTAAGTTTTAAAGGCGAGCGCACCATTTTTGTGTATCATGCGCCACGCCAGTATTCGTTGTCGGCGCGATTACCTGCCGCGCGTGCCGTGTATTACACCTCCGTTGGCGAACACCACGGTGCGTACAACAAACAAATAGCCGCATATGCGCAACGCAACGGCTCACTACTGGCGTTTAATCCGGGGACGTATCAGTTGCGTGCCGGTCTGCGCACGCTGGCACCAATTCTCGCCGCAACGGGAATTTTATTTGTGAATAAAGAAGAGGCGGCGCGCATTGTGGGCGTACGCGACACCCTACGCGAATATCTGATGTCATTGCATAAGCATGGTCCGCGCGTGGTGGTTATTACGGACGGTCAGAACGGCGCGTATGCGCTTGAGGGAGTAACCGGAAAAATTTATTTTTCCGATATTCCTAAAACAAAAATTGTGGAACGCACGGGAGCCGGTGATGCATTTGCCACCGGATTTATTGCGGCGCGTCTATGCAAAAAAACAATACCCGAAGCAATGTGCTGGGGGACTATGAACGCTTCATCCGTTATTATGTATGTCGGGCCACAACACGGATTACTCACCCGCGCCGGTTTTGTCGCTTTTCATAAAAAATATCGCCACGCGTGTGGCCATGAAATTTAATATATGCTCGCAACGCTTCGTGACATTCTACCCGCCGCACGCCGCGCACACCGCGCCGTTGGTGCCTTTAATTTTTATAATTTAGAAACGGCACAGGCCATCGTTGGCGGGGCCGTTGCCACACGGCGACCGGTTATTATGCAAACATCGTCTGGCGCGCTTGATTACGGCGGTCTTGAATATCTCGCCGGCATTGCGCAGGTCGCGGCGCAGGCGGCGGGGCGTGTGCCTGTGGTGATTCATTTGGATCATGGCACGGACGCGGCGCTCGTTGAACGCATCATAAAATCTGGTTGGTACACAAGCGTCATGATAGATGCGTCGCGTGAATCGTTGCAGAAAAATATTCGGGTAACCCGCCGTATTGTTGAGCTGGCGCATCGCCGCGGTATGAGCGTTGAAGCAGAACTGGGACCAGTCGCCGGCATTGAAGATGCGCTGAATGTCGCACGCCGCGCCGCACTTTTTACCGATCCCGCGCAGGTTAAAAAATTTGTTTCAGAAACAGGTTGCGACGCGCTGGCCGTTTCAATTGGCTCGTCGCACGGCGCCGTAAAATATGCACGCGGCGAAAAACCCCGCCTTGATCTAAAGCGACTCGGAGAAATTGCCGCACAAACGTCCGTGCCGCTTGTTCTGCACGGCGCCAGCTCATTGCCGCACGCGCATATTGTTGCTTTGCATGCGCAGTGTTCACGAATGGGCGATTGCGTGCGTGCGCACGATGCGATCGGTGTGCCGATGTCACAAATTCGCGCGGCTGTAGCGCGTGGTATTGCAAAAGTCAACACGGACACCGATTTACGTTTGGCATTTACCGGTGCACTGCGCACAGCGCTATTGAAAAAAAGTAAAAGCATCAATCCACGAGATTTTCTTGCGCCGGCGCGCCACGCCATGCAAAAAATGGTGGAACAAAAAATTCAATCACTGCGCTAGGTGCGGCACAATTTTTTCGCCGTGCGCATAATTTCTGCTGACGTCATGCCATATTTTTTTAATAATTCTGCCGGCTCACCGGATTCGCCAAATGAATTGGGCATGCCGATGGGAAATACGGGTACCGGTAGTGTCTGTGCCAAAAATTCGGTGACGGCGCCAAATAATCCGCCGGTAATTTGATGCTCTTCAACGGTTATGACACGGCGTGTTTTTTTGACTGAAGTTAAAATGGTGTCGTGATCCAACGGTTTTATGGTAGCGCAGTTAATTACTTCGGCGTCTATGCCCGCATGCGACAATTTTTCTGCAGAAATAAGCGCTTCGTATACCAACGGGCCACAGGCAATAATTGAAATATCGTGGCCGGTGCGCAAAACGCGCGCGCGGCCAATGGCAAACGGTGCTTTTGCCGTAGTTATGATCGGTGTTTTTTCGCGGGCAAAACGGATATACACAGGCCCTTTGAATGCCGCAGAGGCCAGCACGGCGCGGCGTGCTTCGTGTACGTCGCACGGCGCAATCACCACCATGTTTGGTAAAACGCGCATGAGGGCAATATCCTCCAGCGCCTGATGCGTTGCGCCATCCGGCCCCACAGAAATGCCGGCGTGTGCGCCCATAATTTTTACATTGAGATCGCTGTATGCGATGGACACGCGGATTTGATCCCAATTGCGTCCCGGCGAAAACACCGCATAACTGGAAATAAAAGGAATTTTTCCGCACGCGGCCATGCCGGCGCCCACGCCGGCCATATTTTGTTCGGCAACGCCCATTTCAAAAAAGCGATCAGGAAATTTTTCCGCAAACGCCAGCGAGCGCGTGCTTTCTGTTAAGTCGCAACACAGCACCACCACGTTTTTATTTTTTTCTCCCGCCATAACCACTCCTTCACCGTATCCATTGCGAATGGGTAACTGTTCAACATCGGGGCGAAATAATTTAGGATGTAAAAATTTTGCGTAGCCCATACTATTCATGTTCACTTTTTATACGGCCGCCAAGTGTTCGAAGCTGTTGTAATGCGGCACGCGCTTGCGCCGCGTCCGGCGGTTTGCCGTGCCATAAGTAATCATTTTCCATAAAATTAACGCCTTTCCCCGGAATGGTGTGGCATAAAATAAGTGTTGGTTTGTCTTGAATCGCCGCCGCTTCATCACACGCCTCAATCACCGCACGAATATTATGGCCATCAACTTCCAGCACCTGCCAATTGAACGCGCGGTATTTATCCGCCAGCGGTTCAAGCGGCATAATTTGTTCTGTTGGTCCGTCAATCTGAATGTTGTTTCTATCCATTAACGCCGTCAAATTATTTACGCGATACTTTCCGGCGCACATCACCGCTTCCCACGTTTGTCCTTCTTCTTGTTCGCCATCGCTCATGATGCAAAAAACACGCGCGCGCGACGCATCCATGCGGAGCGCCAGTGCCGCTCCTACTGCTTGCGACAAGCCCTGTCCCAACGGGCCACCGGTATTTTCAACACCCGGCGCACTACCCCGATGCGGATGGCCCTGCAGGCGTGAACCTAATTTTCGTAAGGTAAGCAACTCTTTTTTTGGAATTAATCCACGATGTGCCAATGTCGCATATAACACCGGACAAATATGGCCGTTGGATAAAAAAATACGATCCTGTTTTATATGGGCCACATGAAAATAAAGCGCCGTAAAAACGTCTGCCATGCCGAGCGGACCGGCGCTGTGACCAGATCCGGCGGCGAGCAACATTTCAATTATGCTCACGCGAATGTCGTTGGCTACTAATTCCAAGTGTTGTAATGAAAGATCGTGAATCGGCATAACTGACCTGCAGTATACCACGGTGCACCGACTATTTTAAGGTAACAACCGCGAGGGTAATGTTATCGCCACCGTTTTCAGGTACGGTATGTGGGGTTAAAACGCCATGGCCGCCATGCAGATCAAAAAATTCTCCGGCGCTGTTATTGCGCGAATAGGCGAGCATAAAAAGTTGATCAAATAGTTCACCACCGGTGCACTGTTTTGCGAACCCAAGAACTTCTTCTTCGGTTACTACATCCCACAAACCATCAGATGCCAGAATAATAATGTCGCCGGACTCACCGGTAAATCGAATACGATCCGGTCGTCCCACCTCTGTCTGTGGGTTGCTCCCCAAATAGCGCGTGAGCACGTTATGATACATATTTGTAATATATTCTGTTGAAGAGGTAGTTTCTTCGGCCGCTATATTGTGCATGAGCGTGGTTCCGGCGCGTAATATGTTTCCTTTGCGAATGGTGAATGCGCGAGAGTCGCCGCACCACGCGATATCAACTTCATGATTGTTGCCGAGCGCGGCAAGGACAACCGCAGACCCGAGCGGCTCTTTTGATGTGCGGGGAGCGTTAAATAGCGCTGTGCCGCAGTGATAGAGCGCCTCGCGCGTAGAAATAATTTGAGCGTGTTTTTTTTTAACGAATTGCGCAAGCGAATGCCGGATGATTATACTGGGGAGCGCCCCTTGTCTATTGCCGCCCACACCATCAGCGATCATTACCAAAGTTTGTTGCGGCGTCCGAAGTATCTGATAAGTGTCTTCGTTGGTTGCTGTTCTTGATTGATCGCCGCCGCGCGAGGTAATCACATCAATGCGTACCACCGGTGTTTCATTTGTTTCTTGCTTCTCGCCGCCGTCCGGCGGCTCGTGTGATTCCATCATCGGCAGGGCGCCGGGAGCTGTTGGTTGTTCAGGATTCATAACGGTTAATGTACTCAATCGCGGCAAGAGCTGACGTGCATCCCAATCCGGCGGCAACGACAATTTGTTTGTAGGGCGTGTTGGTTACGTCGCCGGCGGCAAAAAGACCTTGTTGGTCCGTTCGGCACAAGGCATCAATGATAATTTGTCCAAACGCATCTTTGGCACATTCTACAAAACTGGCGTTTGGCGTGTTGCCGATGTGCACCATAACACCTTGTGCGGGAATAACACGTTCACTGCCATCAGTAAGCGTTACGCCAACTCCGGTGACGTGGCTATTCCCCGTAATATTTTTTGTTTTGGCACTATAAATAATTTCCACGTTGGGAAGCTTGATTAATTTATCAATTAAAACTTGTTCGCCTTTGAACAACGGATTTTTGTTGATGACGGTGACGTGCGTTGCAATGCCTGCCATCATGAGCGCGGACTCCAGTGCGCTATTTCCGCCCCCAATAGTTACGGTAACTTTTCCTTTGAATAGCGGCCCGTCGCATACCGTGCAATACGTAACGCCATGATGATACAGTTCTGTTTCGCCTGACACGCCCAAATGTCGTGGTTTAACACCTGTGGCAACGAGCACAGCAATCGCTTCATAAGTACGTGTTTCGCCGGAAAGCGACACGGCAGTTGCACGCCAGTGATTTTGAAATCGTTCTAATTTTTGTACGTTAAACCCTTCATCAGTGGGCACTTCGTTATAAGTGAGTTGCGATTTGAGTTGATCAGCAAGGGTGAATCCGTCCGTATGGTTGACGCCCGGCCAGTTTTCAATTTCGCCGGACAGTGCAACCTCGCCTCCCAAATCAGCAGATACCAATGTAAAATTCAATTTTCTGCGCGCCGCATACACCGCCGCCGTTGTTCCGGCGATTGATCCGCCAACGATTAATAAATCCAACATAAAATAGTTGTGCCCATTTTAACGCACATCAGCTGTTTTGTGCAACCATATTTAGGCGCAACCACGCATCGGCCGGAAGGCGCACGTTGTTAAATAGCGCCGAATGAACGCGGACGCGTTTTGCGCCAGCCGTTATAAAACGTGGGAGTGTTTCTTCGGTAACCGCTCCGTCCACACCGATTACGGCATGAGGTGCGGCATGCGCAAATGTTTTCATTTTGCTCAATACCCGTTCGTCGAGCGGGCGGCCGGTGTCGCCGGGCGCAACGCCCATGAACATGGTTTCGTCGGCGTATTCTTCGTAGGCAAGCGCCGCGTCCAGCGCCGTGGTTGGGTTAATAGCAATCACCGCCTCCCATCCATGGAAACGAATGACATTAATCGTTTCACGCGGATTTGGTGTTACTTCAATATGCACAATGATGCGCTTGACTGCAGGCACAGATTCCCATGCGGTCAAAAGTGCCAGAGGATCCGCCACCATGAGATGCAGTTCATATTGCAGGGGCGATAACAGTTCGCCAATTTCATACGGGTCTGCCCACGTGTGTGCCGCGCCAAGCCACGTGCCATCAATAATATCAATATGCGCAAAAGGGGCGAACGGTTCAATGGCGCGAACTTGCGTGGTAAATTCGTGCGCATCACGGGCAAACAATGCGGGAATAATTTGAACGCGCGATGCAGATGCGGATGCGGGTAACATATTATGTTTCAAGCGCGGTGATTTGTGCAATACGTCGCGTATGACGCTCTTCGCCAGAAAAGGATGTGTCTAAAAATTTTCGCACAATGGCGCGCGCAAAATCCGGCTGGAGCACGCGGCCGGCAAGACACAACACATTTGCGTTGTTGTGCGTGCGCAGTGTTTCGGCCGCCGCCAAATTATATCCGATACCGGCGCGGATGCCGGCGATTTTATTTGCCGCCATGCAAACGCCGTTTGCCGTGCCACAGAAAAGTAAACCGCGCGCCACATTTTTTTTGTCTGCGGTAATTTTTTTTGCCATTGCCTCTGCCAACAGCGGATAGTCATCGTCGGGCTCCATGGTTTTTGGTCCAAGATCTTCAAAATCAACATTTTCAGCACGCAAAAATTCCTTGATAATTTCTTTGAGTTCAAAACCGGCGTGGTCTGCGGCAAGGTAGAGCATAGATAAGTATGTTAGCCGCTAAATTATACCGTTGCTTGACGTTCTGCACAATAAGATGTATGCTGTTGGCCGCTTCGTATGCGCTCATTGGCGAGGCGATCACTACCCGAGCGCAAGAAAGGAAGGGACACATGGCGCTTCCCAAGCTGCCTAACCATACCAGTTCATCAGACGTGGCGGTCGTTAGTCTCGGTTTTCCGGGGCCTGCGGCAGGGCATCGTGGACAGGTACCGATGATCCCGATTCCGGTGCCGCCGTTGGAAGATGGCGGTGCCGTAGAGGGGTTCAGCGTGGTACACGACAGGCCGGACAAGAAGGACCAGAAGAAGAAACTGAAGTTCGTGCGGCCGCATGCGCACGCGCACCGCCGGTGCCAACCGACGCGCATCAGGCGTGGTCGCTAGAACGCAAACCAAACGTGAGTCCGGTCGCGCATTACTCCAACCCTTTTGGTGCAATGCGCGGCCGGCCGTTTTATTTCGGTGCGGTAAAAATCATCACTTTTTTACCCACGTTAGTTTTTTTGCCGTTAAAATCATGGTTGGCGTTCATGAGGCGTTCCATCGGATATTTATATTGGCGACCGTGTCGTGTTCCCACCTCGTTGGTTATAAATAATTTTTTTTCATCATCATAACCGACAATAACGTTCATGTGGTACGGATAGTTAGCCGATCCAAAATAAGGGTTTTTCAGTAGGGGCATATGATAAG
>CAZUSU010000047.1:0-7398 GCA_964623315.1 uncultured Gammaproteobacteria bacterium | reverse complement strand
CACCTCTCCTCAAAAAAAGGTTTTCATCGGCATTTCCGGCGGCGTTGACTCGGCGGTGAGCGCGCATCTTTTAATTGAAGCTGGATATGATGTCCATGCTATTTTCATGAAAAACTTTACCAAGATGGTGATGTCCAATGGGGAATATACGCCGTGTTGGACTCCGGAATGGCGTGATGCGGTGCGCGTGGCGGCGCACCTCAAAATTCCCATAGAGCGTTGGGATTTTGAAGAAGAATATCGGCGTGATGTGTTCCAATATTTTAAAGATGAATATGCGGCCGGCCGCACACCAAATCCGGATGTGTTGTGTAATTCGCACATTAAATTCGGCGCATTTTTTGAACGCGCGCGCGCGGCAGGCGCGGATTTTATTGCAACGGGGCACTATGCGCAAACCGATGGCACCGGCCGCCTACTGCGCGCCGCTGATGAAGAAAAAGACCAGACGTATTTTTTGTGTCAAGTTGCGCCGGATGCCTTGCGCCATACGTTATTTCCGATAGGTCACTTACAAAAAACCGAAGTGCGCCAAATTGCGCGCGCCGCCGGTCTGCCAGTCGCGGAAAAAAAAGATTCAACCGGCGTGTGTTTTGTGGGCAAAGCGCCGATCAAAGAATTGCTTACGGACTGTGTTAAACCGTCGCATGGCGCCATCGTCACCACAAGCGGAAAAAAAATTGGCGAACATGACGGCCTTCAGTGGTACACCATTGGCCAGCGCCACGGTTTTGGTTTGACCGGTGGCACCGCGCCGTTGTATGTGATTCGCAAAAATTTTGAAACCAATGAATTGATTGTGGGAGAAGATACTGATCCGGCACTGTTTTCAACACACGTTTCGGTGAATTTTGTGCACTGGATTTGCCCACCCGAAAGCGGTGAAAAACTGTACGCCCGATTGAGGCACCGTCAACCACTACAGGAAATTTCATCGTGGAGCTATAGCGACCACTGCATTCTGCTAGAAATGAGAGAGCCACAGCGCGCCATAACCGCCGGACAATTTGCCGTGTTGTATCGGAGAGATGAGTGTATGGGCGGCGGGGTAATACAGCAGCCCGTTCAACGAAAATCTACTACTTTTTCAGAGGTCTCATGAGAAAGTTATCAACAGCATAAGGCCTTGACGTATTATGGGTCCGAGTAGTGATGTGCTATACTTTTCGCACATATGAAAAAAATACTTGCAATTTCAGCCGCAATTATTTCATTCACGCTCGTTGGCGCAGGGTGCGGCACTGCTTCTCCATCGGGCTCGGGTGCGTCCGGCAGTGCGGGTGTTTCTGCAGTAAGCGCGGCTTTCAAAACCGCTCAAATTGCTTTCACCGTAAAGGATAAGACATCCGAGGCAAAAACAGCGCTTGGAGCAGATGCCGACCAATTAGCCACGTTTGCTGAATATAAATTCAGTGGTAGTGGGCTTATTTTGCTCGTTGGCGAAGTAAAAGATGAAAATAATCGGCCAAGAATTGCAGATAAATTGAGCGATTCAGTAAAAGCGCAAGCAAAGGTGGCATCACTGGATTACACCAGTGTCGGCGGTCTCAATAATAAGAAATGGTTCGTGTTTACGCTTTCAAAAGAAGCGGATTCTGCGGCAAAAACGAAAGCATTGGGAGCAATTAGTAAATAATATTCAGTTCATCACATTTATTATGCAAAAGCACACCTCAAAAGTACTCATGGGTTTTGCACTGCTGATCCTTGTCGGGGCCGGCTGTGTAAAATCAGATGCATCTAAATCACCATCTGCTCCTGCGGCAAAACCAGCGGCAACAGCGCCCGCTCCAGCGATAGCAGGCACAACGGCATTTGATGTTGGCGTATTAGACAGCTTAAACGCCAGTAAGGGAATGTACGTTCTCGCGCCCTCAAAAAAGGCCGTTACGGATGGTAAAACCGGCACGTATATTTTTTACGCAGCCAAACTGCTAAATTCCGGCAAGGGTGAATCATTAATTGAAACGCTATCAGGAACCCAAGAAACAATCCCAAACTCATTGATATTGAGAGTTGGCTTTGAGGGTGCAAGCGCCAAACCGGGCGAATATGTGTTAACATGGTGGCAATCAGGGTCTGGTATGCAACGCGCAATTGTAACGGGCGGCACACCAACAGAACCGGAAGTGCAGTATCTTGATCTGGACTATTCAGCGAGCGCAAAAGCGGAAAAGCTTAAACCAGGAACATTTTCTCGCTTAGTTGAAAGTTTTGGTGGTTCAACGCTCGCCTGTAAAGAATCAAAGGAATGGGTGCATTACCAGAAAGTAAATCAGATTGGCGACAAGGTATTAGTTGTCGGTTGGGCGGGAAAGGTAAAAGTATTTCCACTCGCCGATTGTGACAATGTGGTATTTTCTGCCGGCGATCCATCTGCGGTTGGCGACAAAGTACAAGTGCCGGTTATTGGCTCGTATATGCCGGCAACCGTAACCAAGGTTGACGCAAAAATCGGTCGCGTGTGGGCAAAATACTCATTCGCTGGCGCAGAAAAGGAAGAAGCGTTCGGTGTGACCGACGTCATAAAGAAGGATCAGGCATCGCGCTTGAAATAATTGAGTCATCAAAAAACAGACCGGCTTATCGTCGGTCTGTTTTGTTTTGACCATACAGAAGTTTTTTGCTAGAATACTGCCATGCCAACTATTGATTGCCGTCAAAAATTTTTTGATTTTTTTGCACGCAAGGGTCACGCCATCATCCCTTCCGCATCACTCATTCCGGAAAACGATGCCACGGTGTTGTTCACGACGGCCGGCATGCAACCTCTGGTACCTTATTTGCTGGGCGAATCGCATCCTGCAGGTACTCGTTTGGCAAATGCGCAAAAATGCGTGCGCACCAGCGATATAGACGAGGTGGGGGATAACCGCCATCTGACTTTTTTTGAAATGTTGGGTAATTGGTCGCTGGGCGATTATTTTAAGCAGGATTCAATCGCGTGGAGCTGGGAATTTTTGACCTCTTCCGAGTGGCTCGGTATTGATCCGCAAAAAATATACGTGTCCGTGTATGCCGGAAGCGCGGCGGCGCCGCGGGACAATGAGGCGATTGCACGATGGAGTGAGCTGTATAAAAGCGCCGGCGTCAATCCACAGGTGGATATGGCGCTGGAACATGGTGGCCGCATTTTTTCTTATCCCGCACGCGGCTATCTGAATTATTCGGAAAATAAAAATTGGTGGCAACCCGGACCCGTTGGTCCACAGGGGCCGGATACGGAAATTTTTTACGACACCGGTGCACCACATCGCGCCGCATTTGGCCCCGTGTGCCACCCCAATTGTGACTGTGGTAGATTTATAGAAATTTGGAATAACGTTTTTATGCAATATCAGCGCATTACCCCCGATGGCGAACTGATAGAACTACCCAAAAAAAATGTGGACACTGGCATGGGGTTGGAGCGCATTACGGTAGTGATGGAAGGGGTGGCGACGCCATTTGAGACGTCTCTGTTTATCCCCATAATTTCTTCCATAGAATCTGTGTGCGCTGTGCGCGTTGACGCATCAGAAACCGTCCGGCGCGCGGTGCACATTATTGCCGACCACGCGCGCGCCGCCACGTTTATCATTGGCGATGAGCGGGGAGTCGTGCCATCCAACGTTGATCAGGGCTATGTGGCGCGGCGGCTTATACGCCGTGCGGTGCGGTACGGTTATGCACTCGGTCGGCGCCGGCCATTTTTGCACACCGTGTGTACGGCCGTTGTCGCAGAGTATGGATCAGCATATCCGGAACTAGCCCGCAGTGCCGCGCATATTACCTCTGCCGTGCGCGCCGAGGAAGAAAAGTTTTTTAACACCATCGCGTCCGGCATGCATGCCATAGACGAATTGCGCACGGAATTAATTGCATTTGGCCGCGCGCTGGATACTCTCGGTGGCTCGCCGCATGATGCAGGGGCGCGTATGGAATTGCAACATATTTCCGGTGCAGAATGGCTCGCGCCCAATGAACATTTACAAACACTCATCACTGAACAGGATCCGTGGAGCACCGTGGCACTCATCAGTCGCGTTCGCGACACGTGCAAAATTTCCGGATCATTTTTGTTTACGTTATACAGCTCCCACGGCTTGCCGCTTGAATTGGTCCGCGAATTAGTGCTCACCGATGCGAACGGCGTTTCCGTGGTGTTTCAAATTCCGGTGCGTTTTGATGAACTATCCTTTGCGGAAGAATTTAAAAAACATCAAGACGTCTCGCGCGCGGGTGCCGTGCAAAAATTTTCCGGCGGACTGGCCGATAATTCATTTGCGTGTACACGCCTGCACACGGCAACGCATCTTCTGCATCAGGCCTTGCGTCAGGTGCTCGGTGCGCATGTCGCGCAAAAAGGGAGCAACATTACCCCCGAACGGTTGCGATTTGATTTTTCGCATCCGCAAAAAATGTCGGCTGATGACATTTCTGCCGCAGAAAAAATCGTTAACGAACAGATTCAAAAAAATCTTCCTGTGAAATTTGAGATGGTGACCGTTGCAGAAGCCAAGACACGTGGCGCCATAGGCCTGTTTGAGGATATGTATGCCCAAATGGGAGACAAAGTTAAGATGTATATGGTGGGCGATTCTGCGCACGGTTATTTTTCTAGAGAAATATGCGGCGGGCCGCATGTGGATAGTACGGGGCAAGTCGGTGCGTTTAAAATTATTAAAGAGGAAGCGGTGTCCGCGGGGGTGCGCCGCATTAAAGCCGTCATTACATGATTCGTCGCGGTATACAATTTGTGCGTGATGAGCGGGTACGTATTACGCGCTATTTGCTGAGCGGAATTTCTGCCGTCGCCGCCGATGCGGGGCTTTATTTTATGCTCACCCGCGGCTATGACGTTTATTTTTTAACTGCCAATATTATTTCGGTGCTATGCGGCGGCACGGTTGCCTTTTTGCTAAATAAATACTGGTCGTTTGAAGTGCATCATAATACTTTGCAACAATCGCATCGTTTTGCGACGTTATTTGTCGCAAACTATTTATTTCAGCAGGTGTCGCTATACGTTTTACATGGGCTGTGGGGAGTGCCGGACGCTCTGGCAAAGTTGGGTCTCATTGGCGTATCAACGATCTGGAACTTTTTACTCTATCGTTATTGGATCTATGGCATTCAGCGAACATCCTGACGTCAGCATCGTCATTCCGGTTTTTTCTGTCGGCGAGCATCTCGGCCAGCGGCTTGCGCAATTAGAGGCGTATGTGCAGAAGACAACGTTTGGTTGTGAATTGGTGCTCGTCAACGATGGTTCATCGGCAGACGACCATGAGGTGTTGTTTGATTTTGCGAAGGAAAGAACTGCCGTACATTATGTGCGGCATGAAAAAAATGAGGGGAAAGGGAGGACGGTTGCCGATGGTGTTGCCGTGGCCACCGCACCGATAGTAGTTTTTACGGATATTGATTTGCCATATGATCTGTCCGTTATTACACAGATGTATGGGCGGCTTACCCACGATGCGCGTTTGTCGTTTGTCGTTGGATCACGCCACCACCCAGAGTCAATTATTAAGCGGCCGTACGGCATAGGGCGTCGGCTGGCTTCACGGCTATTTTCCGCGCTCGCGCGACGCGTTGCTAGTGGTTCCTTTACCGACGTACAGTGCGGCTGTAAGGCGTTCCGACGTGACACGGCGCGACTTCTTTTTTCTGATCTGCTTATCCAACGATTTGCCTTTGACACCGAGTTATTTTTGCGCGCCCGTCAGTACGGATTGCGCTATGCAGAAATGCCCGTTATTTTTTGCCATGCGGAAGCATCCACCGTGCGCGTTATCCCCGCGGCAATACACATGGTGCGCGACCTTGCGCGTTTATATGTGCGTTATGGTAAAAACAAATCATAGCGTGTTGGCCACCATTTTGGTCACCACATTTTTTTTGTATGTGTCATCGGCGTCAACGGGCTATTTTGCGGATGATGTTGACTTTGTAAGTCGCGCACAGCAAGGGACGCTGTGGCGCGCCGCACTTGTTACGATTGATGGAACCAGAGAGGGGAGTTCGTGGCGTCCACTGACGGGCGCCATTTTTGCAGTGACGTATGCATTACCGGCGTACTTAAACCATCTGGTATCGCTCGCCCTGTACCTTCTGCTGATTGCTTTTATTTACGTATTGGCGCGCACACTGCAATTTTCATCCACCGCTTCGCTCGTTAGCGCGGCGCTGTTTGCGTGGTTGCCTGCGCATGTGGAGCCCGTCGTCTGGATAGCGGCGCGGGCGGATATACTTGCGGCACTATTGGCAGTTGGCGCATGGTGCGCATGGGCGCGCGAAAAACGTTTTATGGCGCTTTTATTGTTTGTCGGCTCATTGCTTGCCAAAGAAGTGTGGATACTATTGCCACTTGCTTGGTCCATCCATGACTATTTGCATGATGTTGCAAAAAAAAATATACGCTGGTGGACGGCGCTTGCCGGCACTGTTTTTTTGTGGGGGGCGGCGCGCTTTGCAATTACCGGATATACCTTTGGCGGTTACAGTATTTCATCACAGACGCTTTTTGAACGCATACGAGCGGCCGCCGAACAACTGGTCGGATTTTTTGTGGGGGCACCGCTCGTCGGTCCGCTACAATTATACGCCGTTGGCGTTGCGCGTGAGTGGTGGCTGGTGACGAGCGTCGCAATTGCTATTATGCTTTTTTACGCGTGGTGGAAATTTCGTCGCAAATGCGTTGGACATTTACTTGCAGGGCTGGTGTTTACCATCATACCCGCTTTATTTCTTGTGGTAGTTTTTCCGCTTGGCATGTCATCGGTGGGCGAACAGCGTTATTGGTTTGCACCATCGGTCGCTTTGGCACTCATCGGTGGTTTTATTTTGGGATCAAGGTGGCACCATCTCATCGTGCGCCTTGCCAGCGGGGCGCTCCTGCTTTTTTTTATACTTGGTACGGCAGTAAACATCACCTTGTTTCATCGCGCCGCACTATATCGTGACGACTTACTTGTCCAATGGCAAAAAATTTCGCCGGCGATTATTACGTCAGCAACAGTTGCCGGATTGCCGGACACCTACCATGGCGTCCATCTTTTTGCAGAGCGATATTTTTTACAAACGCTTGTAATGCGAAATTTGTCGCAACCGGCCGCGATAATTCCGCTATTTCAAGCGTGTGCGCGACGGTGTACAAAAGAACAAATGACGGCAGTACAAAATAACGGACGGACTGTTTTTCACAGCCCGACATCACGCCTTTTTTTATTGGGTACGGCCGGAATGCATCGTACGGTGGAAATTGAAAAAAATGGCCTAAATACACTGTTTTGGGACGGCGGCATGTGGAAACTTATTGGATTTGACCGTGTGGAAAAGACCATTCCATCGCGCTATTGACACCTTTTTTTTATTTCGTTATACTACTGCCACGTCAATTATGAGCACCGAGAA
>CAZUSU010000046.1:0-39034 GCA_964623315.1 uncultured Gammaproteobacteria bacterium | reverse complement strand
ATTCATTGCCGAGATGCGCACGACCATGTCTTGCGCGTGGTGGGGGAATATCTTGCGGCCGGTCGGCTACCGGCGCGGGGCATATTACATTGTTTTACCGGCACAACGGCTGAAGCCGAGAAACATATTGCCAACGGTTTTTATATTTCACTTTCCGGCATTGTGGCGTTTCCACCCCGCAAAAACGAAACTGAAAATTCACTGCAAGCCGTGGCGCGCGCCGTGCCCGCCGATCGCCTATTAATTGAAACCGACGCCCCTTATTTAACGCCACCTC
Source organism: uncultured Gammaproteobacteria bacterium (assembly GCA_964623315.1). Classification (GTDB taxonomy): domain Bacteria; phylum Patescibacteriota; class Patescibacteriia; order Magasanikbacterales; family 2-02-FULL-50-9b; genus CAZUSU01. The sequence continues at coordinate 38,757 of CAZUSU010000046.1, read as the reverse complement.
CGCATCGCGGCGAACGCAACGAGCCGCACTACGTTAAGTATGTCGCACAGGCGGTGGCGCAGGCGCGGGGCGTTTCGGTGGAGGATCTTGCCGCGCAAACAACGGCTAACGCGCTGGCGATTTTTAAGATAAAAAATCCTTGACGCGCACCGGTTTTATGCGCTATCATACGAACGCATATGCTCCTCAAAGAAAGTGAACGCCGCTCGTATCTTCTTGGTATAAAAATGGCCGGAGATTTTGGTGCGAATATTGCGGCGCCCGTTATTCTTTTTGTGCTAGCCGGCAAATGGACGCAAGATAAATTTGATTTTGCTCCGTGGGGTGTGGTTGCAGGATTCATCCTTGCCACCGCATTGAGTTATTTTCTTATTCGTCGCCGCATACAATGGTACGCGCGCGAATACTCAGCACTGGATCGCGCTGACCGTCCCGTAAAAAAAATATGAACGTGCCGTTATCTGCAGAAACGCTATTTTTCCTCGGCCCATTGACCGTCACCAATTCAATGATTAACGCGTGGATTGTTTCCCTGTTTTTAATTATCGGCGTTATCGTGCTGGGGCGCCGCCTCACGTTGGTGCCCCGCGGCTTGCAGAATGCGGCCGAAGCGTTTTTAGAATTTTTAATTGAACAGATGGATGCCATCACGCATGATCGCGCCCGCACCACAAAATTTTTACCGATTATCGCCACACTGTTCATTTTTATTCTGTCCAATAATTGGATGGGACAATTGCCGGGGACGGGTACTTTTGGTGTGTGGCGCGTGGTGCATGGTGAAACAGAGCTGGTGCCTATTTTGCGTCCGGCAACTTCGGACTTAAATTTGACGCTGGCGCTGGGGTTGTTTGCGGTCATCACCACGCATTTGGTGGGCGTTGTTTCGCTCGGTCTGTTTCGGCACACCGGAAAATTTATTCAGCTGGGTGGTTTAGTGAACGGATTTAAAAAAGGGCCGCTCGCTCTGTTTGTGGCGCTCATTAATGTGGGTGTCGGTCTCATTGAATCCGTGGGTGAAATTGCCAAGGTGATCTCGCTTTCTTTGCGGTTATTTGGTAATATATTTGCCGGTGAAGTGCTGATCACCGTGATGCTTTCACTGGCGGCCTATATTATTCCTTTACCGTTTCAGGCGCTGGAGTTGCTGGTTGGTGTCATTCAAGCAATGGTGTTTTCCATTTTGACACTGGTGTTTTTGACCATTGCCACCGAGCCGCCCCACGCAGACCACGAAGAGGCGCCGGCCAGCGCGCATGGATAACTGAATTGCGCCGCCGAGACGAAAAAGTCGTACGTCTCTGCCACGCTGACCGTTATTCATTCTAACCGTTCTATTCTATATGGAAATTGAAGCTGTAACAATATTCACTAAAGGAATTACGATTGCCATTGGCGGCGCATTGCCGGCATGGGCGATCGGTAATATTTTTGGTCGCGCGATGGAGGCAATTGGACGCAATCCAGAAGCGTCAGGCAAAATTTTTGTGCCGATGCTCTTGGGTGCCGCCTTTGCCGAAGCCATTGCCATTTACGCGCTCGTGGTAGTGTTTATTTTGTAGGAACTCCTTACCTGTATGGCCTTTGAGTCCAGCGAAACCACCGAATCTACCAAAACGATTCCTTCCGGTCCGATTGACACCTTTGGTTTAAAGACAGATGTGTTCATGGCGCAACTGATTAATTTTTTAATTATTTTGTTTGTGCTGTGGAAGTGGGCGTATAAACCTTTACTCGGTGTTCTTGCAGAGAGACAAAAAAAAATTGAAAAGGGATTGCAAGATGCAGATACTGCGGGCCGTCGTTTGGCAGGGGTAGATCAAGAACGACTGCAGGTGCTAAAAGAAGCGCGTGACGAAGGCGCGGTGGTGATTCGTTCTGCGCATGCGTCAGCGGAAAAAAAGCGAGAAGAGTTGTTGGCAAAATCGCGCGAAGAAATAGCGCATCTCGTACGTGACGCACGCGCGCACATTGCCGAAGAACGCGCACAGGCACAGCAAGAATTGAAAAAAGAAATTGCCGGCTTGGTAGCCAGCACGGCCGCGTTGGTGTTAAAAGAAAAAATTGATGCGCGCGCCGACGCCGATTTGATGGCGCCCGCCGTTAAGAAAGCGCGCAAGAAATAATTATGAAACGTTTGTCAGTTGCTGAATGGTCCGGCGCGCTTGACGCCTATATAACGTCCGTGCCGCAAGAAAATATTGTGCCCGCCGTCACGCATTTCGTTACGGAATTGCGTCGTCGGCGCGCTCTGCGTTTTCTGCCGCGCATCATGCGTGCCTTTGCCGCGCGTCGCGATGCAGACGACGGCACTCTGACCGTGCAGACGTGCGCCGCGCGTGAACTTCCGCCCTCCATTGAAAAAGAATTACACACATTGGCGCCGCACGTAACTATTCAACACACCGTTGATCCGCACCTGATTGGAGGCATTCGCATTGCGTATCAGGATAAAATTATTGACGGCACGGTTGCCGCACGACTTACCAAACTCTATGAAGCATAACAGCATGAAAGATTACGTACTGGAAAATTTGCAGAAATTTATTGGCGGCATGTCAGACGAACCGGCGGCCTATGAAGTCGGCTCTATTTTAGAGGTATCGGACGGCATTGCTAAAGTGGGCGGCTTAACCAAATGTCAGTCCGGCGAGATGTTGGAGTTTTCGGGAGCGCGCGGCGCGGCGCCTACTTTTGGCGTGGCGCTTAATTTGGAAGAGGATATGGTCGGTGTAATTATTTTGGGAGATTACCGCCATCTCAAAGAAGGAGAAATAGTAAAACGCACCGGACGCATTTTATCCATTCCGGTCGGAAAACAATTTGTCGGCCGCGTGATTGATCCGTTGGGTCGCGCGTTGGACGGCAAGGGCGCCATCGCTTCAAAAGAATTTTATCCCATAGAAAAAATTGCACCGGGTGTGTTGGCCCGTCAGCCCGTGCACGAGCCGGTGCAAACCGGCATCAAAGCAATAGACGCGATGATTCCGATAGGTCGTGGCCAGCGTGAATTAATTATCGGTGACCGCCAGACCGGTAAGACAGCCGTAGCCATTGACACCATCATCAACCAGAAAGACCAGAATATGGTGGCCATTTATGTAGCTATTGGTCAAAAGGAGTCAAAAGTGGCGCGTCTCGTGGCAAAATTGGAAGAGGCGGGTGCCATGAAAAATACGATTGTCGTGGTGGCGGGCGCCTCACAGCCGGCGGCGCTTTCTTATATTGCGCCGTTTGCCGGTTGTGCGCTCGGCGAATATTTCATGGATAATAAACAGCATGCGTTGGTGGTGTATGACGATCTGTCAAAACACGCGTGGGCGTATCGCGAGATTTCATTATTGTTGCGTCGTCCGCCGGGGCGCGAGGCGTATCCGGGCGACATTTTTTATTTGCATTCGCGTTTGTTAGAACGCGCCGCAAAATTGTCTGATGCAAACGGCGCCGGTTCGCTCACCGCGCTCCCCATTATTGAAACACAAGCCGGCGATGTTTCCGCGTACATTCCAACCAACGTCATTTCAATTACGGACGGACAAATTTATCTGGAGTCAGATCTGTTTTACAAGGGAGTTCGTCCGGCGCTCAATGTGGGATTATCCGTGTCGCGTGTGGGTTCTGCCGCGCAGATTAAAGCGATGAAAAAAGTGTCCGGCAAATTGCGTTTGGATTTGGCACAGTTTCGTGAATTGGAAGCGTTCTCACAATTTGCATCTGATTTGGACGAGGCAACGCGCAAACAAATTGAACGCGGTCGCCGTACGGTGGAACTGTTGAAACAGTCGCAGTATGCGCCGATGGCCGTTGAGCATCAGGTGTGCGTGCTGTACGCCGTCACAAACGGTTTTTTTGACACCACACCGGTGGAAAAGATTCAAGAAACGGAATTGCGTTTGCACACCTATCTTGACGAAAAATATTCCGATCTTATGGATGAGTTAATAAAGGAACGCGCGTTCACCGACGCCGTGGAGAAAAAATTAAAAGAGGCGTTAACGGCATTTTTTGCCGCATAAGATATGGCAGTATCCGGACGCGTCATTCGATCGCGCATCAAGTCCGTCAAGAACACCAAAAAAATAACCAAGGCGATGGAGTTGGTTTCGGCGGCAAAAATGCGTCGCGCCGTGGCGGCGGCCACCAGCGCACGCGCGTATGCTCGCTACGCGTGGGAACTTTTGGTGCATCTTCATGAGCAACCGGATATCGCGCATCCATTGCTTGCCGTGCGTCCGGTACACCGCATTTTATTGATCGTTATTTCTTCCAATCGCGGATTGGCGGGCGCCTTTTCCAGCAATATTATTAAGCGCGTCGTGCAACAAGTAAATAATCCAGAGCAGTTGAGCCGTAACCGTATCCACGGCAGATGGATAGAGCCGTCCGCAGGTGTTATTCCGGAAATGGATTTTATTGTCGTGGGGAAGCGCGCAGAAATGGCGGTGCGAAAATTGTCCAGCAACATTATTGCCAGTTTTGTGGATTTTTCCGATGTGCCGCGGTTTGATCAGGTCCAACCATTGGTTGCAATGGCACGCGACGGTTATGAAAATAAAACGTACGATAAAGTGGCGGTGGTGTACACGGAATATATTTCTGCGCTCACCCAAACGGCAAAAGTGCGCCAGCTGTTGCCTGTTTCGCCGGTGGATATTGAAAAATTATTGGAACCGGAAGACGGAGCGCATAGCGCATGGCAAAAGTACGTTCACTTTGAACCTTCGCTTGATGCTATTTTGGTAACGGCCGTGGCGCGGCTCATGGAGCAACAAATCTTTCAGGCTCTGCTGGAATCGGCGGCATCCGAACAGAGCGCGCGCATGATGGCGATGCGCTCGGCAACTGACGCCGCAACCGACATGATTGATTCGCTCACCCTCATGTTTAATCAGGCGCGGCAAGCAAGTATTACGAAAGAGATTTCGGAAATTAGCGCCGGAAAGGCGGCTCTAGAATAATTGCTCATTTCCTACGTTGCTCAAGAAACGCTCGCGTCGCTCCTGCGGCGACGCTCGCTCTGTCCTCGCCGCGCTCGTCGCACGAAAATGACGTGCGACACCAAGCTCGCGTGGCTGTGGATGTTCTTTCGCACCCCACGGAACGAGACTGTTGTAAACGCAAAAAAGATGACGAATAAATTTATGATCTAATAAAAAAATCCCCGCGCGCCAAAACGATTGACGAACGGGGGAGAGGGTGGGCGAGTGGTGCGCTAGTAGCGCCCACGCTGATGGCCGCCGTACGACGGCGACGGACACGACGCTTGCGGGTAGTATCCGCCGCGGCCGACCGATTGGTAGCCGCCGTACCCACCGCCGTACCCACCACTCGGGTAGTACGGCTGTTGGTACTGTTGCACCTGCGGCGCGTAGCCGTACCCACCGCCGTAGCTCGGCGGTGGCGGGTAGTACGACGCCGCGGGTGGCGCGTATGCGGGCGATGGCGCGTAGTACCTCTGCGGCCGGTTGTACATCACCACCGGCTGATGATGTGCGAGTACGAAGTACCCGACCGCCGCCACCACGGCGAGTCCCAGCAGAGCGGCTCCGGCTTCGGCAGCCGGCCCTTGTTCTGCGTACGAGGACGATGGCGTCGGTACGTACCGCAACGTTTTCGTCTCGACTGGGCATTCCTCGCAGTCCGCCCGCGCGACGCGCGGCAATGAAACGGCGGCCACGAGGCACGCCACAATGACCAAGGAAAGGGCGCGCATGAGGGCCTCCTTTGTCCCAAAGGGACAGTTGCGCGATTTCTACAGAAACGGTATCATATTCACATATTTTTGTCAATCGTAGAACCTATGAACACTGGAACTATCACTCAAATTATCGGACCAGTCGTGGACTGTCGTTTTGAAAAAGATTTGCCGGCACTTTTTAATTCTTTGTCTGTGGAGCGTGCGGACGGCACCGAACTTATTTTGGAAGCACAACAACATCTCGGTAACAACACGGTGCGCACCATTGCCATGTCTTCAACCGACGGTTTGGTGCGCGGTGCCGCGGTAAAGGACAGCGGAGCGGCCATTTCCGTTCCGGTGGGCGACGCAACGCTCGGCCGCATGTTTGATGTAACGGGCAAACCGATTGACGGCAAAGGTGCGGTTAAAGCAAAAGAATATTATCCCATTCATCGTGCCGCGCCGGCGTTCAATGATCAATCCTGCAAAACAGAAATTTTTGAAACGGGTATCAAAGTCATTGATCTCATCGCTCCCATCACTAAAGGTGGTAAGGTTGGTCTATTTGGTGGGGCTGGTGTTGGCAAAACAGTGATTGTAAAAGAACTGATTCGCAACATTGCGGCCGAACACGCGGGTCTCTCTTGTTTTGCCGGCGTTGGCGAGCGCACGCGCGAAGGCAATGATTTATATTTAGAAATGCAGGAGGCGGGTGTGTTGGAAAAAACGCTGTTGGTGTTCGGTCAGATGAACGAACCTCCGGGTGCGCGCGCACGCGTGGCGTTAACGGCATTAACGATGGCGGAATATTATCGCGATGTGGAAGGGCGTGACATGTTGCTTTTTATTGATAACATTTTTCGGTTCACGCAGGCCGGATCGGAACTTTCCGCCTTGCTCGGGCGCATTCCGTCTGCGGTAGGGTACCAACCAACACTGGCGTCAGAAATGGGTGCCATGCAGGAGCGTATTACGTCCACCAAAAAAGGATCCATTACGTCCATTCAGGCCGTGTACGTACCGGCAGACGATGTCACGGATCCGGCGCCGGCCACCACGTTTCAACATTTGGATTCTACGATTGTGCTGTCGCGCGGGTTGGCGGAATTGGGTATTTATCCGGCCGTTGATCCGCTTGATTCTTCGTCAACAATTTTAGACCCCAACGTTGTGGGACGCGAGCATTATGATGTGGCGCGCGGTGTGCAAAAAGTGTTACAGCGCTACAAGGATTTGCAGGACATCATCGCCATTCTGGGCATGGAAGAACTGTCTGATGAAGATAAACGCTCGGTGGCGCGCGCGCGTAAAATTCAGAAATTTTTGTCCCAGCCATTTTTTGTGGCAGAAACATTTACCGGCATGACGGGTAAATATGTGTCGCTTGCAGATACGATTCGCGGCTTCAAAGAAATTTTGGACGGCACGCATGATGATAAACCGGAAGCGGCGTTTTATTTGAAGGGCGGGATAGAAGAAGTGTCTGCATAATATGAAATGCTCACTCATCACGCCGGAACGAGTGATGTTTAGCGATGAGATTGACAGCGTCACGATCCCCACCACGACCGGTAACATTCAGGTGTTGAATCATCACATGCCGCTCGTGTCGCAACTGGCGGCCGGTGAAATGGTCATCCGCAAGGGCGGTGAAGAAATTTTTTTGGCCGTGTCGCACGGTTTTGTGGAAGTGCGGCCGGATAACGAAGTGGTTGTGCTTGCCAACACGGCCGAACTTGCCGGCGACATAGATACCGAACGCGCCGAGTCAGCGCGCGCACGCGCACGCGATTTACTGTCACAAAAACAGGTGGCGTCCGGCGAGTTTGCCTCGGTCATGGCCGCCATTGAAAAAGAATTTGCGCGCGTCAAAGTGGCGCACAAGCATCGCTCGCACACCTCGCCGCTCGGCGAAGGGGTGAAACGTAATTTGAATTAATCAATGGGCGTGTGCTACCATGGGTGCATATGAAATATGCACCCATTTTGATTCACTTAGTTTTAGTTGCATCTTTGCTTGCGCCTTCCGCTACTGTTCATGCCGCATCGGCAAAATATCAGGCGCTCATTGATCGGGCTATGGCGCAGTATTCAGAAGAGGGGCCGCGACTCGACGTCACATCTATTGATGTGTACAGAGCGGACTTCAATAAAAAAAAGCAATTGGTTGATGATGGCAATTTTTTTAAATTAAACGTTAAGTCAAACGTCAGCACCTATCCGCGTAATATCACACAGCTTGATGATGCGACGGGATCGTTGTCAATTGGCGAAGTTACCTATCGCTTTAACAATGATGAGGGCGCATTTATTGACCCACTTTCGCTTGACGTAAAAATTATTAACAATACGCTTTATATTCGGGTCAATAAACTGTCGGATGAGATAATTCAGAAATTAAATGAAGAGGATGGCGATGCGTATACCGATGAACGCATCCGGCGGGCCATCGGTCAGTGGGTGATGAAGGATCTGACTGAATTGGTCCCTTTTTTAAAAACGCAGGAAGACGGCGAACAACGTGCGGTGACGAGCGGCAGTGAACTGTTTGCGCTCACCAAAAAATTGAACGCGGTGAAGTCACCGATCATTGTGCGAAGCGCGCGCGTGCAAGAATTTGAAGGTGCGCAGGTTGTGGCGGCGCGCGTCAAGGTGAATCCGCAACTGTTTGCCGTATTGCGTCAGCAGTTAGAAAAAGAGGTGAAGGCAAAAAGCAATAAAGAACGCAAGGAACAGATCTCCAATATCCGTCGTGCGTATACGGAAATACAAAAGCAGTTGGCAAAGTTTGACGCCACTTTCTTTGTGCGCGAGAGTGACGCCACGCTCGTGGGATATTCAATTACCTTAAAAGTGAGTGAACCGCGTACCAAATGTAATAATGTCAAATCGCGGTGTCAGACGGTTAATATCGGTGTCAGGGAAACAACGGCGGTGATCACCGCCAGTAGTCAGCCGATTGCAGACACCTCGCTCGTGCCGCCGGACAAGGTGATGTCGTTAGAGGAATTTGCTAAAATTTTTGAAAAACCCGTTGCAGAATAATCTGCTCAACGTTACAATAGTGCGGCATGGATCTCTCCGCCCTTAATGAACATCAGCGTCGCGCCGCGACGCACCCCACCGGCCCGCTTATGATTGTTGCCGGTGCCGGCACGGGCAAAACCAACGTGATCACACATCGGATCGCGTGGCTTATTGACCAACGATTGGCACGCCCCAGCGAAATTGCGGCGCTCACGTTTACTGAAAAGGCGGCTCAGGAAATGAGCGAGCGGCTGGAACGGCTCGTCGGCCATCACGCGATTGAAGTTACGGCCGCCACATTTCACGGATTCGCGCAACAAATTATCAATCGGTATGGGTTGGAAATTGGCGTGACGCCGGAAGCGCCGCTTATGTCCGATGTTGAGTTGTGGCTTTTGATGAATCGTGAATTTGATCGGTTTGACTTTTTAAAATATTATCGGCCGCACGGGAATCCAACGAAATTTTTGCGTGCACTCATTAAACATATTCAACGGGCCAAAGATGAAAATATTTCAGTAGAGCAGTATCGCGCCTGTGCGCAGTCAGCGGCGTTGGACGCCGATCGTGTTGATGGCACACCGTCGGGTGAAGCGGCGCGCTGGCACGAACTGGCGGAAAGCTACGCGACGTACCAAAAAATTATGCTGGAAAAAGGATGCATGGATTTTGGCGATCTCATGCTCTATGCGAATCGGTTGGTCGCCGAACGGCCGTCGGTTCTTGCGCGACTACGGCAACGGTTCAAATATATTGTCGTTGATGAATTTCAAGATACCAACAAAGCGCAGTACGATTTGGTGCGCGCTCTGCTGGGGCCGGAACAAAACATCACCGTCGTCGGTGATGACGATCAGGCCATTTATAAATTTCGCGGGGCAAGCGTGGATAATATCTTACAGTTTCGGGCGCACTTTCCGGCGCACGCGGAAGTTTTCTTGACGGATAATTATCGCTCACGGCAGGAAATTTTGGATGTGGCGTATCGTATGATTCAATTCAACAATCCACATCGGTTGGAACAGAGCGAGGAGAAAAAATTATTGGCAGTCGGCGGCAGAGGTGGCGGTGTGCACACACACCAGTTTGCCACGGGCGTTCAAGAAGCGCGGTGGGTTGCTCGGGAAATTAAAACGATGATAGAGGGCGGATCTCTGCCGCAGGAGATTGCCGTCCTTGCGCGCGCGGCGTCGCAGTTGGAGGAAACGGCGAATGAACTGCGCCGCGCCGGCGTGCCCTATGTGATTGCGCACACCGACGGACTGCTGAGGACGCGGGTCGTGATAGATATGCTGTCGCTGTTGCGTGTTGCGTTGGATCGTCTTAATAACAACGCGTGGTATCAAATAGCGATATCGCGCATTTCAAATATTGCGCCGCACGATCTGGTGGAAAGCATTGCGCACGCGAAGCGAAAAAATAGCACGCTCGCGCAGGCGTTGCTGTCTGATTATGCGCCGCACGTTAGCTCGGAAGGCAAAACCGCTATGATTGAGTTGGCACAAAAAATCAAACTTGATGCGGAATTTTTACGTACTAACAAGGCAAGCGCAATAGTGTACCAACTGCTTCTTCAGACCGGATATTTTAAATCACTCTTACGCGAAATTGATTCCGGCAGTACCACGGCCATGACCGACATGACACTGGTGAATCAATTTTTGGAATTTATCGCCGAATGGGAAGCGCGACATCGGCAAGGAACGCCGTTTGATTTTTTGGCGGACACTGACCGATTGTTGGAATGGGGGGAGGAAGGACAGCAAGCGTTGGACATGAGCGTCATAAACGCCGTGCAATTATTAACGGTACATTCATCCAAAGGGCTGGAATTTGACTGCGTATTTGTCGTGTCCCTCATTGAAGGACGGTTTCCGGGGACCGAACGAGCAGAGGGGATTGTTTTGCCGCCTGCGCTGGTGCGCGAGCAAACAATGCAGGAAGACGCGCATACCCACGAAGAGCGCCGATTGGCCTACGTTGCATTTACGCGCGCAAAATCCGCATTATTTTTAACGTGCGCGGAAAAATATTCAAGCGCGGAAGGTGCGCGCGTACGCAAGCCCTCGCGGTTTATTGTCGAAGCCGGATGCACTATTACCCGCACCACGATGGAGGATGTCTCTGGCGAGCAAGACGGTGAAATAACAGAAAACGTTCCGTTTGCCCTTCCCACTGACAAAAAAAATTCGTTCAGTTTCACCCAGCTAAAATCATTTGAAACGTGTCCGTATCAGTATTGGTTTGCGCATGTTTTAAAACTACCGCAACGCCGCAAGTGGACCATGGCCTTTGGACAGACATTGCATCTGGCGCTTCAAAAATGGTACGAACTTTTGCGTGAACGAGGAAGCGCCCAGCAGAGCTCGCTGTTTGAAAATGAAAAGCACGAGGATACAACCGAGCCGCCGCAGGTTGACGTGTTAATTGCCCTGCTCAAAGCCAATTGGATTTCTGACGGTTACCCCTCGCGCGCCGTTGAAGAAAAAAAGATTCGGGAGGCAGAAGTAATTCTGCGACAGTACTATAAACAGCATGCCGGACGCTGGACCATGCCCGCATATATTGAACGGCGCTTCCGTGTGGTTATCGGCGGCGAACTATTGACCGGTTCCATTGATCGCGTGGACATTTTGTCCGACGGTGGCATTGAAATTATTGATTATAAAACCGGCGCGCCAAAAAATTCAGACGATCTCACCTTTTCTGATAAAGAACAGTTGCTTATTTATCAGTTGGCGGCACAGCGGCAATGTAACATTACGCCCACGCTATTGTCGTATTATTATTTGCAAAATAATGAGCGCGCGAGCTTTACCGCAAAAGAAAAAGACGTTGAAAAAATTGAGACGTTCGTTGCCGAAACCGCGGCGAAAATTCGCACGAGCCATTTTGCGGCCACTCCCTCGTCGTTTGCCTGCGGGAGCTGTGATTTTAAGGATATTTGCCCATATCGGCAGTTGTAATTCATACTTGCGCGATTGTCCGATTTCTGCGAAGATATATCCGTATGGACGATTTGAGAAATGTGTTAAAAAATCGCGTCCAGAGCGCGGGCGTCACTGCCGGCGTGCAGGCGGCTTTGGTGGTTGAAACGGCACAAAAAGTGTTTGATGATTTTTTTGGCGCCGAACCGCAACTTGTGCGAGTGTTGTACCTCAAAAATCGTACGCTCACCGTTTCGGTGACGGGCGCGCCGGTTGCGCATGAATTAAAGCGCACGGAAAAACAGCTAATTGAAAATGTGCGTACGGCAACGGGTGATACGTCCATAGAACGCATACGCTATTTATTGTAATATGTCATTTCGTTTATTCCGATTGTTGGTTATTATCACCGATCTGCTTGCGTGGGGATCGTGGGCAATGGTTGTGATGCTTATAGATCCCCATGACGGCAGGGCGGGCCCGATACTTTTTTTTGCGTCATTTTTTTTGGCGCTGGGGGGGTTGTGCGCACTCATTGGCTTACAGGCGCGCCGGCCACTGCGCGAACATGACGCCCTGATACATAAATTTGTGGTGCGCGCCTTCCGACAAGGAGCTCTGCTTTCGGCGCTGGTGGTTGCCTCGCTCGCCTTATCTGTACACGGCTGGCTTCATTGGTGGATTATAGCCGTCATGGTTGTTGCCGTGGCGGCGTGGGAATTTTTCTTTTTATCTGGCGAACAGCCCCTAACCACCGTATCATAACAATATGCGTTTCACTCAATTGGTGTCCAAGACCGCCAAAGAAATCGCCCGCGATGAACAGAGTAAAAATGCGCAACTGTTACTGCGTGCAGGTTTTATAGATAAAACGATGGCAGGTGTGTACACGTTTCTGCCGTTGGGGTTGCGGGTGCTCGCCCACGTCAATCGCATTGTGCGGGAAGAAATGGACGCGCTTGGTGCGCAGGAAATATTAATGCCGGCGCTTCAGCCGCGCGAGTCGTGGGAAAAGACGGGCCGTTGGGATTCTTTGGATGTGTTGTATCGGGTTCATTCGGCCGATGGGTCGCATGAATTTGGTTTGGGTCCGACGCACGAAGAAGTGGTAACGCCGCTTATCCAGCGGTTCGTACAATCATACCGCGATCTGCCAACCATGGTGTATCAAATTCAGACAAAATTTAGATTTGAACCGCGCGCCAAATCAGGCCTCTTGCGCGGGAGAGAATTTTGTATGAAGGATCTATACAGTTTTCATGATTCACCGGAAAGTTTGCGCGAATGTTATGAGCGTGTGGCAGTTGCGTATATAAAAATTTTTGAACGCTTGGGCCTCAAGGCGTTGCGGGTGCGTGCAGGCGGCGGTTCTTTTTCTCAATTTTCAGATGAGTATCAGGTGGTGTGCCCGACGGGCGAGGACACTATATTGCACTGCGATTGCGGCTTTGCCACCAATGCGGAAATTGCAGAAGTAAAAGAAGGGGACACCTGTCCGTCGTGTCAGAGCGGCACTATCTCTGCCGCGCAAGCGATAGAAGTGGGAAATATTTTTTCGTTGAACACCAAATATTCCGCGCCGTTTAACTTTACCGTGACCGATGCAAATGGCACGATAGGCCCCGTGTACATGGGGTGTTATGGCATCGGTTGTTCGCGGTTGGTGGGGACGATCGCCGAGGTGTTCTCCGATGAGCATGGGTTGGTGTGGCCAACGAGTGTGGCGCCGTATCAAACGCATCTGCTGGTTTTGGGCGCAGACGCCGGTGTTATTTCTGCGGCCAATGATCTATACGAACAGCTGAGCGTTAAAGGCGTCTCGGTGTTGTTTGATGACCGTACCGATATTACTGCCGGAGAAAAGTTTGCCGATGCAGATTTAATTGGCTGTCCCCAGCGCGTTATTGTGTCCGCAAAAACATTGGCGAGCGCTTCCGTAGAAATTAAATCGCGCGCTACCGGCGATACACAAGTGGTTGCTCTTTCTGAATTTGTGGATCGCACCTATGTTTAACATTTTTAGATCATTCAGCAAAGATGTCGGTTTGGACCTTGGTTCGTCACACACCCGCGTGTACGTTAAGGATAAGGGCATTGTGGTTGATGAACCGTCCGTTGTGGCGCTCAACAATAAAACGGATCAGATAATTTCCGTCGGATATCATGCGCGTGACATGGTCGGCAAGACACCGAGCCATATTAACACGTCGCGTCCCTTATTGCATGGCATTATTTCCGACTACGAAGTTGCAGAAAAAATGATCAAATATTTTATTGATAAAGTCCATGAAGATGGGGTAAATTTGGTGCCGCGTCCACGCGTTATTGTGGGTGCGCCTATGGAAATTACCGAAGTGGAACGTAAAGCAATTGAAGATGCAATATACGCGGCCGGTGCGTCCGAGGTGCACGTCATTGAAGCACCAATGGCGGCGGCATTTGGTGTGCGATTGCCGGTAGAAGAGGCAATCGGAACGATGATAGTAAGTGTGGGCGCCGGCATTACCGAAATTGCCGTCATTTCTCTTGGGGGTATTGTTACGTGGCGTTCGCTTCCCATTGCCGGAGAAGAAATGGATCACAACATCGTGCAATATTGTCGCGAGGTTTTTAATTTGTATATTGGTGAACGTCAAGCAGAAGAGGCAAAAATTAAACTGGGTTCTGCCGAACCGTTGGGGTCAGCAGAACATATGGCCGTCAGGGGACGTGATATGCTTACGGGCCTCCCGCGTGAGATTATGATTTCCGATGCGCACGTGCGCGAAGCAATTGCGCGTTCAATAAAAGCAATTGTGGATGGTGTTAAAGCAACATTAGAAATTACGCCGCCGGAATTGGTTGCAGACATTCATGAACGGGGGATTGTCATGGTGGGCGGCGGTTCACTCATGCGCGGTCTTGATACGGCATTGGCGGCGGCGTGTGAAATTCCGGCGCGTGTTGCCGACGATCCGATGACCGCTATGGTACGAGGTACCGGTTTGCTGTTGGAACATCCGCAAGTATTGGCCGAGGTTGAACTGCCGAGCGCGCGTATTCAGGACCGTATCGGCTGATATTTATTATGCGTTTCCGTTCTCGTAAGCAGATGACGTGGTATCTGGCCGGAGCATTTATGCTCACCCTACTTTTTTTTATCGGCGCAGAGCGGGGGCCCGTGCCGCTGTTGCGCTCAAGCGCTGATAGAGCGGTGCAGGGGTTGTACCAAATCACCACGGCCGTGCGCGGATGGTTTTCTGGGGCAGAAGCCAAAGATCAGGTCGTTGATTATGAACTTCGTACGCGTATTGCCCTCTTGGAAGCGGATAACGCCGCCCTGCGCCGAGAACTGCAATATCCCGAACGAGCGGCGCGGCGCACCATCGGTGCGGACGTCATCGCAAAAGCAATTGACACGGCACAGCAAATTTTAATTATTAATCGGGGCAGTCGCGACGGCATTTCCGTGGGGCAAGTGGTGATTTCTGACAACGGATTGTATGCCGGAACTATCGTACAGACGGAATTGACTCGCAGTACGGTTCGGTTACCAACGGATCGCCGCAGTCGTTTGGGCGCACTACTCGCAAAAAATAGTAAACCGGTCGGTATTGTTGAAGGGGGTTATGGTATTGGTATGCGCCTCACCCTCATTCCGCCGCAGGAAGTTGTTGCCGTGGGAGATATTATTGTGACGAGCGAAGCAACCGAGCGTGTGCCGCGCGGGTTGTTAATTGGTCGCGTGTCCGTGGTGCGCGGCGAACGATTTGAACCGTTTCAGCATGCGGTATTAGATCCGATAATACCCTACGAGCAGATGCAAGGCGTACTGATTATCACGGCGAAATAATATGGGACTGCTACGATTTTTTTGGTATCTCATCATTGGTTTTTTTCTATCCGTCATTCAGGTGGGGGTGCTATCGGCATTACCATTTCCCTTTTCTGATATTTCATTGCTTGCCATTGCATTGGCTGTTGCCATTTCGTTTCGGTTTGATCCACGTTTTTTTTGGGTACTTTCTGGCGGCGCACTGGGCAGTGATTGGTACAGCGCTTCTTTTTTGGGACTAACGACCGTCGCTCTTGTCATCACCACCTTGGTGGTGATGCGCCTCACAACGGATATTGTTTCTCATCGTTCATTGGTGGGTTGTCTGGTAATCGGCGCGGCATGTGGTGGCGTATGGAGCGTTTCGTTTCAATTACTTACGGCATTACATGCATGGTTTGTTATTTCAGCGCCTGCGGTGTGGTCGTTAGGGGATGTGGGGCGAACCATAGCAACGCATCTTATAGGTACGGCGCTTATTAACGGGCTCTTTTATGAATTATTGCCGCGGTGGTGGCATGATCGTTCCCCGATAGTTGTTGCCGGACGTGGCATATGAAATTCTTTGAACGCGCAAAATTGCGTCCGCATGAGCGATGGGTTGAAGATGCGGCGCCGGTATTGGGTACGCGGGCAGACGAGGCCAGCTTTATGGGCACGGCGGTTTCACCTCAACGCATTTTGGTGTGCGGTATTATTGCCCTTTCTATTTTATTTCTGTTATATGCACGTGCGGCGCAACTGCAACTATTTAATGGAAATGAATGGCGACGTATTGCCGAGCGAAATAGATTGCGCACCATTCAGTTGATTCCCGAACGCGGTATTTTTTTTGATCGCAACCATGTGCCGCTCGTTGCAAACATTCCCACCTTTAGATTAACCGTGCGTGCGCAGGATTTGCCGCGGGATCCTACAGAGCGCACGACGGCGATTCAGACGCTTGCATCGCTCGTGGGTTTGGATGCTGATCGTACCGATCAGGTCATACGTTCTCTTGAACAATTTCAGTATTCAAGCGTCATCTTGCGCGATGGCATTACGTACGAAAATGCCGTGTCAATTTATTTGCGCAGTGCCGACTATCCCAGTATGACCATTGAACGAGGCGCACGACGGCAGTATGTGCAGGGGATTGCCGGCCAGCAAGAACCGTCGCCGCGGTCGTTGGCGCATGTGCTTGGTTATGTGGGGCGTATTTCCGCCGATGAATTATCACAGCCGACCTTTGTCGGTTATGTTCCTACTGATACTACCGGTCGCGCCGGTTTGGAATCATTGTTTGAACCGCTGGTGCGAGGAACACCGGGCATACGTGATACCGAGGTTGATGTGCGCGGGCGTGAGCGAAGCATGTTCGCCGTACAGGAGCCGCGCGCGGGGGATCATGTGGTCTTGTCAATTGACGTTGAAATTCAGGAAAAACTAGAGCAAACATTGCGCGGTGCGCTGGCTCGCGCCGGTCGCGCGCGTGGAGCGGCTGTGGCGCTAGACCCGCGTTCCGGCGAGGTGCTCGGCATGGTTTCATTGCCGGCGTATGATAATAATGAATTTGCCGGAAGTATTTCAACGAACAGCTATAAAAAATTATTGGACGATCAAAATCAGCCGCTGTTAAATCGCGCCGTAGGCGGTCAGTTTCCGTCCGGTTCAACATTAAAACCATTTATTGCGGCCGCCGCATTGCAAGAAAAAATTATTACTCCGGAATCAACGATTAATTCTACCGGCGGCATTGCCGTGGGCAAATGGTTTTTTCCTGATTGGAAGGAAGGCGGTCACGGAACCACGGACGTATCTAAGGCAATTGCATGGTCGGTGAACAGTTTTTTTTATACGATTGGCGGCGGTTATGGTGAGCGCGTCGGTTTGGGGCCGGAACGGATAAAAAAATATTTGGAATATTTTGGATTTGGACGCATCACGGGGAGCGGGCTCGTTGGTGAACAGCGCGGCGTTATTCCGAGTCCGCAACGAAAAATGGAACTGACCGGTGAACCGTGGTACATCGGTGATACGTATAATATGTCCATCGGGCAGGGAGATATTCTGGTGACGCCGCTTCAAATGGCCGTTGCAACGGCGGCAATTGCCAATGGCGGCACCATATGGAAACCGCAGTGGGCACGCGAGCGTATTGCGCCGAACGGATCCGTGACAATGTTTCTGCCGGAACGCGCGGCGTTGGTGCCCGTTTCTGCGGAACATTTGGCGACTATCCGTGCGGCGATGCGCTCTACGGTGACGGCGGGGTCAGCGCCATCCCTGCGACAACTTTCTTTTGCAGTGGCCGGTAAAACCGGTACAGCGCAGTGGTCTAAAACAAAAAATCCCCATGCGTGGTTCATGTCTTTTGCGCCGTATGACGCGCCAGAAATTGTAACGGTGTTTTTAATTGAAGAGGGAAATGAAGGCGGGGTGGTTTCGGTGCCGGCGGCGCGGGAATTTTATGAGTGGTGGGGGGAATACAGAAAAAATTATCCGCAATAGCGCTCGGCGAAACGGTGCATCAATTCCATCGGATATATTAAAATTTCTTTTCGTGCCTCTGCCTTAATTTTTTCGGCGTCTTCTAACTTAAAGTAGCCCATGAATTTATACACGTCCATACGCGAACATAATTCGTCTGCGTCCATTTCCGGATGAAACTGTACGGCATAAACATTATGGCCGACGCGATACATCTGGTAGGGACAGGTTTGTGAGCTCATCATCAGCACTGCAGAGGGAGGAAGTGCGGTGGCCGATTCTTTATGACCAACAAATGCGCGAATGGTTTTGGGAAAATTATTGCAGAGCGGATCAGACGCGGCGTCGCTCATTACCGTCAGATCAATAGCGCCGGCCGGCTCGCCGTAGGTACGAGACATCGGCACGCCGAGCGCAACCGTGAGTGCGCCAAATCCATAACAGACACCGAAAAAAGGAAAATCTCGCGCCACTATTTCGCGCATCAGAACAGACAATTTTTGTTCCACGTCCTTCTGTTCGGGAGATTTTTTTTCCGGTGGATCGCCGATGTTCCATGCGCCGCCGCCAATAATTACGGCAGAATAGTCGTCAAGGGAAATAGGGGGCAGGCCCTCCCGTTCCATGCGGATGCGGTGTGTTTGCGACGGCGATACCTGCATACAGCGCAAAAAAGCGTGATATTCGCTATCACTGACCGAGTCCTCTATGCGGAGTTGGAGGATGAGAAATGGTTTTTTGTTGGTTCCCATTGCTGTATTAGAAGGTAGAGAAGAAGTGCTGTCAAGTCACAAAGGGTGGGCGGGATTTTGATTTTTCAAATATTCCTTGATTCGTTCGCGATCCTCATTCTCTTTTTCGCCTTTGAGGTATATCTCAAGAAATTCAACTTTTGAAACGGTGTTATGATATGCGTAAACAATTCTGAGCGATGCCCCTCTTAAATATCTGCAAAAGAATCGAGCTTTTAAAATATAAAAGTTCTCCGTTTGGGTTATTACGTTAAAATGCTTACTGTTGCCGAGCGGAACCGCAGAAATAACATTCCGAAATTCTTGCAGATCATCCGGCAGTGATCTGTATTTCTTGGCATATCGCTTAAATTCTTTTTGGAATTCCGGCAGTTCATCAAACCTCATCGTCATAGTTTCTTACAGAGAATCTTTCATCGCGGTAAAAAACGCTCTCATAAGAAAGAGGCCTACCCTCCTCTGCGGATTTCCACGGAATATCCTCGTGTGAGTAATTTTCTATCTCCACGGCGTTTTTGTCAGAAAGGCGGGCCAGCACATCGTCAATGTGCTCAATTTCGCGCGCGGAAAGCAGATTTAGATTCGGACGCTTCCGCGGCAGATACTTTTTTTGTTGATAGGTAAAATACTGACTTTTTACCGCTTCCAGCTCACCCTGCTCTTCCATGTCTTTAACAATAGAACTAAGCTCAACCGAGGTGGGGCCGTGGTGATTCTTAATGTATGTAGCGCCCATCAGGTTTTCCTCAAATTTTTCATAATAATCAAAATCAATAAAGTAGAGCAGTTTGTGGAGCACGGTTTCGCCAACATTCGGTTTTCCGCCCACTTTCCCCAAGACATACAATAAAACCTGCTTGAATTTATCAAGATTTTTTTTCGTAACGCGAATTTGCAAATCGTTTGATTTTTTTGCTGACCCCTTCTCAATTGTTACTCGATGTTTCGGCTCTCTACCCGCCAAAAAATTTTCAAAGGTGATATCAAAAACCCCCGCTAATTTTTTGGCTTCGGTAATAGTTACATCTCGCTCGCCCTGTTCAATCTGCATGTAGGTTGGGCGGGAAATTTTTAGCGCCGATGCCAAAAATTCCTGTGTCAGATTACGCTTCTTTCGTTGTTCCTGTATAAATTTAGCAAGCATATATTTTCAGTATAGGAGATGCAGGGTTTCTTGTCAATAGTAATGTAAAGAAGGTTTACATAACCAATTGGAGTTTACATTCCGCACAAAATCGTAGGGATATTTTATTTCGGGCTATGGGGACTTGCCTCGCGCGCGAATCATATCGCGCGCTTGGTCCCGGGGTGCGCGCTATATGACCTTCACGTATTCGGTCATGCGCGCACCCTTCAAGTCCCACCTCATACCAAAATAATTAAAATACTCCATCCAAATGGATGGAGTATTTTAATTATCGGGCTAGTGGGACTTGAACCCACGGCCTCATCGTCCCGAACGATGCGCGCTACCAACTGCGCTATAGCCCGTAACGATGCTATAATACGCTTTGATGAAACTCTCTGCAAGAGGACGCACGTCCCATGATTTAGTTTTTGACAGCCGACTGCGCATCGTTGCCGGCGGCGCGATTATTATTATTTTTTTAATCATCGCAAAACTATTTTACATCCAAGTCATTCAGCATGAGGTGTACAAAAAACAGGCGTCCGTGACCCGTTCCGTAAAGCAAGTGCTTAAGGCGCGTCGGGGGGAAATTTTTGTGCGTGATGTGCGCGCCGGCCAGACCGCATTATTTCCGGCCGCGTTAAATAGAGACAAGCTTATTTTATTTTCTGACAATCGTGCGCTGACCAACGCCGCGTTGGCCGCGCAAATCATTCAGCCGTTTACCAGCAGTACCTTGCCATTGGAATCACTGCTTGAAAAATTATCAGCGCCCGGTCGTGGCTATCAGGTGCTCGTGCGCGATTTTCCTCGTGCCCGCGCCGAGGAATTATTTGCACAGCTGGATGGCGTCGGAGTTATCGGCCTATACCTTGATCGCGAGACGGCGCGTTTTTATCCGGAACAGGAATTATTGGCGCACCTCACCGGTTTTGTCGGCAAGGATGATAAGGGAACAGCCATTGGCCGTTACGGAATTGAAGGATTTTTTGATGACCGTCTGCATGGCGTTGACGGTTTTATTCGTACCGAAAAAGATCCGTTCGGCGGATGGATTCCGGTGGCTGACCGTGATTTGACCGGTTCCAAGGATGGGGACGATGTGGTGCTTACCATTGATCGTACGCTACAACTTACCACATGCGAAGCGCTCGCGAATGGTGTCCGTGAATATCAGGCGCAAAGTGGCACTGCCATTATTATGGAACCGGCGACAGGCGCCATTTTGGCACTGTGTAATGTTCCGACGTATGACCCCAATGCGTATCAAAATGAAAAAGATGCGTATCGTTTTCAAAATAGTGCAATTTTTCGCGCGTATGAACCGGGCTCGGTGTTCAAGGCATTCACCATGTCTGCGGCGTTAGACGCGGGGGCCGTGACACCGGATACCGTGTTCGTTGACACCGGTTCGGTGACGCGAGATGGCCTGACCATTCGCAACGCGGCAAATAAATCATGGGGCAAACAGGATATGCGCGGTGTCATAAAAAATTCCATCAACACCGGTAC
The DNA here is from genome assembly GCA_964623315.1 of uncultured Gammaproteobacteria bacterium. Classification (GTDB taxonomy): domain Bacteria; phylum Patescibacteriota; class Patescibacteriia; order Magasanikbacterales; family 2-02-FULL-50-9b; genus CAZUSU01. Next base: position 17,447 of record CAZUSU010000046.1, on the reverse strand, counting down.
GGTTTTTGTGGCAGAAAAATTAGGTAAAGAAAAATTTCGTACGGCGGTGGAACGTTTTGGATTTGGGGCGCTCACGGCGCTGGAATTAAAGTCCGAAGTAAAAGGTACTATAAAATCGCTTGCCAAGGCCGGCTCAATTTATCTTGCAACCGCATCATTTGGACAGGGTATTACCGTGACACCCCTGCAACTTATTTCTGGCTTTGCCACCATTGCCAACGGGGGAGTGCGTATGCAACCGCAGATTGTTGCGGCGTGGCGCTCGCCGTCTGGCGCAATAACTCCCGTTGAACCAAAAAATTTGGGTCGCGTCATAAGCGCCAATGCCGCGCGAGAAATAACAGAGATGATGCGTGCCGTGGTGCAGGAGGGTTCTGGTCGGCGTGCGCAAGTTAAGGGCTACGCACTAGCGGGCAAAACAGGTACCGCGCAAATTGTGGGCAATAATGGAAAATATTTGGGTGACCTCATTAACAACCATACGTTTGTGGCATTTGGTCCGGTAAAAAATCCGCGTTTTGTGATGCTCGTGCTGTATGAACGTCCGGCCGCGCGCTATGCAGAATATACTGCCGTACCGACCGTTGGCCGTGTGGCGCCGTTTCTGCTACAGTATCTCGGCATTCCGCCGGATCTATGAACGTTTTAACGGCTTCAACAGTTTATATCATCGGTATTGGTGGCATTGGTGTTTCCGGTGTTGCCAAAATTTTGTTATTACGCGGCGCAAAGGTCAGCGGCTCTGATGTTGCAGAATCCGTGGTAACAGAAGAATTACGCGAGCTCGGTATAGTGGTGCACATTGGGCATGACGCAAAAAATATTCCACCCGCCACCCCTGCGATAATTTATTCCGGCGCCGTGCCGGCAGATAACACAGAACGCGTTGCGGCACGGGAGCGCGGCATTCCAGAATTTTCTTATTCAGACGCACTTGGCGCGCTGACGCGTTTATACAAAACCGTCGCGGTATCGGGTACACACGGTAAAAGTACCACGACGGCCATGCTCGGGACAATTTTGTCTGCGGCCGGATGGGATCCGTTGGTATTGGTGGGCACACGCGTGACACATTTTTCACACGGCAACGTGCAATGGGGGAAGGGTGAATGGTTTGTCGTGGAAGCGTGCGAACATGAAGCGCAAATGATGGCGCTCACGCCACAAAAAATTATTATAACCAATCTGGAACCGGATCATCTGGATTATTATGGGACGTACGCCAAACTGCACGAGACGTTTTATCATTACGTGTCGCGTATTGCGCCGGAAGATTGTGTCATCAATTATGATGACGGGAATGTGTCGGATTTATTTCCCGAACGTCTGCGCCTGCCGCGGTCTTTTGGCTTTCAAGGTGGCACCTTGCAGTGCGTTGCGCGCCGCACAGAAAACGGCGTTCAAATTGCCACTCTACAAGATGAAGCAAAACAACAATTTGAACTGCGTCTTGCTCTTCCGGGAGAATTTAATGTGATGAACGCTCTGGCGGCTCTGGAAATGGCGCGATCAATGGGCGTTGACATGCACGTGTCGCTTGCGGCGTTAGAAACCTATTCAGGATCATGGCGGCGTTTTGAACAAGTGGGAAATTATAAGGGAGCACCGGTGATTTCCGATTATGGCCACCATCCAACGGCGATAGAAAAAACAATAACGGCAACGCGAGAATTTTTTCCCGATCGACGCGTGGTGTTGGTATATCAGCCGCATCAGCACCACCGCACACAGGCATTGCGCGATGATTTTGTGCGTGCGCTCTCTGCGCCGGATGTGCTCCTTTTGTATGAGGTGTATGATGTCGCCGGTCGTGAACGACCAGAGGACCATCATATTTCAAGTGGCGATCTTCTGCGCGATGTGCAATTGCAAAATCCAGAAAAACCGATGTGGCATGTCACGTCATTTGACGCAACAGAAAAATTATTTCAGCAACACGTTTTACCAACGGACGTTATTGTTATTATGGGTGCCGGCGATATCTATCAATTAGCGGAGCGGTTATGCACATAGAAGAGCGCGTGTCGATGGCACAACATTCATCGTTCAGACTCGGCGGGGCGGCGCGTTACGCCGTGTCGTGTCTCACGGAACAGGATGTGCGTTTGGCATTCCAGTGGGCGCACAAAAAAAACATCCCGTGGCGTGCGTTGGGAAGTGGCAGTAATACGCTCGTGGGCGACAACGGTTTTAATGGTTTGGTAATTTGGTTCCGTCGTGCAGAAATAATAATTGATGAAGAGGCGCACACGGTTACGGCAGATGCCGGCGCAATAACGGCCGTGGTTGCGGGATCAGCATCGCGCGCCGGTTTGACCGGTTTTGAATGGGCCGCCGGTGTGCCGGGTACCATGGGTGGCGCAGTATGTGGAAACGCCGGCGCGTCCGGCAGAGAAATAAAGGACTCGGTTCTCGCGGTGCGCGCCATGGATACGCAGGGCAGTACACACGACATTTCACCTGATCAGTGCGAATTTGGATATCGCCATTCACGTTTTAAACGCGGCGATTTATGTATTTTGTCCGTTACGATACAATTATCTGTCGCACCTTCATTGGCAGTATCGCAGGCAAAAATTCGTGAGACACTCCAGTATCGCACCGATACCCAGCCCAAGGGCGTCGCGACGTGTGGCTGTGCATTTAAAAATTATGAATGTCGCGATGATGAAATTTTGGCTCTGCAAGCGCACCAAGTGCCGGAACATTTTTTGGCTCGTCGGCGCATTCCCGCCGGATGGCTGATTGAGCACGCCGGATTAAAAAATTATCAGCAGGGCGGCGCACGAGTGTCAGAAATGCACGGCAATTTTATTATCAGTGACGCGACGGCAACGGCCGCCGATATTTTGGCCGTCATGGCACACATTAAGAAAACAGTTTTGGCGCAATTTGGCGTGGCATTGACCGAAGAAATAGCTGTGCTACAATAGAAGACATCTATGAACATTACCATCCACAGCACGGGATTAACGGCTACTTCGGCGCTCAAACAATCGGCCTTAGATAAGTTTAACAGACTTGAACGCCTGCTTGACCGCTATCGGCAGGCCGATCCGGTACTGGCAGTTGAATTGAGTCGCACCACGCATCATCATCACAAAGGGAAAATATTTCGCGCAGAAGCGCATTTGACGCTCGGCAAAAAATCGCTGTATGCCGCCACCGAGGCAGATGATTTATTGGACAGCATGGATCATTGTGTGGCATCAATAAAAAAACAGTTAGTACGTCTCAAAGAACGAACATAACCATTTTGATTTCGGTTGTCTATGAGTTTTCTTACAAAAATTTTTGGTGACCCCAATAAACGGGTGCTTTTAAAATATGCGCCAACGGTTGCGCGCATACAGGAGTTTGCTCCGGCGTATGCGGCACTCACCCACGAAGAATTAAAAAATAAAACGGTTGAATTTCGTGCGCGGCTTGCGGCCGGTGAAACGCTTGATGATCTGCTCCCCTCAGCATTTGCCGCCGTCAGCGAGGCGGCGGGGCGCACCATTTCACAGCGTCATTATGATGTTCAGCTCATGGGGGGTATTGCCTTGCATCAAGGCACCATTGCAGAAATGCGCACCGGTGAAGGTAAAACATTAACGGGCACACTACCCGTTTATTTGCAGGCGTTACTAGGTCGTGGGGTGCACGTGGTAACCGTCAATGACTATTTGGCCAAGCGCGACGCGGTGTGGATGGGTCAAATATATGCCGCGCTTGGGATGTCAGTTGGTATTATTCAGGCACAGATGGTTTCATATATATATGATGCCGCGTATCGCGCGCCGCAAGTTGTTACTGCGGAAGGCGTTACCGATGAAGGGAGCAGTGCAGACAAACAACGCGATGAAAGCGGTTCCTATCACGTTGCCATGGATTATTTGCGCCCTTCAGAACGCCGCGCCGCATACGCCGCCGACATCACCTATGGCACCAACAATGAGTTTGGCTTTGATTATTTGCGTGACAACATGGTAGGGAGTTCTGCCGAACTGTCCCAACGCGATTTGCATTATGCTCTTATAGACGAAGTTGATTCCATCTTAATTGATGAAGCGCGTACGCCGCTCATTATTAGCGCGCCGGCAGAAGAGGCGCCGGACACGTACTATCAGTGTGCGCATCACATAACGCAACTAAAAGAAACGGAACATTACACCTTGGACGAAAAACAGCGTACGGCGTCTTTAACGGCGTCCGGTATTGCGCGCATGGAAGAACTGTTAAAAATTGATAATTTGTATGCGGCCGGCGGGCATCGTTTGGTGCATCACGTGGATAGCGCCCTGCGCGCGCATGCGCTTTTCAAGCGTGACCGCGATTATGTGGTAAAAAATGATGAAGTAATCATTGTGGATGAATTTACCGGACGCCTCATGTTTGGTCGCCGTTATTCAGAAGGACTGCATCAGGCGATAGAAGCAAAAGAAGGGGTTACGGTTCAGCGTGAAAGTCAAACCTTGGCCACGGTGACGTTTCAAAATTATTTTCGTTTGTATGGGCGTCTTGCGGGCATGACCGGCACGGCCGTTACCGAAGCAGAAGAGTTTAATAAAATTTACCAGTTGGAAGTGGTGGTTATTCCGCCGTATCGGTTGTCCGCGCGCGTTGACCACGGCGATCGGATTTATCGCAGTGAAGAAGGAAAATTTTCGGCCGTAGTTGCCGAGGTAAAAGCCCGCCATGAGCGCGGTCAACCCGTTCTGATCGGCACCATTTCAATAGATAAAAATGAACGTCTCGCAACTTTGTTGGAGCGCGAGGGGATTCCGTACCAAATGCTCAATGCAAAAAATCATGAAAAAGAGGGTGAAATTATCGCACAAGCAGGAAGACGCGGCGCCGTGACACTTGCCACCAATATGGCCGGCCGTGGCGTTGATATCATTTTAGGCGGACAACCGGTGATATCCGAGGATCAGGAATTCGTGCGCTCACAAGGTGGGCTTTGCGTCATTGGTACCGAACGTCACGAGTCGCGCCGCATTGACAATCAGTTGCGCGGGCGCTCCGGTCGTCAAGGCGATCAAGGGGAAACGTTATTTTTTGTTTCCACCGAGGACGATTTGATGCGTATTTTTGGTTCTGATCGCATGAAAAATCTGATGCGCCGATTAAACGTGCCGGAAGATATGCCGATTGAACACGGACTTATTAGCAAATCCATTGAAACGGCGCAGAAGAAAGTGGAAGGCCATAATTTTGATATTCGCAAACACTTACTGGAATACGATGATGTGCTCAACAGACATCGTGAGGTGATCTACAAAAAGCGTCGCGAAATTTTGGCCGCCAGTGAGCGTGAGGACGGTCTTGATGAACTATTGCATATTGTTGACTGGATGTTTGAACAGGAGATTGAACAGTTGGTGTTTCAATATGCAAACGTACCGGCCCGAGGAGAATCAGATGATGCGACGACGACACTTCAGACGGAAGCTCGTGCCAGCTTAACGCGTTTACTGCGCGCCGATGAGCAATACGTTGAAAAATTGTTGGCGCCCATCCATGAAACGGGTTCGGCCAATGAACCGTTTGAAACGCGCACCGCCGTTATTGAGCCGGCGATGGCGCTGGCACAGGAGCGCTTGCGCAATGTCGTCGGACCATTGTCGGCAAGCGTTGCCCGTACTGCGCTAAAAAATATTTTATTGCGCAGTCAGGACGCATTGTGGATTGAACATTTGGATGCATTAAATTATTTACGCACCGGCATTGGGTTGCGCGGTTATGGTCAGAAGGATCCGTTGGTTGAATACAAAAAAGAGTCGTATCGGTTGTTTCAGGAATTATTGGTGTACATCCAAAAGGATGTGGTGTATGCGGTGCTCTACCTTGATCAGGCGTTGGCGTTTGCGCCTAATATTATGGCACGCGAAGGCGTGGTACTGTCCGGACCGGAGGCGGCGGATGACGGTGACGCGTCGGCATTACCCGTTGGTCCAAAAGTTGGGCGAAACGATCCATGTCCGTGTGGGAGTGGAAAAAAATATAAAAAATGCCATGGGGGGTAGCAACGCATCGTGCATGAATGCGGAAACGCTCGTGTCGCTCCTGCGGCGACACTCGCTCTGTCCTCGCCGCGCGCCCTAAATTTACTGGGACAGATAGATTTTCATTAACCAAACATATGACTCCTGCAGAATACATTCAATTCGCCCGCCGCACGGAAACGCAAAATTATTCTTTTCCGGCAACGGGCAGAGTGACGCCGCGCATTGAGCACGCCGTTATGGGCCTTGTCACCGAGTCAGCCGAGTGCATGGACGCCATAAAAAAAGCAAAAATTTATGGCAAGGAATTGGACACCGTTAATCTTATAGAGGAGGCCGGTGACCTCATGTGGTACCTCGCCATTCTGGCAGACGCGCTGGGCGTATCATTTGAAGAAGTGTGGAAAAAAAATATTGCAAAACTTTCTGCGCGCTATCCGGAAAAATATACGGATGACGCCGCCATTAATCGCAATACGGACGCGGAGCGCGCCCTATTGGAGAAATAGTTTTCCACCGTACCATTGCGCGCTCTGGCCGATTTCTGCTATCATTGAGGCGCTTTAATTTTAACTATGTCAGCAGAACCCCATCCACGCTTACGGAGCACCATGATCGCTATTGGAGTTATTTTGATAGTGTGCTTTTTATACCTTTTTCCGTATGGTTATAATCGTGCATCAGATGCGTTTGAGGGGATAATGGGCGTGTCGCTTGGCCATCTTAATACACCGCCGTTTCGGTTGGGGTTGGATTTACGAGGCGGTACCGCGCTTACCTATGAAGTAGATACGCGTGCCGTGGCGCCAAGCGAGCAGTCCGGCGCGGTGTCGGGCGCTCGCGATGTTATTGAGCGACGGGTTAATGCGTTTGGTGTGGGGGAACCGCTTGTGCAAACCACCAAATCCGGCGATCGCTGGCGCATTTTTGTTGAACTGCCGGATATTCATGACGTGCAAAAAGCCATTGACATGATTGGAGCAACACCGATTTTGGAATTTCGCGATAAAATTGGCGGCGATATAACATTGACCGAAGAGCAAAAGCGAATTCAGGCAGACACAAATGCTTTAGCAAAAAAGAACGCAGATTCAGCGCTGGCACAGTTAAAATCCGGTAAAAAGTTTGACGAAATTTTTACCACTTATGCGGGCGAAGACATTCCCGATCTCACACAAAAAGACGAGCCCACGCTATTTGCATGGGCGCGCCGGAGCGCGGCAAAAGCCGTCTCACGCGAGCTCATTGATACGCCTAAAGCGTGGGTAATTGCAGAACGCGGAGCGGCCGGCACTCGGCAGACCGCATCGGCGCGGCATATTTTAATTTGTTACGCCGGCAAAGACAGCTGTCCCTCTACCCTCACCAAAGAAGAAGCGGAAAAAAAGGCGCGTGACCTCCTGCTCACGGTACGCGCCGATAATTTTGCGGACATGGCCAAGATACATTCTATGGATCCGGGGAGTGCGGCAAAGGGCGGGGATTTGGGCGCATTTAATCGTGGGATGTTTGTTAAGGATTTTGACGCCGCCGCATTTAATCCGGCGTTTAAGAAAGGTGGTATTGTCGGACCGATTAAAACCGAGTACGGGTACCACCTCATCTATAAGTATGACGAAACGTTTCAGCCGTCATATGCCCTGCGCGCGCTTGTGTTTAAAAAGTCAACGCTTGACGATCTGTTTGGTGACACCAGTGAATGGAAGCCGACCGGACTTTCTGGCAAGCAACTCAAACGCGCACGCGTTGAGTTTGATCAGAACACGGGCGAACCGGTGGTGAATGTTGAGTTTAATGCAGAAGGGAAGGAGTTGTTCGCCAAGATTACCACGCGCAACGTAGAACAGCAGGTCGCCATTTATTTGGATCGTCAAATTATCAGCTCGCCAGTGGTGCGCGAACCCATCACCGATGGTACGGCAGTTATTTCCGGTAGCTTTACTCTTGATTCAGCCAAAAAGCTTGTTGAACGACTAAACGCCGGCGCCCTGCCTCTGCCGGTAAGCTTGGTGAGCCAGCAAACGGTGGGCGCTACGCTGGGCACTGCATCGCTTTCTGCCAGCACGCGCGCCGGCCTCATCGGTTTTATACTGGTTGTTATATTTTTGGTGGCGTGGTACCGACTGCCGGGCTTGCTGGCCGCGCTTGCGTTGGTGGTATATGCCATCATCGTACTGGCGATATTTAAGTTTATTCCCGTTACACTGACACTGGCAGGGATTGCCGGCTTTATTCTATCTTTGGGCATGGCTGTTGACGCCAACGTGCTGGTGTTTGAACGCACGCGAGAAGAATTGGCGCTCGGCCGGTCGCCGCTTGCCGCTTTGGAAGAGGCATTCCCTCGCGCGTGGAATTCCATTCGTGATTCCAACGCTTCATCACTCATTACCTGTATTATTTTGTACTGGTTTGGTTCTAGTGTGGTGCGCGGGTTTGCGTTAACATTGGCGATCGGCATTTTGGCCAGTTTATTTACGGCTATAACCGTAACGCGCATGCTCCTGCGTATGACAGCGCCTTATTTTGCGCGCCATCGCGAACTGTTTATCAAATAATTGTATGTTCTCCATCGTACGTCATCGCAAAATTTGGTTCGTTCTGTCTGCCATCATGTTTGTGTTGTCTATCACCGCGGTTGCCACGTGGGGGTTTAAATTAGGCATTGATTTTACCGGCGGGTCGCTCATGGAAATTGCCGTTACGGGCACCCGTCCGTCGGTGGACACCATGGTGACGACTGCCGCAGTGCACCTAAAAAACGAGAAAGCACACGTACAGCCCACGGGCGAGCTCGGATTTATCATTCGCACACCATTCATTGATGAGGTAAAACACCAAAAAATTCTATCAGATCTAAAAAAATTACCGGCCGTGGGCGAACTAACAGAATCGCGTTTTGAAACAATCGGCCCGACCATTAGCGGGGAGCTCAAGAAAAAAGCGGTGTGGTCTATCTTTGCGGTTCTCGGCGCCATTATTTTATATATCGCGTGGGCGTTCCGGCAGGTAGCCCACCCCTTATCATCGTGGAATTTTGGCGTGGTTGCCATAATTGCATTACTGCACGACGTGTTTATTCCGGCAGGCATATTTGCCTTGCTCGGCAAGACCATTGGGTATGAGGTTGACACGTTGTTTGTCACGGCAATCCTAACTATTTTGGGGTTCAGTGTGCATGACACCATTGTTACCTTTGATCGGGTGCGCGAACATCTTAAGCGCACGCCAAAAATGGATTTTGAGTCACTGGTTGATCAGTCGGTGAGTGAAACATTTCGGCGCTCTATTAATACCTCGGCCACCGTACTGCTGGTTTTGCTTCCGGTTTTTCTTGTGGGGGGAGAAACAATCAGACCGTTTACCCTTACACTCATTCTTGGCGTTGTTTTTGGCACGTACTCGTCCATCTTCATTGCTTGTCCACTGCTCGTGGTGTGGAATGATTTGAACAAATCAAAAAAATAATCTATACTGACCATACGCCTATGAGCGTGATTGGTTGGCTCATTACTATTTATTACTCGGTCACTCTCGTGGCCCTCGCTTTTGCGTTTGGGTTGTGGTTTACGACCAAAAAAAATGAAGATGAAATTTGGCGGTACATCTTCGGGTTTATATTTTCACTAATTTTTTGTTCCATCTTTTGGCTGACATACTGGTTTGGCACCAATAATGCGTGGCCACTGGTGTGGCTGTCCGCAATAGGCGCCTTTACGTGGTTGTTTGTGGTGTTTGGCACGCGCGCAGAAAGTTTTTTGTATCAGATGGTTTTTTCTCTGTTCGGTATGTCGGTAATATCCATGATAGCCGTGGGCGGTTTTACTGCGGGAGCGCGCGGTTGGTGGGGGATGGTCATTCCTTTTTATTTTATCTCATTTATTGTGCCGTACTATTTGTTTGAACCGGATTAATATGGAAAGTTTTTATCCATTGATGGTTTATTTGAGCGGGCAGATAGATCTGGCCAGTGTTTCGGCGTGGGACTCTATCCGCATTTCCACGATCCATGGCGGATGGATGCTGTTGTTTATCTTTTTCTTTATTCTTGCGTTTCGTGTGTATTGGGACAACATGATCGGCTCGTTCGTACATCGCATGAAGTTTACGTATTTGGCAATCACCATTCCTAAAATGAACGAGCAGACGCCGCGCGCCGTAGAAAATTTTTTGGCGCATCTTGCCGGTGGCCATATAACGCAGGATCTCATAGAAAAATATTGGCTCGGTGAATATCAGCCGTGGTGGTGCTTTGAGATTCTTTCAATAGAAGGCCACTTGCAGTTTGTGATTTACTGTCCGGTGGCGTATCGCGACCTTACGGAATCAGCGCTCTATGCGCAATATCCAAATGCGCAAATTACCGAAGTGGAAGAACCGGCCGCGTATATTCCCAAAACATACCCCCATCCGGATTACGATGCATGGGGCACGGAGTTTACGCTCGTGAAGCCGCAGGAATATCCGATACAGACCTACATGGATTTTGAACACTCGGTGACGAAAGAATTTTTTAAAGATCCGATGGCGGCGCTATTGGAAACGTTGTCGCGCATTGGCGTCGGTGAGTTTGCCGGTTTTCAAATTTATATTTCGCCGACAAATAAAAAATGGCAAGACGGCGGTTTCAAAATGGCCAGCGACTTAACGATGAAATTAGCACAGGATCGTGCCACCATTGAGCGTCCCTTTCCCATTTTGCACCGCGGCGAAATGAAACTCGTGGAAGATGTGCATCGCAAGTCCACAAAAAATGGTTTTAAATGCAAAGTACGCTACGTGTACGTGGCAGAAAAAAAATATTTCAACAAAAAACATACCCAGTATGGTATTGTGGGTGCGATGAAACAGTTTACGCGCGATGATGCAAATGGTTTGAAGCCGCTCTACAGTTTAACGGGTGTTACCGGCCACTATATTCTAAAGGATTGGCAGAAAAATCTGCGCAAAACGGCCATTGTAACGGCATTTCGTAATCGGAGCGGCACGCGCGGCGGACCGAAATTTATTTTAAATACGGAAGAATTGGCAACGTTGTGGCATTTCCCGATGGCGCATGCGGTGAGCGCGCCGACACTTTCAACGTCAGACGCCAAGCGCGCGGCCGCACCGGATTTGGTGCCTTTGGAAGAGCGGTATCTTATTGAACCACCAACAGTAGCTCCCGTAGTGTCGCCCAAAAAAAAGTTTGGACGTAACGAGAGCCCTGCGCCACATCAGGGCGCGCCGCCACCCAATTTGCCTTTCGCGTAATTATGCAACACCAATATATAAATCCGGACATTAACGTTTTTGCGCAGACGGATTTTCGCAATGCGCGCAAGCGATTTGGCATTAAAATTGATGATCGTCGCCGTCACATGTATTTGGTGGGGAAGACGGGCATGGGCAAAAGCACGATGCTGGAAAACATGGTCATTGCAGATATGTGGGCCGGACACGGGATCGGTGTCATAGATCCGCACGGTGATTTTGCGGAAAAAATTATGGATTTTATTCCGCCCCATCGCATCAATGACGTCATTTATTTTAATCCGGCTGATACGGCGCATCCGCTGGGTTTTAATATTTTGGAAGACGTCGGCGATGATAAGCGCCACCTCGTTGCTTCCGGTCTTATGGGGGTGTTCAAAAAAATTTGGCCGGACGTGTGGAGTGCGCGTATGGAATATATTTTGAACAATGCCATATTGACACTGCTGGAATGTCGCCACACCACGCTGTTGTCCATCAATCGGTTGCTGGCGGATCAGCGATATCGTAAGAAAGCGGTGGCACGGATTTCGGATCCGGTGGTGCGCGCATTTTGGATTACGGAGTTTGACAAATACAACGACAAATATAAGCAAGAAGCCGTGGCGCCGATACAAAATAAAATTGGACAATTTTTGAGCGCGTCCATTGTTCGCAATATTGTGGCACAGCAACACTCAACTTTTAACGTGCGTGAACTGATGGACGATAAAAAAATATTCATCATAAATTTGGCCAAGGGGCGCATCGGCGAAGACGCCAGTCGATTGCTCGGCGGTATGCTGATTACCAAATTGCAGTTGTCTGCCATGGAGCGCGTAGACACAGAAGAAAATTTGCGGCGTGATTTCTTTTTGTACGTTGATGAATTTCAAAATTTTGCCACAGAGAGTTTTGCAAATATTTTATCTGAAGCGCGTAAATATCGGTTGGGATTAATTATGGCGCACCAGTATATTTTACAGCTGGATGAAAAAGTTGCTCAAGCCGTTTTTGGCAATGTGGGAACCTTGGTGGCGTTTCGTGTGGGCGCAGATGACGCTGAAGTGCTTGAAAAAGAATTTACGCCGGTGTTTACCGCCGAAGATGTGGTGAATCTGCCGAAATTTCATGTCTATTTAAAATTGATGATTGATGGCGTTGCGTCCCAGCCATTTTCTGCCGAATCATTGCCGCCGATTTCCGAACGTACCGGCAGTGCGGTTGCGGCCATTGCTGGATCGCGTATGAAATATGCCACGCCGGTCGCCGAAGTGGAGGATCGTATTCGGGTATGGAGCGAAGGCGAGGCTGATGGTGATTTTGCGCAAGCGCAAGCGCCCGTGCAGGCGCAAGTGCCGGCACCGGCGGTCTTATCTGTCCCGATTCCGGTTGCGCCACCATTACCAAAACAAGTAGAAAAAAAGTTGCCGCCACCAGAAAAATGGTTTTCTGCCGTATGTGATCGGTGCGGATCCGCAACAACCGTGCCATTTCCACCGGACGGGTCGCGCTTGATTTATTGCAAGGATTGTTATAAGTTGCGACATGAATTTGAACAGGAACGGGCGGCACCTGCTCCGGCGCAATCCGTTCAACCCGTTCAACCTGTTCAATCCCCAGCCCCCAAAAGAAAACGCAAACGGCACCGCAGTGCATCAGCATCAACATCATATGACAGCATCGGTTCATCAACAGGAAATTCAGCCCCGCCATCCGCGTGAGATTTTCGGGGGGCGACGGATACATATTTTTGGTTCGTGTGGTGCAGAAGGCGCAGAAATTTTATCGTGGATGGTGCAGGCGGTTCCGGATGCAATCATAGTGGCGCATGATTTGGTTAGTTTGGAGCAGAGGGGCGCCGAATGGACGCGAACGCATGAGCGTTCACCTCACGGACAGCGGGAACAATTTGTGGCGCTTTTTCAATCGCCACGCATAACGTGGGCGGTTGCCGAGCAGTATGAAACGCCCGTTGGCGCGGACGAAATTATTTTTGTTCCCCAGTCATGGTTTCGTTATGAGCGCAATAATTTTTTGCGAAAATTTTTTCAGGATGATTTGCGCGTGCGTGCGGAATATAGGGATCAGGTTTGGACGCTCACGCGGCTGTATGTGGCGTTGACCGCGGCCAAAACAATTATGATAACCGGTTCGGATGGCAAGACCACGACGACGCGCATGGTGGGAGCTATCATGCGCGCGCACAGCGCTGTTGCCGGTGTGCATTGTGTGGAGACGGGGAATGATCGTACTCACGTTCAGTCGCTGGCGGCGGTTGCGGCGCTAACCCCAGACGATTTTTTGGTGCTTGAGGTGAGCGACCGACAGCTTTCATTTGGTTTTCCGTTTGCGCCTGCGGTTGCCGTCGTAACCAATATCACGCCAAACAAACACACGAACGATTACGGCGGCTTTGACGCGTATGTGCAAGTAAAAGCAAACATGTTACGCGGACAACGTCCGGAGCAGTATGCGGTTTTAAATAGTGATGACGCCGCGTCGCGCGCCTTTCTGCAAACGGTTGGTGCGGGCACGCGCGCTTTTTTTTCCTTGCGAGAAAAAGTTGCGCACGGCGCGTTTGTTCACGACCGGCACCTTTATGTCGCCGACAATAACTCCACCGTGCCAATTATGAGCATTGACGAGCTTGGTGTTGCCGGTACGCATAATTGGTATAATGCGTGCGCCGCCGTTGCGGCGACTGCGTGCTTGTCTGTTTCACCGGCAACATCTGCGCAAGCGTTGCGTGAATTTTCCGGTGTACCTCATCGCTTGCAAACGGTTCGTCAGTGGCGCGGTATCACTTTTATTGAAGATTCTGCCGGAGGCAATCCTATTAATATTGCCGTTTCCATCCGCGCATTTCTTGACCGACCGCTCGTTCTTATTATCGGTGGCTATCGGCCGGACATGACCCAAGAAGAAATAGCGCCCGTTCGTTTAGCATTGCAAGAAACAAATTCCGTTCATGCATTACTGCTCATCGGTCAATGTGCGCCACAGTTATTTGAAATGCTTTCGTCGGACATTGGCGCGGAAAAATTATGCGTCGTAGAGCATCTTGACGGCGCGTTTGCGTGGGTTCAAAAGTGTGCAGAGCTGTTTCCCGCCGGAACGGTGGTGTGTATGACGCCCGGTTTTGAGAGTTTTGATCAGTACGGCGATTATCGCGCGCGCGCCGCGCATTTTGTGCAGTTGGCACAAGCGCTTCCCTAAAAAAATATGTTAACGGTGATAACGGGTCCGATGTTTTCCGGCAAGTCAATTGAACTTATCAAGCAGGTTAATCGGCACAAGGTCGCCGGACGTCATGTGATTGTTTTTAATTACGCCGCAGATAACAGATATGCGCACGCCGCCGCCGCATCCTACGACGGACTGTCCACGTGGGCCGTGCCGGTAACTTCTGCGGAAGATGTTGAACAGCGGCTTGATAAGTTGCACGAAGTGGTGGTCATTGATGAGGTGCAATTTTTTGATGACGGGATTATTGATTTGATAGAACGTCTGGTGCGCGAAGGTCGTGAAGTGGTTGCCGCCGGATTAAATCTTGATTTTCGCGGTAAGGCATTTGCGTTTCGTGACGGCACACGAACCATGGCGGATTTGGTGGTGCAGGCCGACGCAATCATTCTTTTGCAAGCCATTTGTACGGCAGTATTTGAGGGAAAAATTTGTGGCGCGCCGGCAACGCGGACGCAACGATTGCGCGACGGACAGCCGGTTGCCGCCAGCGATCCGCTCATGCAAATTGGCACTGAAGACAGTTATGAGGCGCATTGCGTGGCGCACCATATTGTCGCGCCGTCCGTATGAAATGGGGACGCTCAATTTTTTTCGTCAGCGTCTTTTTTTTATTACTGCCAACGCAGGCGAGCGCACAGACAATTGCAACGACCTCCCCACCGATTATTTACGTTGAGCACGCCGCGCAACCAATTATTGCAGAGGGGAGCGACAGGGCGTGGCCTATGGCATCCATCACGAAATTGATGACGGCGCTGGTGTTGTTTGACCTGCCGATTCAATGGAATGGCGTTGTGTCGCTTCAAAAAATTGACGAAGTGGGTGGTGCGCGTCTCAAAGTAAAAAATGGCGCGCGCTACCGGCGTATTGATTTATTGCATGCGTCGCTCATCGGTTCGGCAAACAATGCGACACACGCACTTGCGCAGACGAGCGGTGTTTCAAGGGAAGAATTTGTGGTGATGATGAACGAAAAGGCACATACGCTTGGCATGACAAACACGAAGTTCGTTGATCCGACCGGCATGGAAACGGGAAATATGTCCACGGCGCGCGACATTGCGCGGCTTATTACGACAGCCGCAGGCAACGATCGGATGCGCGCGATCGCGCAAAAAAAGCGGTACACGTTTACCTCCCGCGATGCAAAGCCCGCCAAGCACACCGTGCAAAACACCAACATCATGTTGATGGATAACGAGCCGATGCTCATGGGTAAAACGGGTTACCTTGAGGATTCGCGTTTCAATTTTGCCGCACGCATCCCGCACGTCGGCGGGCCGGTCACGGTGGTGATATTAAATGCTCCCACTAAAAAGGAATCTTTTCAATTGACACGGACCTTTGTTAACATGGTGCCATGAAGGAAAGGAAGGGGGCATATATCGTGAAATAAGTAGATTTTTTAGTATAATTCACGGTTATTGATATTTGACAGAAATTGACAAAATAAGCTCGTTTTGGTAAATTGACAATATGGTCAAATTAGTGAATCAGACAATTTTCGCCGCTAAAATAAAGGACAAAAAGCTTCCTGTTTTTACGGCGGCTGATATTCGCGCCCTTTTTGGGCTTTCGGCCGGAGCCGCTACAAAAGTCCTTCATCGTTACTCGAGTCGGAAATTTATTGCGAGAATCAAGCGCGGACTATACATGCTGGCGGATGCATCATTACCAGAGTTTTTCATTGCCGGAAAACTTTACGAGCCATCATATGTCTCTCGCGAATTCGCGTTGTCGTATCATCGAGTGATTCCGGAAACCGTGTATGAAATCACTTCGGTCACGCCAAAAGCCACGCGCCGTTTTGAAAAACTCGGAAAAGTGTATTCGTATCGCAAAATCAAAAAAACCGCTTTCGCGGGTTACGAAATAGTCAAGCAAAACGGCTTGAGCTTCAGAATCGCCGATGCGGAGAAGGCCTTCGTTGATGCCAACTACTTTCGTTTGCTTGATGGGCTGAAGCCGCTCTCTCGGTACAATAAAGAAAAAATCAACACCGCAAAGGCTGTGCGTTACGCTTCTCTTTTCGACAATCAAAAACTTACCGGCATAATAATAACTACACTCAAATGATTACAAAAGAATCGCTGCAAAAACTGGCGACTCAATACCAAACCGGATTATTTCCTAACATAGTTCGCGAGTATTTCCAGCACATATTTTTAAGCGAGTTGTATAAATTGCCGGAGTCGCAGAGTTTACTTTTCAAGGGCGGCACAGCGTTGCGGATCGTCTACGGCAGTCCGCGTTTTTCCGAGGACTTGGATTTTTCGGCGTTTAAGGTTACCGACCGCACCATAAAAAAATATGTTGAGGATTTGTTCGTGCATGTGCTTGTGGAAATTGAGCGGACGGGAATACGTGTGGAGGTTGGCGAAAAGTCCGATAAGACAAGCGGCGGATATTTCGGCGTAGCCACGTTCAAGATGCAAGATTACGAACCGGTCGGTGTAGAAATAAACATTTCAGCAAGAAATGGACGGGAAATACACGGAGAGGTTGACAGCATAGCCAATGATTTTGTGCCGACCTATACACTCCTTCATTTGCCGCAAGAGGAATTGGTGGAGGAAAAGATTTTCGGCGCGCTCCTGGAGCGCAAAAAGCCGCGCGACTTTTATGATTTGTATTTTATGATGCGAAAAAATATGCTCTCGACGGAGCACAAAAAGAAACTCAAAGAGGTAAAAGAAACGATTTTGAGCGAAGCGAGAAAGATTGATTTCCGGGGCGAGCTCGGCACCTTTTTGCCAGCCAGCCAGCAGGCAATCATCCGCGATTTCCAGCGCGCCCTGGAAGCCGAATTGAATCGGCAGATAATGTAATTTCCAGCATGCCAAAAACAAGCAGAAAAATAACGAAGAAAGAGTTGGTAAAGAAAATCGGGGCTGGAAATCTTGCAGTGGTTTTTGATAATGTGTACTGCGCAGAATGTGGGCCAACTGGAATGGTTGGTTATGAAGAAAATATAGTTAT
>CAZUSU010000045.1:0-5845 GCA_964623315.1 uncultured Gammaproteobacteria bacterium | reverse complement strand
CCTGCAGGTGGCGCACGACAAACTCGTGCGCAAACTGCTGGAGAAGCGCGAAGCGCGCCGGCAGGCGCAGTCGCGCGGCATGCGCGGCTCCTGCCCGTGCGCGCCCATGGGACGGATGGTGCCGCGGTAGGTTCCGCGGTGCCAAAAAAATCGAAAAAAACCGTCGCGAGTGCGGCGGGAGGAGTACGGTCGTGGCAATTCCCATTTCCCTGCGGGCCCAAGAGGCCCAACAGCGCGAACAATTCGCGCTCGGTCATCTGCCCGCGGGCTGGCCGACGTTCAACGGTGTGCCGGCCCAGCCGACGCACTGGCGCGTGCTCGGCGGCCACGCGGCGCAGGCCGCGACGCCGTACCCGGGAGCGTCGATGTTCGACGCCTACGGGCAAGCGCGGCGTCCGGGCACGCGGTGCTCGGACGATGAATTCTACGACGGCGGGGGCAACTTCGCTGTTGAGCTCGTGTCGCCCGAGGATTCGCTCCTCACGGCGATCGACATGTGGCGCGATGAGCAGCGCGAGAAGCAGCGCAAGAAGCGCGAGCTCACCATGTGCATCGCGCTCTACGAAGCCATCGTCACGCGCCGCCGCATCAGCGGCGAGCACGAACCGGCGAACAGCCCGTTCGTGCGCAAGGCGTACGGCTTCTGCGCGCGGCAGACCGAGGTCGTGCGCCTCGGCAAGCGGTGCGAGGCGATGGACAACGTCCACGCCGCGCAACGCAAGCCGCCGGCCAAGCCCATGACGCCGCCAGTCGTCGTGGAGCCGACGAAGCGCGAGCACGTGGCCACGAAGCCACAGCTCACGCTGAAGACCGGCCTGCGCCTCAAGTCCTTCGAGGACTTGCGGGGGGCGCTGGTCCTCCACGCGGCCGCCGCGTAACAACCGCACAGCCATCATCCGTCGTGAGACGCGTGGTGGCTGATTTTTTATTCGTCAATTTTGTGGTATAATTTCAACCGAAATATTTTTCAAATTATTTTTTGTTTGCATGCCCATTCGCACTTCATCAACCGACCGCCATCGCAACTACGAGCGCCGCGCGCCAGAACGTACGCCCGCACCACGCCGCAAGCGCGATGCGCGCGATACCGGCGAGCATACCTTTAATCCGGCCATTCGCCGCGGCGTCGTTGCCGTACTTCTTTTTTTAGCGGCCATCATTGCCACGCTTTCTTTTTTTAATTTGGCCGGCGTTGTAGGTGAATTTATTAATCTTTCGCTTGCATTTATTTTTGGCGTCACCCGCTACATCGTGCCCGTGTTACTGGTGGTGTGGGCCGTTATTATAGAAAAAGAAGATGACCTCACTGATAAGCCGCACCATCTTTTGGGGTTCACCTTATTTTTACTGGGTGCAAATGGTTTGATACACGCGTGGTTACCGGTGGAAACAATGCTGGATCAGGCACTTCAAGGTTATCGCGGCGGATTGGTTGGGTTGGCGCTCGGCTGGCCGCTCGTAAAGTTCACCAGCATCTGGGCGGCGGTGCCCATACTTTCACTCATCACGATTATTGGTGTCATGTTGATTACCAACCTCACGGTGTCGCATGCGTTTCAATTTATTACTACCGTGATAAATGCCTGCTGGCGTTATCTTGCCGATTCAATTATGTACACGCGCGCGCGGCTTGCCAGCGCACAAACAACCGAACCGATTGAGACGGCAGAGATAATGCCGGATGTACGCGCCCGCACACTGCCCGCCGCAGAACCCTACAGAGAAACAGAAAAAACAAACGAGGAAGATGCAAATTATGAAAACAGCGAGACATCGGAGCAACCGGAATTAAAACTCCCCGCAAAAAAACATCACGCCAAACCGCTCCCCGCGTTTGAACTTTTGACTGCAAACAAATCAAAGCCCACGGCCGGTGATATCAAATCAAGCGGCGATTTAATTGTAGAAACACTCAAACAATTTGGCATTGGATGCGAACTTGCCGAGGTGCGCGTGGGACCAACGGTGACACAATATTCACTGCGGCCGGACAAGGGCGTTAAGCTGGCGCGTATCACTGCGCTGTCCAATGATTTGGCGCTGTCACTTGCCGCACACCCCATTCGCATTGAAGCGCCCATTCCGGGGAAACCGTTTGTCGGCATTGAAGTGCCCAACGAACGCGTGGCTCTGGTGTCACTGCGCGAGCTTTTTGAATCAGAAGAATTTACCCGCCGCAACAACAATTTAAATGTAGCGCTTGGCAAAGATGTGTCGGGCAAAACATGGGTCGCCGATCTTTCGCGCATGCCGCACTTATTGGTCGCGGGCGCTACCGGCTCCGGCAAGACGGTCTGTTTAAATACGCTCATTTTGTCGCTCGTCTATCAAAATACCGAGGAGACCTTGCGTTTTATTATGGTGGATCCAAAGCGCGTTGAACTGACGCTCTACAACGGTCTCCCCCATTTATTGACGCCGGTAATTACCGAGCCGGCGCGCGCCGTCAATGCGCTCAAGTGGTGTATTTCAGAAATGGAGCGTCGGTATGATTTGTTTTCAAAAGCCAGTTCGCGCGACATCGCTTCATATAATAAAAAAACGTCGGAAAAAATTCCGTACATTGTTTTTATCATTGATGAGGTTGCCGATTTAATGTTATCTGCCGGTCCGGAAATTGAAGGCGGCATTATTCGCATCGCACAAATGGCGCGCGCCGTGGGCATTCACTTAATTATTGCCACACAACGCCCGTCCGTAGATGTAATCACCGGTTTAATGAAAGCTAACATCCCCACGCGCATTGCATTTTCTGTGGCGAGCATCACGGATTCGCGCACCATTTTGGATTGCGCGGGCGCCGACAAATTATTGGGTCGCGGCGACATGTTGTTTATGACCGCTGAATTGCAAAAGCCAAAACGTTTGCAGGGCGCCTTTGTTTCCGAAGAGGAACTTAAGCGTGTTATGGATTATTGGAAATCAGACACGGCGCCGGATTACAATCCCATTATCACGGAAAAACAAAGCGGTGGCTCTGCGTCAATTTTTACCGGCCGCGGTGGAGGCGGTAGCGAGGGCGGCGCCAATGACGTTGACGTTATGTTTGAAGCGGCCAAACAGGTGGTCATTGAATCCGGTAAGGCGTCCGCTTCATTATTACAACGCCGCCTGAAACTTGGCTACTCGCGCGCCGCGCGCATCATTGACGAACTTGAACGCGCCGGCATCGTGGGGCCGGCCGATGGCGCAAAACCGCGCGACGTTTTGTTGCGAGCCGACGGCGCGAGTGATACAATGGAAGACGATATTGAGCCGCCAGATGACGCGCCAACTGATGAACATGACCCAACGCTTGTGCGACAATAGAAATCCGTTTGGTTCGGCAGGAGTCAGTCATTCTGATTCTGAAAAACAATCCCTTGCATGGCACGCGCGTGGCAAACGCATCATGCAAGCTGTGCCGTGTCGGCAACGCCTCGGAAACCATCCGGCTTTTACCCAGCTCGCACTTGTTGGCGCGGCCGTTGGTTTGCTCACGTTGTTTCTCGGTTTTCAAATATGGCGCGTCGTGGCACCGCCACGGCTTTCCGTAATTTCACCCACAGACGGTATGGTGGCAGTATCACCACAAGTTACGGTTACCGGTTCAACCGACCCGTATACATCCGTTGAAATTAACGGCCAACTGGTGTTTGGCAACGCCGACGGCACCTTTTCTGCGCCCGTGGAACTGCAACAGGGCGCCAACCAATTGTTTATTCGCGCCACCAAAAAACACGGACTCTTTACAACCGTTTCACGAACCGTTATGCTGAACGCACCGACCGAGCCCTCCCCCGTTTCTGTTTCCCCTGCAGGTACGTCTCTCGCCGGTACGTAAATTGATCTTTTACCGCATTATTAACTACCCGAGCGCTCCCGACGCGGGTTCTTTTTTATTCGTATGGCAAAAACAAAACATGAAGTAAGTGAAAAGATGCGCGCCGCACAAGAGGCGCTCGCGCAAATCCGCGAACGATTCGGCGACGGCGCCATTCAAATTCTTGGCGAAAGCACCGCAATGAATGTTGACGCCGTGACCACGGGTTGCGTGTCGCTAGATATCGCGCTCGGCGTGGGCGGTGTGCCCCGCGGCCGCGTCATAGAAATTTACGGGCCGGAATCATCCGGTAAAACAACTTTGGCGCAACACATTGTTGCCGAAGTGCAAAAAACCGGTGGCATTGCCGCGTTTATTGATGCGGAACACGCACTGGATCCGGATTACGCGCGCAAAATTGGCGTGAACCTTGATGAACTGCTCATTTCACAGCCAGACACCGGCGAGCAGGCGCTGGAAATCTTGGAAACGCTGGTGCGCTCCAACGCCGTTGATGTGGTGGTCGTGGATTCGGTTGCCGCACTGGTGCCGCGCGCAGAAATTGAAGGCGAAATGGGCGACCAGCACATGGGTTTACACGCGCGGCTCATGTCGCAGGCACTGCGCAAACTAACGGGCATCGTGGGCAAAACAAAAACCATTGTGGTATTCATCAACCAAACGCGTATGAAAATCGGCATCGTGTTTGGCAATCCGGAAACAACCACGGGCGGTATGGCGCTAAAATTTTATTCATCCATTCGCGTGGAAATCCGACGTGCGGCGCAAATAAAATTGGGTGAAAAAATTATCGGCAACCGCGTAAAAGTAAAAATCGTGAAAAACAAAGTTGCGCCGCCGTTCCGTGCCACAGAGTTTGACATCATGTACAACGAGGGCATTTCCATTTCCGGCGACCTCTTGGATACCGGCGTGATATATGGCGTCATCAAAAAATCCGGAAACTCGTACTCGTACAAAGAAGAAAAGTTTGGCGTCGGCCGCGAAACGGCAAAAGCGTTTTTGAAGTCGCGCCCCGAATTGCTCGCTGGCGTGCGCGCCGATGTCATGGAGGCGGTAAAACTTTCTGACATGCCGGCAACCGGCGCCATTGCGGGCGACAAAAACGAAAATGGTGACGCTGAAGGAGAGGTGCCGCCGTTTGAAGGATAACCTTACATAAACGGTTTCAAAAAAGCGCCTCAAAAAAAGGCGTTTTTTTGATTGACATTCGGACGTCCGTATTTTTTAAATCTTGCAAAAATATTGCTGACCTGCTAGCATGTTTTACATGCCGTACAACGATGTGCGGCTAACAGATCCGTATGCGCATCGCGGATTTGAGTGTCATTGCTTTGACAAGGAGGTTTCCATGCGCTTCCGCATTTTGAGCCCGCCCTTCGGCTTCATTCACCTGTTCATCATCGGCCAGTTGCTGCTGATGATGAGCATGACCGCCGTCGCCGCCACCCCGCTTCCCGTCGACCACGCCTCGTCCGTTGGTCAAGTCGTCGTCGACAACACCGCCGTCACCAAGCCCGCCGAGACCGGCGCGCAGCAGGTCGTGAACCTGCAGGAGGTCGGCCTCG
The DNA here is from genome assembly GCA_964623315.1 of uncultured Gammaproteobacteria bacterium. GTDB lineage: Bacteria > Patescibacteriota > Patescibacteriia > Magasanikbacterales > 2-02-FULL-50-9b > CAZUSU01. The sequence goes on along the minus strand of CAZUSU010000045.1, from coordinate 454 downwards.
TGCCGCGCACCGAAGTGATCTTCATCAGCATCTCAACGCCGCCGAGCACGCGGCCGAACCCCGTGATCGAGATGTGGAGCAAATTCACCCATGCCGATTGCGGCTTCGTGAACAACGCGGCGGCGACCGACGTGCAGATGCGAAACATGCCACCGCTGGAGTAGCCGCGCAACAACCAGCAGACCACCCGGTGCGGGAGCAGATTTTCAGTGGGCAACCGCCTGCCAATATCAGCTCCCGTGCCGGCGTTTTTTATTTTTAACTATTATCCCGTTCCACGTACAATCCCGTATCCGTGTTCACAATCACGCGTTCGCCTTCTTTTATAAAAATCGGGGCAAAAACTTTTAGGTCGTTTTCAAGAATAATTTCTTTTTGCACATTGCCGCTTGCCGTGTCCCCTTTTACTGCGGGGGGCGCTTCTTTTACGGTGTAAGAAATTTTACGCGGGAGT
>CAZUSU010000044.1:0-2033 GCA_964623315.1 uncultured Gammaproteobacteria bacterium | reverse complement strand
TCGCCTTCTTTTATAAAAATCGGGGCAAAAACTTTTAGGTCGTTTTCAAGAATAATTTCTTTTTGCACATTGCCGCTTGCCGTGTCCCCTTTTACTGCGGGGGGCGCTTCTTTTACGGTGTAAGAAATTTTACGCGGGAGTTGGAGTGCAACCGGCGCATCATTGTAGAGCGCCACCACCACTTCCAGACCATCTTTCAAATATTGTGTGTCTTCACCAATGGCATCGGCGTCCATCTGCACCTGTTCATAACTGCCGTTGTCCATGAACGTATAAAACGAGCCGTCATGATATAAATATTGCATCGTGCGATATATCACTTCCACAATTTCTACGGTTTCGTTGTCTTTCATCGTCTCTTCAATCACTTTTCCCGAGGTCAATGATTTCATTTTTGCGCGCGTAAACGGTGTGCCCTTCCCCGGCGTGATGTGCGCGGACATGGTGACCACTAATAAGTCGCCGTTGCGTTTGATGACCGTTCCTTTTTTAATGTCTGTTACCGAAGCCATAAAATATGAGCTAGATATGGGGCAATAATATAGTTTTTTCCGAAATGCGTCAAGATGGGTGGTTGTATCTGTGAAACAGCACTATCAATTGTAAGACATTGTCTTACAATTGATAGGTACACACTGATGGCTTACCTGCGCTCTTCAAACAAATCGCGGCACGGCCAAAATATCACGTCATTGATATTTACCTTATCCAACAAAAGCATAACCAGACGATCAACTCCAACAGAAATTCCGGCCGCACTCCCGATTTGGGGCAGTAAACGCAAAAACTCTTCATCTAACTCTATTCGCGGTTTGCCATTTTTTTCACGAAATTTTTGTTCTTCTACAAAACGCGCGCGCTGTTCGGCGGCGTCCGTTAATTCAGAAAAACCGTTGGCAATTTCTAAACCGCCGAGGTAACATTCTACGCGTTCTGCCACTTGCGGGTCGGTTGGTTTGCGACGCGCGAGTGCGGCCATAGATGCCGGATATTCAATTAAAAAAATGGGGTGCGGCAGTTCGCGCAATTTTGGTTCTATTTCGTTCAAAAAAATGCGGTAAAATTCATCCGGATTTTTTTCTGCTAATTCAAGCGCGTCACTGCGGCTGGCAAATTTTTCAAATGCGTCGGCAACGGTGAGCCGCGGCCATGCGCCGGCCAAATTTATTTTTACGCCGTGGTACAAAATTTCATCACGTCCGGCGAGCGCACGCACCAACTGTTCAACGTCAGACATCAACCGAGTATAATCCGCTCCCAGCCGATACCACTCAATCATGGTAAATTCCGGATTATGCGTGCCGCCAAAATCCTCGTTGTTACGAAATACGTGTCCCAACTGAAAAATTTTTGCAAACTCCGGCGCCTCACCGCGCGCGGCTTGTGCCAATAATTTTTTCATGGCGTATTCCGGACTCGTAATGAGATACGCCGGATGCGCGCGCCCGCTGGCATCTTCCACCTGCGTTTCAAACGGATCCAAAAATGGTTCTTGACCCGGCCGCGCCACCACGAGCGGCGTATCAACTTCAACAAAACCCCATGACCAAAACAGTTCGCGGAGCGAACGCAAAAGGTGCGTACGCTGTTGGAGGGTAAGCCAGTGCATTATCAACAGTTATGGGTTGTCAGCGACCGGCGGCGCAAGGGTCTGTCCTTTGGGAACAACCCAATAATGAAATTGGGTGAGCATCTGCTCGCCATTTTTACCGGTAATCTCGTATAAAATGGTGTGCTCTCCAACGTCAGTGTCTTTAAATGGACCCATGAGTGAACCGGATGAATACGTGCCGCCACGGTTACCATTGGCTAAATCATTAGATCCATCCAGATATTCGTAAATTGATTCCACATTAGCATTCCCGCGCATTAGCAGAAGCCGTTTCCCTTTTTCTCCCACCGAAAACTGCAATTTACTTGAAAATATTTCCAATACGCCGACGCCTTTACTGTTGTGTACGCCTGTTTTAAGGTTTACTTTTGCAGGTATGACCGTCATCGGATCGGTCACATTAGGATTGCCGACCGAAAAT
>CAZUSU010000043.1:0-15301 GCA_964623315.1 uncultured Gammaproteobacteria bacterium | reverse complement strand
AGCGAATATTAATGAAAAATTTTGATGCATTTTATTGAGTTGCTTCCACAATCCACTTATTTCCTTGCTAATGTGGTAATTTTTTATGTATAAACCCAATTTAAAAATTTCATGGCCTGAAGTTTCGCAAAAGGGCAATATTTTTTATATTAGGTCGGGCGGTTTATCAACCTCAACGGTCTCATATTGGTATCGTGCGGGGTCTCGATACGCACCAGCAAACAAACAAGGATTACCACATCTTGTTGAGCATTTGTTATTTCAAAATAATCCGTTGGGTAGCGGCGCAAAGAATTTTTTTTTGCGTGAAGCGTTAGGTATTGAATCAAATGCGTTCACCGGATTTGAGTTGTGCCATTTTTATCATAATCAACTGCCCACGGTTCTTAAAAAATCAGCCAAGTTACTAGAAAAAACAGTATTAAAACCACATTTTTCAGAACGAGTGCTTCGCATAGAAAAAAAGGTGGTGCGACATGAAATGAATGAGAGGTCAGAATCTCATCGTGATCAATTATGGCAATTATCACAAAAAGCTTTATTTAACCGTTCTTCACTCGCGAATACCATTTTTGGGACACGTGCAACAGTGGCGTCAATGACGCTTCGCGAGTGCGTCGCTTTTTACCATACCTATTTTAGGGAACCATTTATTTTTTATTGTGCTGGTGAGAGAATCGCTCTCACCGAGGGCAAAAAGCATCCTGTGCCAGCCGCATTGAGCAACTATTCGATTCAGCAACAACGTATCAAGCCAATTCCTTTTCACAGAAAAAAAATATTCGGCGCTCAATCTTCTCTTGCGATTTCGTTTCAAACGGCGTCTGCGCCAGAATTACGAAAACGCGCCGCGACGGCAATACTTAGAGATGTTCTGACTAATTTGTGGTCGTCGCGATGTAATATTGAATTGCGAATAAAAAAGGGTCTCGTGTATTGGGTAGATGGAACAATGGAGACATTTTCTGATAGGGGTAAATTAACCATCTCAACATCATGTAAACCGGAACATGCATCCGTTGTCTTACAAAAAATAAACGATCAGTGTTCCGGTGTGGCGAAGGAACTCATCAGCGCCAGTGAGCTTGAAAAAATAAAAAAAATCATTACCTTCGGGGTTGTTTCAAACATGCAAAATTCGTATGCGCTTACGGCATGGTACGCGCCGGAAATCATATTACATACAGGACTAACCATGGAACTTTACATTTCCCTCATTAATGATATAAGTCGCCATGAAATACGGACAATTGCCGCAGAATTTTTTAAAGAAGCAAATAGGAGCATCGTCCTCATCGGTTAGACACCATGCGCGCCAATAAATGAACGGCTGATACGAGAGACAGCCCCTAAATTATTTTAGCAGATACGAGCGCCGCGATTACTGATGAACAAACTATCTTTTTTTGTTTGACCATTGCTTGGATGCGTTTTTTTGTAACGAGCATTATTCCCGAGATATTTTCATCAGTATCATAATGGGGAAGGGCTATTTTAGAGACGCCCGCAATTTTTATGATGGTTATAGTATGGAGGCACTTTGACGGATATTCATACAGACGATGACAGAGTCGCGCCACTCCACCTCCATAGCCGGTTTCCTCATGCAACTCTCGCCGTGCCGCGGCAATGATTCCTTCGCCGCGTTTTATGCCTCCAGCCGGAAGCGTCGTAAGATATTTTTGTGCGGCGTACTTGTACTCTTTTATGAGGATGATATGTTTATCCCGTGTCAACGCCACTACCATCACAATATCAGGAAGTTTAATTAACGAATAGGTGGTAGCTGGTTTTACTGCATCCAATTTGATGGTATCCTCAAATACCTTCATAAAAGGAGTTTGATAAACCGTTCTTCGTTGTCGCGGCATTTTGTGGTTCATCAGATAACTATAACGTTTGCAGTCGCACCCCCCCCTTACCCCAATTTTTTCACCGCATCCTTCCACAGCGCCATTTGTCCGCGGGCGCGCGCCAAGTTTGCGGCGCGGCGCGTTTCGTAGCGGCGGGAATCATAGCCAAAATAGTTGTCTTCAAAATAGTCCATCATAAAGCGCAGTGCTTGGTTCAGAATAATATGCGTTACGGTGCGCGGCAGAAGACGTATTTCACGCGTCGTCAACAAGCTCGGCGCCGCCGCCACATATCCGGACAGGGCGGCGTGATATACGGAAATGTTAAACCGATTGCGCGGGTCATCTTCTGCGCGCCCACACCACGAACGCATCGCGTCGCTTAGATCCAGAATTAATGGGTACGGTGCGCAAGTGTCCAAATCAATAATCGCGCGCACGTCGCGCATTTTTTCGTCAAAAATAAAGTTGGTAATTTTGAGGTCGCCGTGAACGGTGTGTTTGGCAAGGCCGGAGGGTGGTAGGGAGCGCGGGTGGTGTTTGAGCATGAGCGCTATATCGTCACGGACGGGCGCCATGAGCGGGTCATGGGCAAATTTTTTGGTCACTTTTACAAACCGCGCGTAAAATTTTTTAGTGTCGTACGGATGTGAATTCCACTTGAATTGCAACTTTTTCTTAAAGTCCGCCATGGCACGATGCCACCGACCCACCGCCGCGCCACACGCGCGCGCTTGGCGTACGGACCCAACCGTTTCTGTCACGCGGCCGGGCACATAGGTCATGAGCCGCCAGCAACGGTGCGCGTCGTCTTCGTCTGGCAAAGTTAATGCGCCGGATGTGGTGGAAATTACCCGTTGCGCCGGCATCCCTTTGGCACGCAAATGTTCCGTTAAAATGGCATAATCTGCCGTTGCAGACGGCGACGCAACTACCGGATGGACGCGTTGCAACACAAACTCTGCACCGTTTGCGCCGTCAATTTTGTACGTCGCATGCAGGAGACCTATGGTGATCTGTTTTATGGCGCGCCATTCGGCGATGCCAAAGTGGATAAGTGCCTCCTCGGGGGTCATAAAAATAAGGGTTAACTAATGCCAGTGTCCCATGTTTTGTGCTATACTGTCAACGCACACTGTTTGTAGTCAATCTCATGCGTGAAAAAGTTTTTTTGATCCTAAAATTTGCTTTATTAGCCACAGCGCCACTGTGTTTATTATTGTTGCCGGTAGAAATTCAAGCGGGACCGTTGGGAAAACTTGGTCAGGTTGCTACGGGCGGTATAACCAGTTTATTTTCCGGTTTGGGTGCCGCGCTTGGCACCACGGTCGGATGGATTCTAATTATCTATGCCATCTCATCCCTGTTCATGAAAATGACGGTGGGTATTTTTTTGTGGCTCATCAACATGCTCATCGGCGTGTCACAATATAACCAATTTTTGGGTGCGCCGATTGTGACCATTGGATGGGCCGTTACCCGCGACTTAGCAAATATGTTTTTGGTGGTGGCGCTACTTATTATCGCGTTTGCTACCATTTTAAATGTTCACAGTTATCAGGCAACCGCACTGTTAAAAAATTTTGTGATCGCCGCACTGCTCGTGAATTTTAGTAAAATGATCTGCGGGTTGCTCATTGATGCGTCGCAGGTGGTGATGATGACCTTTGTGAGTGGGTATTCAGAAACGGCGGCCGGTAATTTTATTAAAATGTTTAAGGTGGATTCGTGGTTGAAGTTGGCTATTACCGCGCCCACAGAAATGAGTTCTGGAGCAATTACTCCAGAAAATGTGGGGATGGTTTCAAAATTATCAAGCGATTTATTTTCCAGCATCTCCGGAAATATTTTTATTTTTATCATTAGCATCGTGGGGATTATTGCTCTGCTGTCCATGCTGTCCGTGCTGGTGGCGCGTATTTTGACGTTGTGGTTTTTGATTATAGTGTCGCCGCTCGCGTTTGTTGCCAAAGTGTTACCATTCACTAACAAATACGCCATCAAATGGTGGGACGCCATGAGCCAACAACTCATTGCCGGCCCCATAGTGGCGTTTATTATTTGGGTGACGCTGGCCAGTGTTGCCGTGAGCGATAAGGCGCTGGATTTAACGATGCAGTCAGTTCAAGGTGAGTCATTATTTGGCGAAACAGCGGCGGCCGTTTCTGCGAACGAAATTTCCAAATGGTCTAATCTTGCGCTGTATTTTGTGCCGATTGTTTTGTTTATCATGGGTGCGAAGTGGAGCGTCAGCATGGCCGGCGGGTTGGCTTCCACCCTGTCTAAAGCAACGGCCGGCACCGTGTCCGGTTGGGCGCGCGCCGGAGCTAAATTTGCCGGCAAACAGATGACGACCGGTGAATATGGTGTTGGCGGACAGGCATGGAAAGCGATGAAAGGAGAAAAGACCGTCGCTCTTTCGCTCGCTTCGGGCGGACTTCAAAAGTTTGGTCAAGGATTGGAAAAAATCGGCGAACGTGCGGGCGAAGGTGGGCGTGTTTCTCAATTTACCGCGTGGTCGGGGAGAGCGATTCAAAAGGCGCAGGACGCAACAATCGGCGGGCGTGCCGGAGCACGCATACGTTATAGCGGTAAGACGATGAAAAATGTAGGTACCACGCTGGGCATTGGCAAAGATGCAAAGAAAAATGAAGAAATTCAAGCGGCAGATCAGGATGCGGCTTACATTGAGCGGCGCGCTTCAAACGCATACATGAAAGCGCAACGCGAAGTGGAGGGGATGGAAGAGCGCGCCAGCACAGAACGTACTGCCGGCAACATTACCGCGGCAGATAATCTAGATCAACAAGCACGTCAGCGGCGAGCAACAATGATTAGTGATAAAAACGTAGCGGTGCAACAAGCAAAGGTTAAGAGGAAGAGTCAGGTTGACGAAGCCAAAAAGAGATTGGAAGTAGAAGGTCTCAATGAACCGGACGCAATTATTAACGAGCTACGTGACCGCGCCGGAAAAAATGAGAAAATACCACAAATAGAGCTTGAAGCAATGCAGAGCGCAATGACTGATGCCCTAAAAAATGATCGGGATCGCCAAGTTGAAGAAGCGCGTATACGGCAGGGTGATGGGTGGACTATTGAAAGGGAAAATGATGAAAAGGCACGCGTTGATAGAGAACAAGAACAGTATAAACAGACGATGACGCAGGCGATAGGCACGCACCGATCCGAGAATCTGGAATTTGCCACGCAGGCAGTACAGAATCAGGAAAAGCGTTTTAAAAATGATCATATCCCGAATCAAACACTGCCTTCTTCGGTTCTTCAAACAGCTGGTTCAGCACAGCGAACCGTTGGTGCCATTCGTGAATCCGGAAAGACGCCACAGCAGTGGCAACCAGATGATGAACGAGCGGTTATTGCCGCAATTGGTGGACAACTGGCGCGTATCATGAATGCGAATGAGACGTTTGATGAGCCACGTCAACATCAAGCTCTCGGCGAGGCGTTGCGTGAAATTCCTCAAGAAAGACATGCGGTTATTCTTGCGGGGCTTGCGGGGAATACTTTTTCTCGGATTAATTCGCAAGGGAGAGTTTTAGGTAACGCTCGTATTCCGCCAGCCGTTACAAACCCCGCTAATTATAACCCTGATCCGCCGGCAAATGTTTTTGCTGATATCACGGGACGTATGGCTGCGCGGCCGGACCGCGACACGGGCCCGTATCCAGAACGTTATAATGAGAGTGATATCGGGATGGTCCGTGATCCAAACGGTCAATGGAACATGCCAACGGGCGGACATCAAGCCCGTAGTGTTGAAAATTTTGTTCGTACGGGTAACCAAGAAGATGTCGCAACATTTTTGGCAAAGTCTAATCCAAAAGTAATTAAAAACTCTGAATTCGGCCGTGCCGTAGGTAAGGGAATTCAGGGACCGGATATTTTGAACCAAGTGCGTAATCAGTTGCGCGCTATGGGACGTTCCCGCGAAGAGCGCGTGGAGTACATGCGCGCCCTAAAAGAGCACGCCATGAAAAACGCCGAGTCAACGGATATTCGCAACCAAATTTCGCAGACCGCCATCATTGAAGATGAAGATATTGATCAGTTGTTGCGCGGTGGCTCATTCCCCACGCGCGGTGATACGTTGATATAACTATGGCACGTATTATTTACCATTCTGCTCTTGACCTGCCCGCCGTGGTGTACGGATACGCCACCAGCAATACCGTGGTGACGTTTAATAACGCCATGATAGAAAAATTTGCGCTCGCCGATGAAAAACAGCAGACACTACTGCGCGCCATTGAGTCGCAGTTGCTCCAGCGGCGTTTACAGCCGGCGCAAGTAATTTTGGCGATCAAAAAACATTTTGGCCTCACGGAAGACCAGCAAAAATTATTGGCCAAGGATATTTTGCAGGAATTTTGCGGATCAATTCGGTGGTGGTTTGATGGTTTATCTGACGCGCTTACGGCGATCGGTTCTGAATTACCCATATTAAATCCATTTCCGGTTGCACAACCAAAGACATCCATGGCGGATTTTATGCAGAAGGTGCGCGTGAAACTTGATGACGCGCCCAAGCCGGTAAAACAAAAAATAGAAGCGTACGTGCAGGATCTGGCGGCGTCCGGACAATGTGATGAAGAATTGGTGCGCAAAAAATTAAGCTCGTCCATTACGGACGGTGGTTTTGGTTTGTCACAAAATCGCGCCGGCGAATTGGTGATCATGCTCACGGATGTTATTGGCGTGTATGAATTTTTAGATGAATCGGCACCGCCGCCGCTGGCGCCAACCGTTTTGACACCGGCAGAAACAGCCGAAGTGGCAGAAAAAAAACCGATCGCCGATGAGCTGGCCGCACATCCGCTTTCGGCGGCAGAGCAATTACTTTTGGAAAATACCATGCAGAAGGTGCCGCTTGAAGGGGTTGCGCCGGAGTTGCAGGAGCGCTATCGCATGATCGTTAGTGCGCACATGGGCGGTTTGCGCGACGCAGATCAAACGCGCGCGTTGCTGGCCGCACCGGAGTCCGGCGGCGGCATGGGATTGTCAGAAGATCAGGCGTTTGAAATTGCCGGTCGCGTGCACAAAGCAGTCACGGCTACAACGCAAAAACGCGCAGAGATGGTGGTGATGGAAAAAATTGCGCACGTGGAACAGCAGGCCGCCGCGCTGGAAGCGCAATCGCCGGAGCGCCAGTCCGCAGAAAAACAAAAACAGTTAAACGAACAATTTGTCACGTTGTTTGGGCGCGACGCCGTGGCGAACATGCGTGCCATTGCGCGCCGTGAAATTCAGACGCCGGAAGCGGCGCACCCACAAGAAAAACAACATTCTGCGCCGGCTGTTGAGCCGACATTGGCGCCGCCGTCACAGCCGTCACAGCCGCCAAAATACGTTCCCAAAATTCCGGACAAACTCAAGGCAATGATAGATGCAGACCATCCTATTTTTCCGTTGGCAAAAAAAGCGCCAGATGCGGCCGTGCCACCGACAAAAAAATCATCGGACATTAAATCGGCGCCGCGCCTTTTGGGTCCCATTGATGAACTGCGCACCATGACAATAGTAGATTTTCGTCGTCTGTCCGACGAGTCAAGCGTGCGCATTCAGAAAATTCGGAGTAAAATGGAAGTGGTTGCGACACAGGGAGCGCGGGAAAAAATGGAAGCACTCGCGGCATTTGAGCAGAGCGAGCCGGCGTGCGTATATCGCGAACTGTTAAACCAATCTCTGCGAGAGGGGAAATCAGTGGCCGAACTGTGTGTGCCACAGGAAAAAGGGAATGATCACGCATTAACGGCAGACGAGCTTTCGGCAATCAGCAGTTTTTTACAGCATATTCGTTACGCTTCTTAACATATGGGTCAACAGTTTGTCGTGCCACAATACATAGATGCAGAGGCAAAAATCATGGGGCCGGTAACGGCGCGACAATTTTTGATTCTCATGGTCACGGCCATGGTGGACGGCATTGCATACGGGATTTTTGATAAGGTTCTTTGGATTATTGTGACTATCCCGATTGCCGGTATCGGTCTCACTATTGCTTTTGTAAAAGTAAACGGCCAGCAGTTCCACTACTTTTTTTTGAACATCGTTTCCTATATGCGACGCGCGAAATTACGCGTGTGGCGTAAAGGATATTCGGAAGAAGAGTTGCGCGGGTTTGCGCTGTACATTCCGCCACCGCCACCCGTTGCGCGAGAGCACAAAGATTTTGTGGCGAGCAGTCGTTTGTCAGAACTGTCGCTGGTGGTGAATACCGGCGGCGCTTATAAATCAGAATTACACGACGATCTTTCTTAACGTATGGCTTCCCCCCCAAAAATAGAAACAATGCAAAGTAAAAAATTGGCCGGCAATCGCGTGCAGGTTTCCACCCAGCAATATGTTGATATTGCGGAAATTCGCGACGGCACGGTTATTTTAAAAGATGGAACGCTCCGCGCCGTCATAATGGTTTCGTCCGTTAATTTTGCGCTCAAATCCGAAGATGAACAAAATGCAACGGTGCAGGCCTATGTTTCATTTTTAAATTCATTGGATTTTCCGATTCAGGTGGTCATTCAGTCACGCAAATTAAATATTGATAACTATCTTGACCGACTCAAAGAAGCAGAAAAAACACAGACGAGCGAATTATTGCGCAACCAGATTGGTGATTATCGGCAATTTATTCGCGAACTGATTGATTTGGGGCAAATTATGAGTAAGCGTTTTTTTGTGGTTGTGCCATTTTTCCCCGGAGCGAGTCAAGTAAAAACATATTGGCAACGTCTGCAGGAAGTGGTGTCACCGACCAAAGCGGTGCACGCCAAGGAGCAACAGTTTTTTGAGCGCAAACGTCAGTTGGATTTGCGCATGTCTATTGTGATGGGAGGTCTGCAGGGGATGGGGCTTAATATTAATCAGCTGGACACGCAAGGACTCGTGGAAATGTATTACACCGTGTATAACCCCGATATTTTCCTGACAGAAAAGATGGGCAAACTTGAAGACATTCAGGTGGAACAAAAATAATATGCCATTTCAACCCGCACCAACACTTTCTAAAGAGCAAAAAAAATTGACGCCCGAGCAGGCGCGGCAGGCCGACATCAAATTAAAATCGCAAGAAGAAAAAGACACGCTAGAAGCGGAGCGCATTTACCGAACGGGCGTCGTGAGCATTCGCGATATCATTGCGCCGGCGTCATTTAAAGTTGAATCAACGCACGTGCAGATCGGCGACGTGCTGGCGCGAACACTGTACGTTATTACGTACCCCCGCTATATTGGCGTCGGGTGGTTTTCGCCCATCATCAATTTGTCGCTGACACTGGACGTGAGCATGTTTTTCTATCCGATTAACACGGAAATTATTTTAAAACAGTTGCGCAATCGCACCGGTATGATGGGTGCAGAATTATCATCGGATGCTGAAAAAGGCGCCCCCCGCGACCCCATTAAAGAAACGGCACTGCGCGACATTGAATCGCTCCGTGATTCGTTGTCCCAAGGCACGGAAAAGTTTTTTCAATTTGCACTGTACGTGACGATGTACGCCAAAACCAAGGATGAATTGGACAAAGTGACCAGCGATATTGAAGGAATGTTTGGCACGAAATTGATTTACACCAAAAAGGTGATGTTCCAAGCCGAGCAAGGATTTAATTCTACCATTCCGCTCGGCAACGATGAAATTATGGTAACCGCCAACATGAATTCATCGCCGATTGCGGCGTCCTTTCCATTCATGTCGGCAGAGCTCACTAGCGATGGCGGCATTTTGTACGGCATCAATCGCCACAACAACAGTTTGATTTTGTTTGATCGGTTTAGTATGCAAAACGCCAACTCGGTGGTGTTTGCAACGTCCGGCGCCGGTAAATCTTACTGCGTTAAATTGGAAATTTTGCGTTCGCTCATGATGGGCATCAACGTGATTGTGATAGATCCAGAATACGAATACAAACAACTGTCCGATGCAGTGGGTGGCACGTTTATTAATGTTTCGCTCGCATCAGAAGCAAAAGTGAATCCGTTTGATTTGCCGCGCCCCATTGGCGAGCAGATTTCCACCGAAGATATTATTCGGAGCGGAGTTATTACTCTGAAAGGTCTGTTTCGCATCATGTTCGGCACCATTAGCAATGAAGAGGATTCAATTTTGGATCGTGCGTTACTGGAAACATACGCCAAAAAAGATATTACGCCTGATTGTGATTTGGCCACCGTTGAACCGCCGATCATGAAGGACTTTCAATCCGTTTTGGAAGGAATGACAGGCGCAGAAAATATGTTGGTGAAAGTAAAAAAGTTCACCGAGGGTACGTTTGCCGGACTGCTCAATAATCCGACCAACGTGGACATGAACAACCAGCTGGTTGTTTTTTCTGTACGCGATTTGGAAGACGAGTTGCGTCCGCTGGCAATTTATACTATCGTCAATTATATTTGGAATGCGGTGCGTTCTAGCCGCAAGAAACGCATCCTGACCATTGATGAAGCGTGGTGGCTCATGCAACATGAGGACTCGGCGCGTTTTATTTTTGCGCTGTGCAAGCGCGCGCGTAAATATTTTTTGGGGGTCACCACCATTACGCAGGACGTTAATGACTTTTTGAACAACGCGTATGGGCAGGCGATCGTGACCAACTCATCCATTCAGATTTTATTAAAACAGTCGCCGGCGGCCGTGGATCATTTGGTAAAAACGTTCATGCTCACCGAGGGCGAAAAGTTTTTACTGCTGGAAAGCGGGGTCGGTGAGGGAATTTTCTTTGCCGGAAATAAACACGCCGCCATAAAAGTGGTTGCATCTTACAGTGAAGACCAAATTGTGACCACCAATCCGCAACAGATGTTAAAAATGGAAGAAGAGCGTCGCAAGAAGCGTGAAGAAGAAGAAGCCGAAGATAAAGAACGGGGCGGGTCTGGCGCTTCAGCGGCAATGGAAAGTGTGGTGCCGCTTGAATTTAAACCAGAGGAGTTACCGGCAGTACCAGCACCGGAACCGGCACCTGAACCGGCACCTACTCCTGCGGCTCCAGCTCCTACTCCTATTCCTACTCCAGCTCCCGCAGAACCGGTAGAACCACCAGCACCACCAACGACAGAAACAGCCCCGCCGCCATCATTTAATCCCTGACGTATGGCATGGGATACCAAAACAAAAATAAAAGTGGGTGTTGCCGGAGTCGCGGTAGTTTTATTTTCCATTGCCGGTATTATGCGGCTCACGCAGAGGGTGCCAACGGAAGTAACACCGGAAAAATCAGATACCACACAACCAGAAAGTAATATCACCGGCGATGAGGCGATTCCAAAACCGGCATTTGTTCCGCCCTCACAGCCAGCGGAACTGCCGCAAGATACCGCACAGGCACAAACGAAGCGGTTTAGCATGGATTTTGCCGCGCGCTATGGCACCTTTTCTACCGATGCGCCAAATGAAAATTTGCGGCAGTTGGTGGCAATAATGACCGGCGATCTTAAAACAACGACACAGGAGCGTCTCAAAACAACACCCACCTACACGCAATTTTTAAGTGTTAACACGCGGGCGCTGTCTGCGCAGATTATAAGTGAAACAACCGTTGGCGCAACAGTTGCCGTTAAAGCACAGCGGGTGTACCGTGATGCAGGAGGAACGCGTGTCACGTACGAAACAGCCACTCTCGCATTACGCCGCTCGCTAACCGGATGGGTGGTGGAGCGCGCGGTGTGGAACATCAATTAGACCTCTGAAAATGAATAAATTTTAAAACGTATGCAAGGAGGGTTCGGTGAAATAATTCTTGATTTATTTTTTCCGCCACGCTGTATTGGTTGTGGATTATTTTGCGATGTGCCTGACCCGTGGTGGTGCCAGCGATGCGAACGCGTCCGAACGGAAAACCCGCCACGCAAACAAATCATTGCCGGCGCCGTGGTATATAGCGCGCACCGATATGATTGCGGGCCAGTAGCGGCGGCAATACAGCAATTAAAATTTTTTCGTATTGCGGCCACGGCAAAGCTCTGCGCGGCGTGGCTTGCGCCGCTCATACATAATTTTGATACTACCGGCGCGCCGATTATTTTATTGCCCGTGCCTCTGCATGACAAGCGCCAATTACTGCGCGGATTTAATCAGGCCGAGGCGCTCTGCGGCGCGCTTGCACATCAGCAGGCAATTGGCCCGCAATCTTTAATGGTAGATGCGGAGTTTATTGTTCGTCTGCAGAATACGCACACCCAAGTACACAGTTCACGGGAGCAACGGAGTACCCAGCTCGCGGAGGCATTTGTAATGGCTCCCCACAGACGGCCAATAGTCCCCACAGCAACGTATATCTTTGTGGACGATGTCATTACCACGGGTAGCACTCTTTCTGCATGCATAAAAACAATCCGCGCCGCTGGTGCGGCGCGGATTGGCGCAATTACGATTGCGGCGGCTTAGCAAACTCCTAGTAGCTAAGCGCCAGCGAACGCTGGGGCGCGATGCGGAAGAAGTTAGCCGTGCGATACGCTTTCACGAGCAGTTTTTCTATGTCGTCAACCTCAATTTCTTTGAGATCTTCGCCACCGGACTGCAACGTTTCGCGCAGTTGCCTTTCAATCACGTCGGGCGCCGTAAGGCCGAGCGCATCTTCAAGCGCAAGGGAGAGCGAAGAAATTTCTTGCAGATGTCCGAGTATTACTTCGGCAACATCAGAATTAATTTTCTGTCGAGCGTCTATCCGTAGGGCCGCAAGATGTTCGTTGAGTTGTTCCAGCGCCTCTTTGGCCTCGGAAACATCCTCTCCTGCTCTGACGAGTTTTGCCATACGCGTACTAAATCGTTTTGCATCCGCGCCTACTTTGCCAATATATCGCTGTACAGAAGCAACGGACTTAATATCATTGGCGATTTGCAGAATTTCATCGTAGGGTTCAAGAACATTATCATCTATGTAGCCGAACAAATCGTCGCCCTCAAAGGTACCTGCCTTAATGTTATCAAGCGCGGTTTTCATGTTCTCAAGAGTAATTTGCATTTTCTCAACTGATTCTGCCGCATCAATTTTGAGACGTTTTGCAACGGCGGCTGAATCACGCACCATTGTGCGCGCTTGGTTTAGCCGCCCCTCAATAATTTTGAGTATGCGCGGTAAGCGGCTCATCTGCTCAAGACGGGGGAGGAACTCGTTGAGTTTTTCTGCCATTTCTGGCATCTGTTCTACGATGTCGCGTACCTCATCGTATGTTTTGGCCTTTTCTGTACGATTCGCCATATCTTTTGCTTTTTCCAGAGTGTCCTTAAGGTTTTGGTCAACCGAGATACCCTGTTTTTCTATGGCACGGATTTTTGCTTCAAGCGACGTCAGGTAGCGCTTGAATTGTTTGACACCCGCTTTCATTTGTTGGAGTGCTTTTTTCTGGAATTTTTCATCGCGTTCGTCGCCACCCTGATAGTTTCCTGACTCAATGGCATCGCGGTATGAGTCACGTAGATTTTCTAATTCATCGCGCAACAACTCCAGTTTTTTGTAGAAGTCAGAACCGGCGCCTGCTTCTAGTTTGCCGATTTCCTGCGAAAGCACCGTTACTTTTGCGAGCGCCGCCACATCCTTGGTTCGTTTATAGAACCGCTCCATCGTTGCCAATTCGCGCAACATGTTTTTCTTTTCGCGCTCCATTTGGCGCTTTATTTCTGACGTGACCGATGGGGGGATCGGTTCTGGTTGCGGTACTGGAATAACTTCGGTTGAACAGGTAACGCCTTTTGGCGCACAGTATCCCGTTCTACTGCTGTTAGGATTGGTGCACCACGTACCACCAGTGTTCAGACAAGAGCCAATTTCATCCGTTGGTTTTGGTGGACACTGATCCGCTGATTTTACCACGGTTCCGTTGGAACAGGTATAGGTTGTTGCGGGACAGGTCGCGAGCGTTGTTGACAGGGAACCGTCAGGACATTTGACGCCCACCGGTGGCGCGGGAATTACTCCACCGACCCTAGGACATTCGGTCATGGTTTTCGCAGATGATTTACCGTCCGGACAGGTAACATATCCTGCTGGTATGTTTGCCATACATGACTCTGATGAACACCATCCACTGGTTACGCCAGACGAAGGAGTCGTATACGTACACCAGTATTTTCCGTTTTTATCGCAGTCCGTTTTGTTGGTTGGCACCGATGAACACGTGCCGCCTGTCGGGACTTGTGTTCCATCCCAACAGTGCATGTATCCGGCTTTATAGGGGGCAGGGCAAGTGCGTGTGCCCATATTACAGTATCCACTTGCCGCCGTTGAGGTGTAAGATCCGGAATTTTCACACCACCGGCCGTAGTAGTTTTCACATTCAGATTTTGATTGTGGCCATGAATACGTCATTGGTGGCGGTGGTACCGTTTGGGGCGTAGTGACGGTTCCTGTTTTTGTCGTTGCCGTTGCGCCAGAACCGCATCCATAGGTGTCGTTGGTCTGTAAACACCAGCCAGAACTGTACGTTGATGCTGATGTAGAAGTCATTTGACACCACGTGCGCCCTTTATCTATACAGACCGTTTTATCGTAAATAGGGCAAGAAGATGCTGTTGTTCCTGAACTTGGTAAATTGCACCATCCGGTTGCGCCCGTAGAACCCGTAGAATAAGAAGTTGCTTGGTATGCACACCATTCGCCACTTGCTTTTGTACATTCCGCCGCATTATATATCGGGCACGGAGTTGTGCCATAGGAACACCATCCACTCTTGCCGTCTGAATTTAAGCACCATTTGCTACCACCAGTACATGCTTGTGTTTGCGTGGAAGTGGGCGTTGAGGTGCTTGAGGTAGTGCTTGGCGCCGTTGTAGTAGAAGAAGTGTTCGTCGTTGGGGCAGTGCTGGTATATGCACAGGTGGCTGTACACCAACCGCTTGATGATGCAGTACCCGGCGAAACACACCAGATTTTGCCTGCCGTTTTACAGTCCGCTTCGGAATAAATAGGGCACTGATAGCTCGCGTCGCCAGTTGAACACCAGCCAGATACCCCATCAGAATTCTTGCACCATTTGCCGTTTTGCGCCGTACAATCTGCTGATGTGTAAACTGGACACATTGCGTTTGTACCGGTGCTACAGTATCCATCAGGTCCGGTTGTAGGCGTTGTTTGGTATTTACACCATTTACCGCTTTGCGCCAGACAATCTGCAGACGTGTATGCCGGACACGTTGCGTTTGTACCGGTGTTACAGTATCCATTCGGGCCGCTTGAAGGCGTGGTTTGGTATCGGCACCATTTGCCACTCTGTGAAGTACAGGCGGATTCTGAATACGCCGGACAGGTGTAATTGGTGGAGTTTGAACACCAGCCCGTGACGCCATCAGAATTAATGCACCATTTATAATTTGAATTTAAACAGGTTGTTTTTGGGTCTGTAGAAGTGGTTGCAGGCGGCGGCGTTGAGGTAGGACTCGACGTCGTTTGTGCAAGCACCTGACCCACGAGGAATGCGCTGATGATTGCCGACCACAT
>CAZUSU010000042.1:0-23970 GCA_964623315.1 uncultured Gammaproteobacteria bacterium | reverse complement strand
GTCTCACCGCCCAGCGCCGCCGTTGGATAGGAAATGTGAGCTGAAGAATAAATTGAATCGCCATCGCGTTCTAAATTTTTATCTGCTTTCACCTGTATTCTAATGTATAAATCGCCTGAGCGCCCTCCAAACGGCGCCGCGGCGCCGCGGCCGGTAATCCGAATGTGCTGTCCGTTTTCTATGCCCGCCGGAATATTTATTTCTAATTCATCCGTGCGTTTATGTACGCCCGTGCCACGGCAGGTGGCGCATTGCTTTTCGGGAATTTCGCCGACGCCACGACATTCCGCACATTGCGCGGCGGATTGAAACGCACCCAAAATTGTTTGCTGGGTACGAGTGACCTGACCTTTACCTCCGCAGTGACGGCAGGATGTTTTTTTGGTTCCCGGCGCTGAACCGCTTCCTGCGCACGTTTCGCATGCAGACGGTTTGTGCAAACTGAATTTTTTTTGTGTTCCAAAGCACGCCTCTTGTAACGTTACTTCTGCATCAACGGCAATGTCCTCCCCGCGCGGTGCGCCCCGTGTCCGTTTACCGCTACCACCAAAGCCAAACATCTCGCCCATGCCGCCAAATAAATCACCAAGATCATCCATGTTGCCAAAATTAAAATCAAAACCTTGGCCATTGAATCCGCCGCCTGTACCGCCCGCACTCCTCCCGCCGGCTCCCGGCTGATTGACAAATTCAGAACCAAACTGATCGTACTGTGCGCGTTTTGTTTTGTCGGACAACACTTGGTAGGCCTCGTTTGCTTCTTTGAATTTTACTGAATCACCCCCCGGTTTGTCCGGATGATGTTGATGCGCCAATTTACGAAATGCTTTTTTGATTTCGTCATCGGTAGCGCTTTTTGAGATGCCAAGAATTTTGTAATAATCCTTATGAGGCATGTGATATTTTATTTGACGACTTCACCTTCAATTGGACCTTGTTCGTCTTTTTTCTGTTCATCTGCCGCATTGCCGCCGGCGTCCGGCGCGCTCTGCGGCGGTTGCTCCTGCTGGTACATTGCGGCGCCCACTTTTTGCGCGTGTTCGGCGAGTGCCTCGGACGCTTTTTTAATTGCGTCAACGTCATCGCTGTCTTTCACCGCTTTCACGGCCGCCACTTTTTCTTCAATTTGTGTTTTGTCATCGGCCGAAACTTTTTCGCCGGCGTCTTTTAACATTTTTTCCGTGGTGTACACCATCGTGTCGGCAATGTTGCGCGCTTCAATTAATTCTTGCTTCTTTTTGTCTTCGTCTGCATGAAGTTCGGCGTCCTTTTTCATTTTTTCAACCTCTTCTTTTGAAAGGCCGCTGGATGCCGTGATGGTAATTTTTTGTTCTTTGTTGGTACCTTTGTCTTTTGCGGACACAGATAAAATTCCATTCGCATCAATGTCAAACACCACTTCAATTTGCGGCACGCCGCGCGGTGCCGGCGGAATGCCGTCCAACATAAAGCGACCGAGTGTTTTGTTGTCGCCGGACATCGGACGTTCGCCTTGCAAGACGTGAATTTCAACGGACGGCTGGCTGTCTGCGGCCGTTGAAAAAATCTGCGTCTTGCTGGTGGGAATGGTGGTATTGCGGGTAATCAAAGCGGTCATCACGCCGCCCATTGTTTCAATGCCGAGCGACAGCGGCGTCACATCAAGCAGTAAAACATCCTTAACTTCTCCTTGCAAAATACCGGCTTGCACGGCGGCGCCCACGGCAACCACTTCATCCGGATTCACGGACACGTTTGGTTTTTTGCCGAAAAATTTTTCAACGGTCGCCAAAACCAATGGCATGCGCGTCATGCCGCCAACCATCACCACTTCATGAATATCGCTCGTGGACATTTTTGCGTCGGCGAGCGCCTTTTTTACCGGCTCCAAAGTTTTTTCCACCAAATCGTGCACCAGTTCTTCCATTTTCGCGCGCGTCAATTTCATCACCATGTGCTTGGGGCCACTGGCGTCCGACGTGATAAACGGCTGATTGATTTCCGTTTCCTGCGCCGTTGACAGCTCAATCTTTGCTTTTTCCGCCGCATCTTTAATGCGTTGAAGCGCCAACGTATCTTTTGACAAATCAACGCCGTGCTCGTTTTTGAATTCCGTAATAATCCAATTAATCAGCACCTGATCAAAATCATCACCACCCAAATGCGTGTCGCCGTTAGTGGCGCGCACTTCTACCGTGTCGGCGCTCACTTCAAGAATTGAAATATCAAACGTGCCACCGCCCAAATCATACACGGCGATTTTTTGATCTTTCTTTTTGTCAAATCCGTAGGCAAGCGCCGCGGCCGTTGGTTCATTAATGATGCGCGCAACTTTAAGACCGGCAATTTCGCCGGCATCTTTAGTTGCTTGGCGCTGTGCGTCGTCAAAATATGCCGGCACCGTAATCACGGCTTCGGTAATTTTTTCTCCCAAACGCGCTTCGGCATCTGCTTTTAATTTTTGCAACACCATGGCGGAAATTTCCTGCGGTGAATATTCTTTGGCGCCCATCAAAACTTTTACCCCATCGCCTGATTTCACAATTTTATACGGCATGAGTTTCATGTCGCGCTGTACTTCCGCGTCGCTAAACCGGCGGCCAATCAAGCGCTTGATAGAAAACAACGTGTTTTCCGGATTGGTGACGGCCTGCCGTTTTGACGGCAATCCCACCACACGCTCACCCGCTTTGGTCATGGCGATAATTGACGGCGTGGTGCGCATCCCTTCGGCGTTTTCCAAAACGCGCGGAGCGCCGCCTTCAATAATTGCCATGCATGAGTTAGTTGTACCAAGGTCAATGCCAAGAATTTTTGCCATATTTTTATTTTGCGGTTATTACTTTTGCCGGTTTTAATATTTTGTCCCCCATTTTGTACCCACTTTCAATTTCTTCTGCAACGGTTCCCGTGGCCGCGCCTTCGCGCGCTTCTTCTTTCACTGCTTCCATGACATGCGGGTCAAATGGTTTGCCGACCACGTCAATTTGTTCTACCCCGAATTGTGCTAACGTCATTTTGAACATCGCTGAAATGTGCTGTGCGCCGGCGAACCAGTTTTTTACTGCGACGGATTGTTCTGCGTCCGGTGGCGTGTGCGCCAGTGCGCGTTTGAAATAATCGTACACCGGCAAAAACGACAACACCACTTCTGCCACGGCATGTTTTCCCATTTCGACACGCGCTGTTGTAGTTTCGCGCTGTAAATTGGTGTAGTCCGCTTGCGCACGTTGCCAGCCGGCTAAATTTTCTGCGGCTTTTTTCTGCCAATCTTCTGTGAACGCGTCCGGCGCGTCGCTCATAGTTTCGTCTGACATAATTATTGTTCAAGTAATCGTTTCATCGCCTGCATGAGTGCGATGTTGCGGTCATACCGCATGCGCATAAAGCCAAGGAGCGCCATGATGCGCTGTCCGTCGCTTGATGCGTATGTGGTTACCATGAGTGAAAGATTTTCGTCAATCGGATTTTGTTTGCCGATGAGAATTTGTACGCTGTTGTCTGCGCTGCGTGCCACTTCAAAAAGATTGTCAAGCAAATCATCAGCGCGGTCAAGAGCGTAGGAAATGTTTCGCATCACCGCCGCATCATCTGACTCCGGTGCGTCATACATGCGACCCATGCCGATTGCATATAACGAACGAGGGTCAACGCCCACGAGTACCACGTTGCCCGCCAGCTCTGAAAGTTCGCGCGCAATGGTACGCACCCGCTCTTCCGGCGTTTCTGCTGACGAAATTTCATGCGCCATTTTTTTTACTTCGCGATCCACGCGTGCCGGATGCATGAACGTTTCAATGTAGTGGCGATACCCTTCTTCCGTGGGAACGCGCCCTGCGGACGTGTGCGGCGCGCGCAGGAGGCCTGCCTGTTCCAGCGCCACCAGCTCATTGCGCACCGTTGCGCTGGACACATCATCAGACAACTGATCAACCACCCATGCGCTACCGATGGGCTGTCCAGACGCGATATATCCTTCCAGCACCAGCTGGAAAATGCGCTTTTGCCGCTCGGTTAATGGCATAATTAATGTGTTGCCGTGCTAAAACAATATTAGCACTCTTGAGTATAGAGTGCTAATACAAAGGTGTCAAGAGCGCCTGCCCACCAAGATCACATTAGCCACTGCTTTCAAATAATTTTTTATACAATTTTCCGGCTTCTGATGAATCAAAATCGTTTAGCACATTTTGAAACAACTGATCTGATTGATCACGAATTATGTTTTGAAACAGGAAGCTGGCGCTCTTAATACCATTATCCATCTCAATTTGCCGACTTCTTGGGTACGCTCCATCTAATACGCTTAATGCCTGATAAAATCCCGTATTAAACTGTTCAAGACGACCTGCGCGTCTTGCTATTGGTACTACAACATCATCAAAATACTTTCCAGCTGGAAAAGCAGGCCTCTGTGACAGCACTAGGGAGCGCAGAAACTGGCTCTTATCTTGTATTCTTTTTGTTCTCGATTCTGTTGAGGTATCACCGCTCATGTACTGATTTGGATATAGTATAATGATGTTATTATCGCGAACTGTACGAACTAGTGCGTTCATCTGTTCGGCCTTTTCACCCGTCAGCGGAGTGTCTGGATATTTTTCCCTAAAGTCTTTTTGATCCAACAAAATAACACCATCCAGATACCTCCTGCCTATAGCGCTATCAAATAATTTCAATAGCTCCGTAAGATTCTTCATCGTTTCTTGCTTGCGTTGTTCAACAACGGCAGGGCTCTCACGGCGCATTGAATCCAACTTCAAAGAGGCATCCATTTGTTGTGCAAGCAATTCGCCTGATTCTTGTGTCATACGTTGTCTTATGGGTGTAAGCGCTGCGGTAATTGTTTCCCTCACACGCGACAAATTGCCACCGCTGTCTAGTGCACCACTGATTTTTCCTAAAACATCCTCGCTAAAAAGCCGATCGTGTAGGACTGAATGCATCTGTCCAAAAAATTGCGTATTTGAAGTGGGTTCATGAGGATAGGCGTCATCCAGACGTGCTTTATGCATCATATTCTTCACTTTCATCTTTAGTTCAGTAACGAGCGTTTCTCGTGCACTCTCCGATTTTTCGGATTCAACAGAAGTTGCCACGCGATCCTTACGTTTATTCTTAAATATCTCAAGTGCCTCCACCCCACCAACCTTCAGCGCCTCCGCAAGTTCAACGTGGTCGTCCGCAGAAAGCCCTTCAACTGATGATGAAAGATTTTTTAAAATATCGGCTTCCTGCACTGCATTCTCACCAACCGTTTTCGCTGCTGCCGAAATATCGCCGAGCGTACCGGTTTTAATTTTTGTTAATTCTTCCTGACGTTTTTGATCAAGGGGGCCAACTTCGCCAGTTCGAAGCTGTGCTTCTTCTTCTGGGGTCATATTTACGCCCACAATTTTTGCATCAGACACGGCCGAATCAATCTCCGCACTTTTTTCTTTAACCGCACGGTCAGCATCTGCGTTTTCTTTTGCCGCAAGCATTTCATGCAATGTGCCGGAAAACTCTGCTGCCTGCGCCGCATTCGCTCGGGATTGTTCTACACCGCTCGTGCGATTCGTGAGCGCTTCGGCAACCCGAATTTTCAGATTTGCACGATCTGCCGCTTTTTTCGCCGCTGTATCTGCTGTAGCTTTTTCTTCAGCAATTTTTGCTTCTTGTGCTACTTTTGCTTCAGCAATTTTTGCCTGTAATTCTGAAAGAGACATAAAATTTTACAATTGCACCACCTTCCCCAGCAACACATTTTCCACAAAAATGCCGCGCGGAAAAAATATGCGTTCAAGTTCGTTTTTAATTTCCACTTCAATCATGTCACGCTTAGAAGAATGAATTTCTTCAAACGTAAAACGCGACGCAATTAAACGAAACCGTGAACGAATAGTGGGGCGCACAATTTTTTGGACAAAATCTTCGCCAATGGTTTGCCAAATGGTCGGAATTTGATGGACATCAAGGCGCAACAACACCGTCCCTTCCAATGATAATGCTACACCGTCGCGCGTCGTTGCATCAATCGGCCGATCACCGAGCGCGCGAATTAAATCCGGATTAAAATCGTCATCAATGGTGTATTCCAGCGTTTGTACGTTAAACAATTTTGCTTTTTGCCAAAACGGAATTTTTAAATGCAAACCCGGCGTGTACACTTTTTTTAACACGCCGCGCCCCAAATCATACACTGCCGCCACATAGCCGGGAGGCACATAAATGGCGACGCCCTTGAGCACGTCCTCCATGACGAACGAGTACATCATTTTGTCAATATCTGCAGACATAAGTTTTTAGTGGTGACCGTCTCCCTTGGGTGGCCGGTAAAACATAACACGCAATAAGGTGAGCGCGTAGCCGAACATGAGTGACGTAAAAATAAAGAGCGCCTTAACCATCGGCAACCACCAGAGTAACAGAAATGATGCCGCCGGAAATACAATCATGAATGTCACGTCAGATGAAGTAAAACCGCGCGCACCACGCTTGACCCCTATCAGTATATCAAGAAGCAACACTACCGCAACAACGGCCGCAAAAATGACGCCGCGTTCGGCAATATCAAAATTAATGATTTTGTCCGGCGCATTGGCATACGGAACAGAAAAAAACAGCGTGTTTAATTTGCCCGGATATTCTATCCCCGGATAAATGATACGCGCGAGTTGTGCGCTATTCACTCCGGTCAAAAAAACCTGATACAACAACACCAATACGAGCAACTGAAACGCCAGTACAACGGTTTTTGCCCACGGGCGGACTTTATATTTTCGCAGGAGAGTGCGAACATATTCTTTTATGTACACCGGATCCGTGCGATGCGTGCGCTGTGCCGCATCAATTTTTTCCTGCATTTCGGCGTAGCGCAACTGATTGCGCTCCGAAATAATTGAAAAGGGCAACAAAATTACGCGCAAGCCAACCGTAAGATACACCACCGCCCATCCTAAATTTTGATTCGCCACCGTATTATATAAATAGACGAGTGCGTTTACGAGCGGTTGAAATAAATATATCTGCCAAAAGGCGCTTAAAAAGTCCATAAGTTCTGTGCCAAATTATAGCATAGTCCTCAAGGAGCTACAATTCGGAAGTATCGCGACGCATAAACCCGTGCAAAACCCAATCAACAAACACTTTAATGCGATTGAGCGGGCTCCATATGCGTTTCAAAAAAATGAGACGGCGCATGACCCATGCGATGCGACCAGAAAACCGCACCCCACGCACCTCGGCAACGGCAAACCAATCACCAATAGGTATAATGTCGCCGGCGGATGCAAAATAAAATGGCGTTTGCTGTTGCAGATCAAGAGAGCGCAACAGATTATCTGCGGCATGACGCGCTTCGGCCGCCGCCGCTTGGGCGGTTTGTGGCACGAAAAGTGCTCGGGGCGAAACAATTTCTGCGTTATCGCCAATAGCATATACTTCCGGATGGCCGACCAACTGGAGCGTCTGTTCAACTTTGAGCGCCCCACGCTCCGAAAGATACTCCGGTGCCACCATGCCGCGCAATTGTGACGTCGTACCGGCAGACCACACCCGCAGTTCGCCCGCGACTAATTCGCCGGATGATAATTGCACACCGCTAGCGGCGCACTCTTGTACTCGCTCATTTAAAAGAACACGCACGCCCCTTTGCTCCAAACGCTCGTGCGCGCGCCGACTCATGTCAGGATGAAACTGTTTTATGAGACGATCTCCCGCTTCAATAAGCGTAATGGAAATTTCCGCGCGATCAATTTCCTGATACAACTCCTGTAATTCGCCAAATGCCCAATCAGAAATTTGTCCGGCGAGTTCCACGCCCACGGCGCCGCCACCCACAATCACAAAAGAGAGTAAGGCACGGCGTTTTTTTTCATCACGCTCACGCGTGGCGAGTTCAAAATGTCGCACCGTGTGGTTGCGCACAATGACCGCGTCGCGAATGGATTTAAACGACACACAGTGCACGTCCGCGCCGAGCACCCCAGAATAATGCGGCCGCACGCCAAGTCCCACCACTAAATAATCATACGGCACCTGCCCGACAGACGTTTCTACGCGCTGTGCGGCAAAATCCAACCGCAGTACTTCTGCTTGCGTAAACGTCTCCACACAACAATCAACAATTTCGCGAATCGGCTGGGTAATATGCGAACGCTCAATAGATCCGGTCGCCACTTCGTGCAACATCGGATAAAACAAAAAATAATTGTGGATTGATATCATCTGAAATAATGCGCGCGGCGACGAGTGTACACGAGGATGTAACGAACGATAAAATTCAACACCGGCAAAACCGCCACCGAGAATGAGAATTTTTTTCATATATTTTTTTTGATTGGTGCCGATCGCCACAACGCGCACGCAATAAGAATTATTTCTATAGTACCCGCGCTCGCTCCCACCGTGCCAATGACCAAGATAAACTCACGCGCGCCCACGGCATACACCACCAACGGGACGCCGAGCGCGAGCAGTGCCGCACCGCGCGCAGAAAATCCGTAGTCCCACTGAAACGCTCGTCGCATGGTGTGGCCAATCGTCACAAAACTGGCGAGCATGGCAATAGCCGCAAAGGTATTTCCCGCAATGCGCATGGCAGGCCCCAACGATTCACCGAGCCCAATGGTAGCGACCGACGTGGTGGCAGTACCGGTAACGGAAATAACGGCTAAAGCAAAAATGGTGTATAGCGTAAGCGGTATAAGCGTTCCCCACACTACGGCACGCCGCAATAACGATGGATTTTGATGGACGACTACTTCCAGTTCCGCAATCGCAGACGTTCCGTGCAAGGCAAATAAAAAAACGCCAAAGGGAATCCACAATGATGCGCCTGATTCTGGCACGAGCGGCATTACCCGCGCATGCAGTGCGGCATAAAGTGAAATGATGAGAATCATCAGCACCGTCCCCCACACAATATGTGCATCAAATTTTGCCACAAAGGTACTCCCCCGCAATATGAGTGCCACCGCAACGCAAAAAAATACCAAGGTCCACCCGAGCGACGGTCCGCCAAATAACGCAGACAGCGACTCTCCTTCGCCAATCAAATAGGCGACAAGTGCTCCCCAGTGCAAAAATAAAAAAACTACTGCCATGGCGTACGATGCGCTCGCGCCACAATAACGTCGCACCAGACCGGACAGTTGCGCGCGCATTTTTGTCCGGATGGCCAATTCGGCAACGGCCAAATGAACGCCAAGCATGAGCGCGCCCATCCCCAACACGTAGAGTAAGCCGACTACTGCGCCCACGCGGGCAAACAAATACGGTATGCCAAGCACACCGGCGCCAATAATAGTGGAACACAAAACAGCAACAGCTCGGGTGAGTGGTTGCGAAGAAAATGAAATCAAAGGTACAAAAAAACTTTTAAACACAAAAGTTACTGCTTCACACGCACTATTGTACCTCACGTATGACTGCCGGTTCAAGAGCGACGAGAGCATAATCCGGACGCATGCGCACGCACGTGAGATGTGCGTGGAGTACATCATCGGCACGACGTATGATACGCGCATCACAAACACACCGTCCGTTTACGTCGGTCGCCGACATAACCGCTCGTACCCGAGCCCGATCTGCATTAAAAAATAGTTGCTCAAATGGCATGCCATTAAATTCATCTCGCTTGGCATGGGTAATCCGATGCGCCATACGATTCATAGCATAAATTGTGTCGGCGCGCACAATAATGAGCGCGGTGGGCGCTGTCTGAAACACCTGTCCGAATAAATCGCGCGCAGATTCCAACGCCTGTACCTTGCGCGCATCTTCGGACATGTCTTCACCCACGCCACGACACCCAATTACCTTTCCATTCGGGTCGTATAACGGATGAATATTCCAGCGCATGTGCGTGTAAGTACCGGTAGCGCAACGAAACCTGTTTTCACACACCCCATACGGACGTCCCTGATTCACAATCTGCCAGTACACATGCCACGTGGCCCCCACATCCTGTTCGTGCAAATAATGTGTCATTGACTGACCGATGAGTTGTTGCGGCACATAGCCGAACAACGGTGAAACGGCATTATTGATATGGACAAAACGACCGGTCGCGTCTAACTCAAATGACACCAGATGAAGCGTTTCAATAAGTTGCTGATACTCGCCGGCGGCGGCGCGCGCTTGCAGTTGGGCCACGCGCTCCTCGTGCACATTTTCGGTGATGATAATAACGTGCGAAACGATTTCGCCATCCATAACCGGTAAAAATTTACGGTGATGATATCCAAAAAAACCATCAATGGTACGATGGAGCACGTATTGTTCCGCGTAGGATTCGTGCTCATTAAATGCGCGTTCAATGTGTGGTTCAAATCCCTGCTCGCGTAAGTTGGGAAAAATATCAAAAAGTTTTTTGCCGAGTATCTCGTCACGCCGTAACGCATTCGGCTTGGCGGCGGCATTAACCATGAGCAGGGTGTAAAATCTGTCTATCACGACAAATTTTTCACGCAACGAATCCATGACCCGCTCCAGCAATAGTGAATCAGGAGATGCGGCCACTGCTCGTTGCTCAACCTGTGGCATCATGAAGTGAGTATAACAGTTAAGCAAATTCCGTCAATGTATGCGGCAGATGTGGCGTATCGGTATTTTTATTTTGTTTTTGTGACTGGCGTGGACGGTACATCAATAATTTCAATTGAGGTGGCGCTCACGATGCGTTTTTTTGCATCATAATTTCCGCGTACTTCTACTTTATAGCCGATATCAAGGTTGGCAAAATCGCCATCCCACCCTTCTTCCGTGATAATTTTTGTTTCATCGGTAATACGAATACTGCGCTGGGGATATGCTTTAATACGATTCATTTTTGGCGCTTCGGTAATAACTAAACTTTTTTCTCCATCATTCATACCGATCACCAAGCCCTGCCACTGCGCCGCTTTTGCCGCGGTGGACTTATCCACACCTTCGGCAAGCGACTTGCAATAGTTACAGACCCTACTAACCTTTTTTTTCTTGGCAACTACTTTTTTTGCTTGAACCGGCGCTTTTTTGGCCACAGCTTTTGCAATAACAACATTTGACGCGGTAAAGGCGTCCCTCGTAATTCCGGTTGAAATAAATAGAGCGAAAATGGCTAAGATGAGCAGTTTTCGCATAGGTAGATACACTATAGCATGCGGGGTATTACTTTGTCAATCTAACGATATACACTAATGAATCCAGCCATAATATAAAACGGTCAACCAACTGGCCGGCATTAAAAACGCGCCGAGTGGCAGAGCATCTCCCCATTTTTTTAGACGCGTCTTCAGCATTATTACGGCAACGGCGGCACCAACAAGATGCGCCAGCAGTAGTGTTATGCCAAGATGCGACGGCGTACCTGCCGCAATACCAATAATAAATCCGAGCCCCACATCACCATTCCCCACCCAGCGACCGCGCGACATGGCATAGAGGAAAAAATAAAATATCGCACCCAGCAGTCCGGTTAAAATCACAATTGGCAACCATGGGGTTGACCACTGCGCCATGAGTACAATGAGTGCCACAATAATTGAAAAGGTGCGCGGGACAATCATCCATCGCAGGTCAACGTAAAACACGAGCATGGTGCTTAAGGCAAAAAGCGCCCACCACAGAAAGTCACGTGATATGCCGAAACGCCAAGCCCCCAACCCCAACAATACGGCGCCAATAAGTTCCATCGCCCAATCAGCCACCACAATAGCAGAACTGCAGGAGCGACACTTACCGCCTAACCCCAAATAAGAAATAATCGGAATCATTTCCCACCATGCCAAGCGACGCCGACACACGTCACAAGCGCTCCGCAGGCGAAACTGCCGGCTATCAATTAATTCTTTTCCGAACCACGCAAAAAAAGAACCGCTTACTGCTCCGCTTATAGTGACGATAAAAATAAAAAGTGCTTGATCTGCCATGTCGTGGAACAGTATATCACATGCCACTGTGGCGGCAAAATATTATTTAATCAGAACTGTTTCGCCGGCAATTTCTGCAGAAGATCCATCGGTCACGGCACCAAATTGCAACGTGCTCGCCGTTGCCTCTGTAAGCGCTGATTTATTTTTTTCCAGAAGTGATTGCAATGTGTCGGTACACGAAATAATAAACACCGCGGATTCTCGCGGCTTCATACGCCGTTCTTTTCGCAGTGCATTTATATGTCTAATACACTCACGCAGAGTACCCTGCTCTTTAAGTTGTGGAGTAATGACGATATCAAGTACCAGTGCCTCCCCCACCACGACGCGTTCAACATTTACTTCTTCCTGCAAAATTTCAAACAGAGGCGCGAGCGCGGCCGCCGTGTGCGGCACGGTGAGTGTTCCCAAAATTTGCCGCACCGGAATGCCGGCAATGGCGCGCTGTTCCAGCGCTTGCGTTACCAATGCGCGCACCGCTGTCATAGATTCCAACACGGCAGAGTCAACAACACCCGTATCCGGCCAGTCCTCCAGATGCACTGAGCTATCTGCGCCCATAATTTCCCGATACACCGCGTCCGCAACAATTGGGGTGAAAGGAGCAAATAATTTTGCAACGGTGACGAGCGTATGGCAGAGCATTGCCGCCGCCGCGGCGCCATCTGCGCCGCCCTGCTTAAAACGCGCACGCGAACGGCGCACATACCACGTGGACAGATCCGCCATTAATAAGGATAGTTCGCGCGTGGCGTTGGTTAATTCGTATGCGTCCAACTGTTCGGTAACAATATTCACTGTTTTTTGGAGTCGCGCGGCAAGCCATGCATCAAGCGGATGCGTCAAGTTGTATTTCGTGGCCGTCAAATCCGCGTACATCTTATAAAACTCCAGCACGTTCCACCAAATCAGAAATACTTTTTTTACCACATCGTCCACGGATTTTTTGTCAAATACTTTTGGATCGCCGGCCGGTGAGGTGGTGTACAAGAAAAAACGTAACGCATCGGCGCCGTATTCATCAAAAATCTCCCACGGATTTACCACGTTGCCTTTTGACTTAGACATCTTCTGGCCTTTTGCATCCAAAAGGTGTGAAATACACACGACGTTTTTGTACGGTGCCGGCAATTCAAGCGCCGTTGCTACGGCAAGCAAGGTGTAAAACCAACCGCGTGTTTGATCTATCGCTTCGGCAATGTAGTCCGCCGGATAGTGCGCGTCAAAATTCTTTTTAGCCACACCTTCCTCCTTCCACTGATACCCCCACTGCGCAGTAAACATCGCGCCGGAATCAAACCAGCAATCCGCCACTTCTTTGATGCGCGTTTTGGTGCCGCCACAGGCACAGGCGTAAGAAATTTCATCAACGTAAGGGCGGTGTAGATCGTCCGGCGCCTGCATGCCGTGAGCGACAATGTCGGCAGAAGAACCGAGTACGTCAAATGTTCCGCACGCGCCGCATTTCCAAATGGGCAGTGGCGTTCCCCAATAGCGTTCGCGTGAAAGCGCCCAGTCCTTAACATTTTTAAGCCACTCGCCAAAACGTCCATCACGAATATGCTCCGGAACCCAGTGAACGGTGGCGTTGCGTGCTTGCAGTTCGCCGGACAGTTCTGACATTTTGATGAACCACGAATCTTTAGCGTAATACAAGAGCGGAGTGGAACAGCGCCAGCAAAACGGATATTCATGTTCGTATTTTTCTGTGCGCAAAAGAAGGCCGCGTTCGCGCAAATCCGAGATGATCCCTTGTTCTACCTCATCTGATTTCACAAACATGCCGGCCCATGGCGTAACAAACGGCAAAAAATTACCGTCTTCGCCCACGGTGTGCAATTTTGGCAGGCCAACTTTGTGCCCCAACTGATAATCATCTTCGCCGTACATGACGGCCGTGTGGACAATGCCGGTGCCGTCCGTGGTGGTAACAAAATCGGCGGCATAAATTTTAAATGCGTTCGCGCGCTCGTCCGGCTTAATTTCAGCGGCCAAAAAACCGAACAACGGTTCGTATTCGGTCCCCACCAATTCTGCCCCGTTTATTTTTGAAATTATTTTTGCACCAGCGCCCAAAATTTTTTCCACTAACGCTTCGGCAAGAATAAAAATTTCGCCCTCAACTTCTGCGCGCACGTACGCGACATCTGCGCCAACTGCCAGCGCCACATTCCCCGGCAATGTCCATGGCGTCGTGGTCCAGCCCAATACATAGGTGTGGGGCGCGCCGGAAATTTTAAATTTTACATACACCGATTCGTCGGTCACCATTTTATATCCTTGCGCGACTTCGTGGCTGGAAAGCGCGGTGCCACAGCGGGGACAATGCGGCACCACTTTGTGCCCTTCATACAATAGGCCACGTTCATGCACACGTTTTAACACGGACCACAGCGATTCTATGTATTCATTTTTGTAGGTGATGTATGCATTTTCAATATCAACCCAATAGCCCATGCGGCGCGTCATCTTTGTCCATTCGTCCAGATATTCCCACACACTTGCTTTACATTTTTCGTTGAACGCAATGATGGAAGCGCGCGCGTCTCCGGCGACCAGATTTTCAATCTGTCCTTTGCCAGAAATGCCTAATTGCTTTTCCACTTGTAATTCTACGGGGAGGCCGTGCGTATCCCACCCTCCTTTGCGGTCTACAAAACGACCGCGCATGGTTTGGTAGCGCGGCACCGCATCTTTAAATGCGCGCGCAATGACGTGGTGCAGTCCCGGCATGCCATTTGCCGTCGGTGGCCCCTCAAAAAAAACAAATGGCGTGCCTCTGCGCGTTTTTTCCAGTGTTTTTTCAAAAAGTTTTTCTGCGTCCCAGCGCGCGAGCATATCGCGTTCAATGTCGGGAAATTTAGGTGTAGCCATAACAGCCGATCAAGATTATTGCGCTCTTTGCAAGCACTCATTGTAGGTGTCAACTTGTGCGTTAAATTCCTTACGTACTTTGTTTATCTCGGTCGCGAACGCCTTGATTTCATCAATCATCCGATTGTGAATAACCACCTTTTCATTATAGGCGTCAACATCTTCGTTGGTCACCGTACGCGCGCCGTCCAATTCGGCGCGTAATTTTTCAAGCGCGCTTTGCTGGGTATCTAGTTGTGTACTGCCGGTATCAATCTGTTTTTTTAGATCGCTGTCCGGCGCCGGACAATCTTGTGCCGGCTTGCCAAACAATTGTACGCCAATCCATGTTTCGTCGCCAAACATGTTGCCTTTTCCCACTGCAATACCAATTTCGGTAAAACCGGCCTTGAGCATATTTTCGCGATGTAACGGACTTTTCATCCACGCATCAACGATTGCCTGATCATTAATGAACGGCCCGAGCGCGATGTTTTCTCCAAACAGTAGATAATCGTATCCGGCCTTTTCTGCGACCTCGGCCGGTTTAGTGCCGTCCGGTGCGTTGTGTTCAAAATACTGTTTTTTAAACATATCCTTCATGCGCATTTCTGCGGCAAGATTGAGTGTTTTATTCTCCACCAGCGCCACATGCCCCCCATTATTTTTGCGCGCCTCGTTCGTGGCGGTAATAATGCCGGTAACGGTGAGCGGCGTTTCAATTAACGAAGAGATTTTTTTTGCTTTCGGCGCCAGCTTGGTTGATTTTTTTTGCACTGGCCGCGTTACCTTATTTGGTGCTGATTTTTTTTGTAAATAGCCGGTCGGTTTATTTGGTGGCTGTTTTGTTGCGGCAAAGGATGGCCCCGCTTCTGTGGCAAAAAATAGTGTGCTAACGATTAAGGTACAGCTCAAAAAAGCCGTTATGGCAAGTGGTACCCGATGTTGTTTAAACATAGCGCATGCTGGGTAGTATACCACTCTTGCGTTTAAAGATCTGCAACTTTGAGCACCACCGTTGATCCCTGATCAAATGCCAAAGCAATGTGGCCGTTTCCCAATACGATCATATCGCGAATGCGGAGTCCTATTTTGATATTCTCATCCATGATGACTGCACTCTGTGCATTCAGTCGCAAACGATGGAGACGCGCTTCACCCATCGTGGCTACCAATAAGTCGCCGCGCCAATCGGCGAGGGGCGATGCGTTGGTAACGCGCAACAAATTTCCTACACCAACCCCCGGAGACCACACCATTGTCGGTTCTGCATAGCCGGTGTGCGCGCCGGATAGATACCCCTTACGCTCCGGTATGGTATCAACACCACGCGAAGGATTTCTTGAACGCCATATTTCTTGAACGCCACTCGGGAACCGCTCCGGATACGGCTTGCCATAACTCACCAACGGCCAACCGTAATTTTTCCCTTGTATCAACAAGTTGACTTCGTCACCCCCATTTGCCCCGTGCTCGGCAGACCAGAGTTGCCGACGATCTTCATCCCAAAATAATCCCTGCGCATTCCGATGGCCCGCAGTAAAAACGGTGTACGAATAGTTGGTCGGATCCATGGCGAGCACTTTGCCAAATACCGTACGCGCGAGTGCGAAATCTTCCTCTGACACAATTCTTTTTTTTCTATAGCCGCTTCTGTCATATCGCTGTTCGCCCACAGACAAAAATATTTTCTGTTTGTTGTTGGTAATTCGTCCCCCCCACATTACTGCATTTTTGGTGTCGGCAAGACACGGCGTGCGAAATTTTTCTGCCGGCGCTCCCACTTTTTTATCTGCAAGCGTCAACGGCAATTCAAACAGCGCAATCGATTGGCACGCTTTTTTGTTGTCTTGCAAAACAACAGAATATAAAAGGCGGCCCAATCCATAATGCAAGTCCATGATGACCGGCGGTTGAGGATCTGCCGGCTCTTTGCCCTGCTGTGCGGTTGGTAAAACGGAAGCAGACAACGTAGATTCTTGATAGGTCGTGCCGTTTGGCGTTAACAAAATTAATAAGCCGGTGTTGCGTTCCACGGCCAATACATTTTTTCCATCGGTAGTGGCAAGTTGAAACACGCCTGATTCAGACACCTTAAAGGCCGTATCAAATTCGTAGCGCTCGGTGCTCACGGTAAGTCCTTCTTTGGTTCCTTCCGGTTTTACCAATCCGAGCACAATTTTTGTTTTGTCTATGGCGGCCGGTACCCATGAGCGCAGTCCTATTTTATACAGCGAAGAAAAGGCGCCAAGAAAAAATGTGGCAACGATGACGGCATAAACGACGAGCGCGCGCCGTGATGTTATGGCGTGGAGAAATGTGGTAAGACGTTCATGCATAAGTGGTGTCGTATTATTAACGTACTATGAGTACGCCATTTTGTTCGGCATGACCTTCACCACACCAGACAGAACAACGGAACGGATATTCTCCGGCCGGTGTTGCCGGTATGTTTATGACGGTCTCTGCTTGCGGCACGATTGTTTGTTTGATGTTAAGCGCTTTTATGAAAATACCATGCTCGTAAATATCTTCGTTATAAATACGCAATCGCGCGGCCGTGTTGGCGGGTATAATAATTTCTTTTGGATCCCATCGCCAGCTATTTTGAGGAATTCTGATGGACACCTCAACGGTTTTTGCGGAAGGGGAAGTGGAAATCATGCGGGTCACCTGAACCAACGCAACGATGCCAACAATAATACTGAGGCCAATAATTATTTTAATGTGGGATGGACGTATGTTCATACATAAAATACCCCTGTTTTTTTAGCAGGGGTATTCTAACATGGGGTCATGGGGAGCGCAAGAACACTACTGTTGCACAGTCTCATCCACAGAAGGTAACTCTAACTGTGCAACAGTACACAATTTGCAAAAGTTCGTTAATAGTAGTAATATAACCATTCACAAGATCATTGTTTGATTGGTTGAGCTCGATGCTGGCGATATCAAACTCGCCAAGAATGCGTGCATCGGACATCTCCCTCTGGACACCGGTCAATAAGGCGATGAAACGATCCGCACATATTTGAGGTGAGTCGCAGACATTTACCTTTTTAGCCATGATCAAATCGGAACGCATCGCGATACAAATCTGCCAAAAAATTAAAGTATGGAAGAAAGACCATGCCAGATTGACCATTATTGTCGATGGCTATGCGGGTTCTGGGAAAACCACTGTTGGCAATTTTATTGCGAAACACGACAAAGACGTACTCTCAATACATCTCGACGATTTCATCAATCACTGGAAAGCACGCAAACAGATGATTGAGAAGGCAAAATACAAGTCAAAAGTATTTGAATATCACTGGTATCGCTATGACGACCTAGAACGGCTTATTAAGGCATTTTTGAGTGGCAAAAATTCGATCAAATTTAAGACCTACAACTACGAAAAAAATAATTTTGGTCCCAAGCAGACATTTGATCTTACTAAGAAAGTTCTGGTAATAGACGGAATATTTCTTTTTCACCCAAAACACGCCCTTACAAAATATATACATAAAAAGATCTTCCTTGATGTAGACTTTGCAAAAGCAGATAAAAAACGTATAGCCAGAGAGAAGAAAAAATGGGGTAAAAACTACCTCCCAGATGATCATCCGAGCAACTGGGTAAGGTATTTCAAGCAGGCGTATCGGAGATATATAAAAAAATATGCTCCCAAAAAAAGAGTTGATTTGATATTTTACCTTTAGCCAAAAATTTTAATTTTTCTATTTAGTAAGTGTGGTCAGGAACTCCACAACACCGTAGTAGAGGAAGTCAGGAAAAATTGCGTGAATGAAATGTTACGCACACAGAGGTAAAAACGCTTAATTAATTCTTCTCCGAAAGTAGCCAATTCAAATTCATTAGTTCCCTCTGAACTTTCAAAGTGCTCCCATGCTGCAACAATCCTCGATATGACTGTATTCGACCCTCAACGCCCTGAACTAATATCCGCCGAAACATCCGCTGCTTTGATGACCTACGTAATACACGATGTTTTGGAAAATTAACCCATCCTAAAAAATCAACGCCCGAAACGATTGATTGAAGATAAATTTTATCTGGGTGAATTACCAGCCCAAGCTCCGACTGCAAAAAATTATCCATCAACCGAAGTTGTACCTCTAGCCATGCACGGTCATGTGACATCACAACAAAATCATCGGCGTATCGAATATAAAACTGCGCCTTCAGTTTATGCTTCACAAACTGATCGAACACATTCATATACACGTTCGTGAATAGCTGTGATGTTAAGTTACCAAGTGGTAAACCTACACCCGCAGATGTCTCAAAACTTTTTATAATATGTTCCAGCAGATCCATGATCCGTTCATCAGGAATATAGCACCTTAAAATCTTAATGAGCCGTGCGTGATCGATATTTGCGAAAAACTTCCGAATATCACATTTCAAAACCCAACAGGTACGATGATGATTATGACTCACCTTATTTGCATGAGCCTTAAATTGTGCCAGTGCCCGATGAGTTCCTTTATTATCTCGACACGAGTATGAGTCCACCGTAAACGTCCGATCAAAAAATGGATATAAAATCCGATATACCGCATGATGTAGTAATCGATCCCGCACAGATGCTTTATGTATTGTTCGAGGCTTCGGATCTGCAATACAAAACTCATAATAGCCGCCATGGGCATACGACCCATCGGCAAGATCGTTGTGAAGTTGTACAATGTTATCCGCAAGCCGACGACCGAATTCCTGCACATCAGGCTTCCCTCGTTTGCCATTCAAAAACTCGCCCCACGCGGCGCATAAATTTTCTATCGAGATAATATCCTCATACGTATGACCGATCTGAATTTTCATTCCTCTAATGTTACCCCCCACCCCCCGACGGATTTTCCAGTTTTGCGCAAGATAACTGATGCCTACAAACTATGGCACGCCCAACACAACCAGATGGAACGCCTTTCGCGGTATACGCTGGGTGCAACTATTGATAAAACTTTTTGCGAAACAATCGAGCTGGTGCTCCAAGCGGGTTACGCAGTCAGAGAGCAAAAATATTCCGTTGTGCTCCGCGCTTCGAGCAAACTCGACACGCTCAAATTCTTTTTACAAGTTGCATGGGAAATAAAAGCGATTGATCATAAAAAATACGCGGCGATTTTAGAGCCCCTCACCGAGATTGGAAAAATGCTTGGCGGGTGGCGTAAACAACTACAACAAAACAGCCCTCTGCAATAAATGCTAAGGGCTGTTTCCATAAAGAGTTGCGAACGGCGAGAAACTGATAGTTGCCGTTCCAGTCGTTGCTCCACCAATTCAGGTTCAGCTTGCGCTCGTTACCGTTCAGGTTGAGGTACGGGACATTGCGGTTGTCACCGTGACTCCAGATCGAACCGTCACGTTGTGCACTGCACGTTCAGTAACACCACCCGTCGAATACTCTCTGGGTTGTATCTCGTTCGGGGCACGCAGCCCATCTCATGCAGCACACCAAGTCTTTATGTTTGAAAATAATCTTTGTCCTCTAGCAGAAGCCGTAATTCCTGCTATTCTCAACGTGGGATCATTTTAGAATTCAACCGCATGCAGCCGTGACCGCACACTGTATCGTTTACTATCCGAATGCATTATAACAAAAAAAATACCGACGCCCCGCAACAAGTTGCGAAACGTCGGAGTCAAAGGGACCAAGGGCACGAGTTGAGTGCCAAGGGTTCCAAGGCCAAAGGTCAGATAGACTTGCGGACGGCGAGAAACTGATAGTAGCCGTTCCAGTCGTCGCTCCACCAACCCAGGTGCAGCTCGCGCTCGTAACCGTCCAGGCCGAGGCACGGGACATCGCGGTCGCCACCGCGACTCCAGAACGAACCCAAGCCCACGATCGTGTACTTGCGCTGTTCGTCGGGGTTCTTCACGGTGTAGGCCAGAAGTTCGCGCAGCGTCGCAGGACGGAAGCCATCTTTGTCCATCGCCGAAACGACGTCCTCGGACGACATGCCCTTGCCGAAGTGGTAGAGCTTGACCTGGAGGTTCTGCTCGCCATTCTCGTGCGCCTGGTTCGGGAAGTTCTTCTCGACGATGTCGTCGTTCTTCCAATCGAACGCGGCGGCCGTGATGGCATCGATCAGCTTGAGCGCGTAGTTGACCGAAAGCACCTCGTAGCCGTCGGGAATGGTAATCCCACGCTCAGCGAGCAGCATCTCGGCGAATTTCTGCGCCAGCTTCTTGTCTTTGAGGATGCGCAGGACGTCTTCATCGTTGCCGCCCATGTCGAGCACGGCGTTGACGAGCGTCTTCACGACCTCAAACATTTTGCCAAAGTTCTTGAGCAATTCACTTACGGGACGAGCCATTTTGAGCCTCTCTCTTCTGTGTGGCCTACCGCTTATCCCGAGTCACCCGACCCAAGACCTACGGCTTACCAACTGCCAACCGATTTGGCTGCAGTAATTAAATTTACTCTGTTGAGAGAAAACCTAGTTATTGCGGCTAAATTAGGTACTGTTATTGACTATCATTTATAGCATGATTTGGTGAATTTGTCAAGGTTACTACTCAAAATTTGGCTAATTAAGGAGTGAAAATCATAAACCCCACTTTCGTGGGGGTCTCGAACACGGGCGGAGGGAATCGAACTTTTTTGCCAAAGACAAAAAAGCCCAGGGCAGTCGGAACTGCCGCCGGCAATTCCTTTATGCCCGGGTTCGATTCCCACTTCTGACCATATCAAACATAAAATCCTCACACGAAGTGGGGATTTTATGTTTGGCACGGGCGGAGGGAATCGAACCCCCACCAAAGGTTTTGGAGACCTTCGTTCTACCACTAAACTACGCCCGCTTAATTGGCAACGCCATCATACTGTACACGATAAATGCCAGCACCTCAACGGGTAAGGCAATAGCAAACCCACCGGCGGTTAGCACGCCCCACAACACCAGTGGTCCCGTGAGGCAAACGGCATGGACGCGTGCCGCTTCGCGAAAGGTCACGGAGGGCGCTGTCCCAAAAAGACGTCCAAAAACCACCCCCAAAAGGCTCCACACAATGACGAGCGCCAAAGAAACGAGCGCCTCAAAAAGCATAATCGCAACAAACAACGTGCTGATGCCAATAACAATTAATTTACGCTCACTCGCCAACCAAAATTTTTTGATGTCATTAATGTTCTCGGTAAAATCCCGTTCATCATTCCAGAACATCGCGCGTTCTTTTCCTGTCGCGTCCACGGTAATAATTTGTTTGTCGGTAATGAACACCGTCGTGCTAGCCGGACGTGATTTTAATGCACCAATAGTATCAACCGTTATCACCATACCAAAATCCTGAAACGTGAACGGCTGGGGCGCACCAACCACCCGCAAGGTATCTGCGCGCTTTTCAACCACAATACCATCGGGAACACGCGCCATATTTTTTTGAGCCGTTTGCACCAAGGACAACACGTCGCCCACAAAGGCGAGCGCCACTAAAAACGCAACCAGTACGTGCAGTTGAAACAAAAACGACCATCGCACCGACGCATCATTTCGCGCGGCCGCGAGCGCCGGCACCCGTGTGATATACCCCCACAACAAACCAAAGAACGTCATAGCCAAATATTACTTTGTTTCTTTATGCAACGTATGTTTATTGCAAAAGTTACATAACTTTTTGAGCTCCAAACGGCCCTTGATTTTTTTCTTATTTTTTTTTGTGTAATGCGTGACACGCTTACAGGCAGTACACTCTAACGCGGCGAGGTTTTCTTGTGACATATTGGTTATTTATTTCTTACCGTGGTAGCCGGTGGAGGGATTCGAACCCACACTCTTCTGTTTACAAAACAGGTGCATTACCGCTATGCTACACCGGCATGAAATGTGAGGAAATAATAGCAGAAATGTGGCGGCCACGTCAATCACTCGCATAGCGACGGAGATTTATGGAGGAAAAAATACCCCCCACAATTGCGCGCTCGCCCTTCGAATCCTTTCTCCGCAGCCATTTAGAAAATTGCAATTTTCTAAATGGCTGTGTATACTGGAAATAGTCCGAACCCATTTTTGCGGGCGGGCGGGATTCTGAAAAAAATCCAAAGCCGTTGGGATAAAAACTGCCAAAGAACCTGTAAAAATATCGGCTCGAACCACATTTTGGTAAAAGAAAATTTTTCATTATGAAAAAACAAGGACCTAATCCTGACCAGTTCAAAAGTTTGCAAGGAAGCCCAGAAGTAAAAACTGGAACTAAAACATCTCTTAG
This sequence comes from uncultured Gammaproteobacteria bacterium, assembly GCA_964623315.1. Classification (GTDB taxonomy): domain Bacteria; phylum Patescibacteriota; class Patescibacteriia; order Magasanikbacterales; family 2-02-FULL-50-9b; genus CAZUSU01. The sequence continues at coordinate 1,024 of CAZUSU010000042.1, read as the reverse complement.
GGACTTATTGACTTTTGTAAATCCTAATCTTGAAAAATATAAGGAAATCATAGAACGAGAATCAAGGAATAAAGTTTTTTACCCTCAAAGATTTTCCGAGCGTTGGATAAACTTTTTGTACAATGGTTATTCACAAGACCCAACTGAACGTTACAATCCACAAATGTTTAGGAAGGCCTACGAATTTTTTAGAGAAAAGTTGAGTGATGATATACTAATTGATCTCGGGGGTGGTGATGGTGAAATTATGGCCCAATTAGCTAAAAAATTTGGAGTCAAAACTTATGTGAGTGTTGATTTAGGGGATAACCTTGATCCTTATTCGGCACAGCCCTTAGAAACTGAATCAGATTTTTTATCAGACGATCAGAAGGGTCGTCAGATGACTTCATTAGGTGTTTCGGCCGATATGTTAGATTTCGTTGCGCGGCTACCTGATAATTCGGCCAATTTTGTTTTAAACGGTATTGATTGGGACATAATCAGAGACTCTGAATATAGGGCTGCGCTTATGGCTGAAATTTCAAGAGCAACTCGTAAAGAGGGTATTGTATTTGGTACTGGCACAGATATTGTTCCATCCGACCCTAAGTTTGTATCTAAATTAGAAGGGCTAAAATTAGATCTTGTCGGCCCTGAAACTTTTGTTCTGGAAAAAGCTGCCTAATTTTTGTCAAAGAATTTGCCGCCAACCAAAGCATTTTTCAATCATTTTCGATTGAAAAATGCTTTAAAATGAGTTATTATTAACTCATTAGAAAAACTTGAAATTGTCATCCCAGCGGCTTCGGATTTTTTTCAGAATCCCGCCCGCCCGCAAAATGGGTTCGGACTATTTCCAGTATACGCAGCAAAAATCGTCCCAGTGAGATGTACTCACTGGGAGTTTAGATGCACAACATCCATAAATGTACTAAAATTGTTAATGAGTAAATCAATTATCAATTAATTATTGAGAACATGTTTACACAACTTCTTCAGTATAACGACGTTGGACTACTCATTCTGCGGGTCGCCATCGCAA
>CAZUSU010000041.1:0-15044 GCA_964623315.1 uncultured Gammaproteobacteria bacterium | reverse complement strand
CCACCCATTATTCATCTTCAAAATCCGGCTCGGCGCTGACGGCGCGTGCTGAGTTTTCTTTAATTTTTATCCAGCGTAAATATGCTTCCACAAAAAGGTCAAGGTCGCCGTCCAAAACGCCGACAGTGTCCGACGTTTCATGTCGCGTGCGAATGTCTTTTACCATTCGGTACGGAGCCAGCACATACGAACGAATCTGATTCCCCCATTCGGCGGATTTATGTTCGCCACGTAATTCTTCGCGCTCTTTTTTTTGCGCCTCTAGTTGCAACGCCAGCAAACGCGCTTTCAAAATTTTGAACGCCGTTTCTTTATTTTGTTGTTGCGAGCGTTCGTTTTGAACGGAAATAATTATTCCGGTTGGAAGGTGCACCAGCCGAATGGCGCTGTACGTGGTATTCACCGATTGACCGCCGGCGCCGCTGGATGTCATGGTGTCCACGCGCACGTCTTTGGGATCAATCACCAGATCGGAATCCTGTTCAATCTGCGGCAAAATTTCTACCAGCGCAAACGAGGTCTGACGCAGGCCATCCGCGTTGAACGGCGACATGCGCACCAACCGATGCGTGCCGTGTTCACCTTTGAGATGACCGTACGCGTGGCGGCCGTTGATTTCCATCACAACACTTTTAATACCGGCTTCCATCCCTGGCGAATAATCAACAATATTAACGCGCCATCCTTTTTTTTCTGCGTAGCGCAAGTACATGCGCTGAAGCATGGCGGCCCAATCCATGGCCTCGGTGCCACCGGTGCCGGCGTGAATTGCCATAATGATGGAATTTTCATCATATGGCTCGCTGAACAATAAATAAAATTCCAATTTTTGATATTTTTCTTGCAACTCTCTGCCGCGCTTTTCAACTTCCGCACGCAATTCCAGATCATGTTCCGCGTCCGGCATTTCACACAGCGCAATCAATTGCTCAACTTCCGTTTGGAGCGCTGACCACAATTCCAACTCCCGCGCCAATTCTTCACGCTTTTTTGAAACGCGCGCCGCCACTTCCTGATTTTTCCAAAAATCCGCGTCAGCCATTTCAATATCAAGCGCGCGAACATCCACGGCCTTGCGGTCATGGTCTAGGAGTTTACGAGCTTCTTTTATTTGTTCAAGCAGTTGAATAAGCTGTTTGCCGGCTTCAATCATATGGCCGGATTGTAGCGTATTTGACACGCTCTGTAAACACTGATATAGTTGCCGCATCACCACGAGAAGTATCCCTTTGGGTTTCGTCCTACTGGAGTGCTTCTCCGGAAAAGTCCGGTATGGCTCGTCCATGCCGGAGCTTTTTATTTTTGTGGACAACAAATCATTCTATTGCTGTCAAAAAAAACAGGCGCGCCTGACTTAAGCGAACACATGATGTGTTTCTGCAGTGCGCGCCATTGGCCATGAGGCCGAACAGATTCAAGAAGATGTTCAGTTGTTGACGTAGTAGCAACGAAGGCTGGTTGGCTAGCCCCCGCAGGTGATCGAGCCGCCCGGATCAGGGTAGCAGTCGCCATCGTGCGGCGTGTCATTGTGCACAACTCCATCGCCCATGACTCTCCTTCAAAAGCCCCAACATTCTGGAGCAAAAAACAGGTTAAAACAACTATAACCGATTCAAACAAAAAAATCAATCGCCGTGTGCCTTCAATAATTTTGTAATGGGGCACGCATCGTGCGCGTGCCGGCGCGCCGTGCAAAACGCTCGGCCGTATTCTATAAAAAGATAGGTGGTGCGAAACCAATCTTCCGGCGGAATGAGGCGCATCAAATCTTGTTCAATTTTTTCTGGCGCCGTGTGCGCCGACAAACCAAACACGCGGGCCAGCCGCCGCACGTGCGTATCAACGGCAATACCCACGACAATGCCAAACGCATTTCCCAGAACCACGTTGGCGGTTTTGCGGCCAACGCCGGACAGTTCCATTAATTCTTTCATGGTGCGCGGCACCACACCGCCAAATTTTTCGCGCAACATTTTGGCCGCCGCTAAAAGGTGTTTTGTTTTCTGTTTATAAAATCCCGTCTGAAAAATATCGCGCTCAAATTCGGCCACATCTGCGGCGCAATAATCTTCCAGCGTTTTATATTTTTTAAAAAGTTTTTCCGTGACTTCATTAATTTTTTTGTCCGTGCATTGTGCGGACAATGAAACGGCAACAACCAACTCCCAATGATTTGAAAATTTCAACATCATGCCGGCGTCCGGAAATATTTTTTTGAGCTCGGCCAGAATTATGTGTGCGCGCTGTTTCATATTGACAAACCATACCAAACCGGCGTACTGTACTCTACAGATGAAACGGCGCAACAAGCGCGCCGCAGGAGGTACCTATGCCCTCATTGAAGAATGTCGCGCGCGACAGCGCTGGCGTGTCGCTGATTCTGCTGGGCGCCGGCATTGCATTCGTCGGCGCGGTGCCGATGATGGTGCTTGGTACGGCGGATGTGCTTTCCGGCGACCGGATGAAGCGGCTCGTGCCGCGCTTCGTGCGTCGGTCGCTCGCAACTCTGCCGATGCCCGGTATGGTTGTGTGCGGGTTTGCGATCGGCTTCTTGGACCCGAAGATTGACTCGGTGCTGTAGCCCATGCGACACACCACACGCGACACACCACCCTCACGAAAAACGCGCGGGCGGTGTGTCACTTTTTTTATTTAGTATCCCATGTCCATGCCGCCGCCGTGACCACCATGGCCACCGGCTGACGATTCTTCTTTCTTTGGTTTTTCCGTGACCAACGCTTCGGTTGTTAACAGTAGCGCCGCAATTGACGCCGCATTTTGCAATGCACTGCGCGTCACTTTGGTTGGGTCAACAATACCGGCTTTCATCATGTCTTCATAGGTGTCCGTTGCCGCGTTGTAACCTTCGGCGCCTGTGCGCTTTTTTACTTCTTCGGCAACCACGCCTCCGTCTTTACCGGCGTTCACCGCAATCTGACGCAGTGGCTCTTCAATAGCGCGGCGAATAATGTTCACGCCGATTTGCTCATCGCCCGTGAGCCCCAGCGCATCCAACACGCCGCGCGCGCGCAGTAATGCCACGCCGCCTCCCGGCACAATCCCCTCTTCAATGGCCGCCTTGGTGGACGCAACGGCGTCTTCAATACGGTGCTTCACCTCTTTCATTTCTGTTTCGGTTGCGGCGCCTACTTTAATGACGCCCACTCCGCCGGACAATTTTGCCAAGCGTTCCTCTAACTTTTCGCGATCAAATTCTGAATCCGTCTGTTCAATTAATTTTTTAATTTGCGCCGTGCGGTCGGTAATGGCTTGCGGTTCTCCGGCGCCATCAATAATCGTACACGTTTCTTTGGTGGCTACCACTTTGCGCGCGTGCCCCAAATCTGCCAATTCGGTTTTATCCAGCTTCAAGCCGACCTCTTCGGTAATCACTCGTCCGCCGGTCAGAACGGCAATGTCCTGTAACATTTCTTTGCGGCGATCGCCAAAGCCCGGTGCCTTAACGGCCAACACATTAAACGTGCCGCGTAATTTGTTCACCACAAAAGTGGCGAGCGCTTCGCCATCTACTTCTTCTGCAATAATCACAATATCTTTGCGACCGGATTGCGCCACTTTTTCCAAAAGCGGCAAAATATCCTGCACGGACGAAATTTTTTTATCCGTAATCAGAATGTAGGGGTCTGTTTGTTCCGCTTCCATTCGTTCCGCATTCGTAATCATGTAGGGAGACACGTAGCCCTTATCAAACCGCATCCCTTTGACAACTTCCGTTTCAATACCAAACGCCTGACCCTCTTCCACGGTAATGACGCCGTTTTCGCCGACCTCTTTAATCGCCTTCGCAATCACCGCGCCAATGTCCGCGTCGTTGGCAGAAATAGAAGCAACTTGCTGAATGGCGTCGCCGGCCACGGGTTGTGAAATTTTTTCTTTTAATTCTTTGACCACTGCCTCAACGGCCTTTTCAATACCCCGCCGAATGGCGAGCGGCGATGAACCGGCCGTCACGTTGCGCAACCCTTCGGCAAGAATTGCTTGCGCGAGTACGGTGGCGGTGGTGGTACCATCACCGGCAACATCGTTGGTTTTGCTGGCCACTTCCTTAACGAGTTCCGCGCCGAGATTTTCAAACTTGTCTTCCAGTTCAATTTCTTTTGCCACGGACACACCGTCTTTGGTAATGTTCGGAGAACCATAACCGCGATCCAACACCACGTTGCGCCCTTTTGGCCCAAGTGTAATTTTTACCACGTTAGCGAGAATGTCCACACCGCGTTTTAATGCGGCGCGCGCTTTTTCATCAAACAAAATTTGTTTTGCTGCCATATGATTTTTATTATTCAACAATTGCTAATACGTCTGACTCGGCGATGACTAAATATTCAACGCTTTTTATTTTTACTTCGTCCGGCGCATATTTTTTGAACACCACGACGTCGCCCACTTTCACGGACATCGGCGCGCGTGTGCCGTTTTCCAACAATTTTCCGGGACCGACAGCCGTTACTTTTCCCTGTTGCGGCTTTTCGCCTTCAATGGTATCGGGCAGAATAATGCCGGACGCCGTTGCCTGTTCTTTGAGGTCAATCGGCTCAACAATGAGGTGGTCATGAAGTGGTTTGAGCATATGCTGAATAAAATAAATAATTATTAATTTTAGCACTGTCACAATGAGAGTGCTAACGCATGTTATCTCATGAAAATAAAGCTGTCAAGTCCGTGCGGAAGTATGGTTAATTGTCCTCAAAAAGCGAAAAAACGAGAACGGCCCCCAGCACCATCCCTGCCCACAGAGACAATAAAAAATGGTCAAATAATAACGCGGGGGCAATGGCGCACCAAAAAATCGGCGGCATTTTTTTTGCGTATTTCCCTATGCCCGCCAGCAGTAGCGCACTGCCCACAATACCGAATTCTGCAAGCGCCAACAAAAAAACGTTATGCACCGGTACGCGCCGGTCTCCGGTCGTGGCACCGTCAATTACCGAGGAGTACGCGCCCCACCCCACACCCCCCCACCGATATTCAGAAAAAATATTTTGCCACGCCGTGAGCGAAGCGACGCGTTCGTTTACCGAGCGTACCTCCAACGGATTTTTTACCATAAGACGTCCAAAAAATAACGGCGCCAGTACGACTAATAACACCGCGACCGTTATAAAACTGCGTTGCATAATACGTCGCGCCATCACGCCGTACTTTTCGCGGCCAAACCACCACAGAGCGGCCACCAACAGATACGCGAGCAGTGCGCTCCGCGAAAAAGATAAAACCAGCGCACCGGCAAGCACCACGCTCACCTGCGTTATGTGGGCGCGTTTCAAAGTTAGCGCCGATTTGTTCACAATGGACACAAAAGCAACGAGCGCCACCAGCATCTGAAAACCAAAAATATTCGGATGCGGTTGCCCGCCATATGCGCGCAAATAACGCACGCCATCGGCCGCCAGCACCACGGCCGCACCGGCATCCGATGCCTGATGCACGGCAATTCCCAAAATCGTACTGGCAAAGGCGCCGCCAAAAACGACTTGTAAAAATCCGAGCATGGCTTGCAGTACCGAACTAATAATAAACGCGGCAAAAAATGGGGTACGAATTTCTAAACGTCGGCGCAATACGACACCGAGACCAATAAGCAGTGCGGCACTGACCAATAATTGCAGTGTCAAAAATTTCTGCGCACTTATTGCCAACTGTAATAAAATAAAGGCGAGTATGGTGTAAGGAACGGTGATCCGTGCGGTATGCCGGTGCGGCCACCACTCACGTATTAACCATACTGCCACTACCACCTGCGACAGATATACACTGATAACGCCAAACTCCCACGTGACCGCGCCAACCGCCGGCACCTCAATCAAATAGCGCGTTTGCCACGGCAATAAAAAACCGATGAGCGCGGCCCACAGGGTGGCGGGTATTTTTTTGAGGACGTTCATACTGAATATACCGCATCACGTAACGCAACGCGGCGATCATTCAGATGCAACTTAATAATGCCGGAGGCACACACCACATTGGTGCCGCCGCGCCCCGCAGAGGCCCGCACTTCGGCGGGCATCAGACGCCATTGTATGTGGCGTGCCGCTGATTCCGGAAATGCGCGCGCGAAAAATTCAAAAACTTTTTGCGCCAGAGATATTTTTTTACTCCCCGTGTGCGCGTGCGGTGCCGTCAGAGCGACATTTTTAAAAAAAACAGACGCCCCAAACAGCGGAATCAACGCCCTCTGCCACACTTCAAAATAAATGTCGCGTTCAATCATTAAGTGCGACAAATCACTCACGGTTTCGTCAACAAAAAAACTGGCGCATACCGGATCACGACGCGCCTCACCCGTACGCAAACGCGCCAGCGCGAGCGCCGCCGTAACAAAAAAACGTGCGGTCCATGCGCGTCCTCGTGCGGTAATAATAAAAAAATCAATGTCGCTATTCTCATGGACAGTGTGCAATCCTAATGAATTACACACGGCAAGAGCGCGCACAAACGGCAAATGCGCCACCAGAGACGCGGCCAGCCGCGCGCGCCGCATTTTGCGTTCAAATGCAATGGCGTGCGGTGACGTTGGCGCGGTGTCAAAATATTCTGCGCACGCTGTCATCGTTGCCAAAACCGCAACGCCATTCCTACCGAGCAATCTCTGCACCATAAGCGGTGCGGCCACCCCACCGCACGCGCGGTACAAGCGGCAAATCAGTTGCGGCGTCAATTCCATAATACTCTACGCAAGCGCCGGCGCCGTGTTTGGCACCACGGTGTCTTTCACTATTACCATTTCATCACGAATTTCTATGATGGCATCAAATGGAATTAATACATCCATGCCGCCCAAGAGACGCGTCCGCGCGACAATTTGGAACAAACGCCCGCTATCGGTGTCAATAATAACATCCCGCACCTTCCCTAATTTTATCTGTTGCTGAGTGCACACGGGTGTGCCGCGCAACTGTGAACCTGTTCGTGTGTGCATACCTCCCTTGTACGATTTTTATGAAGCGACTTTGCGAGCGGCTTCTTCGTGATCAAGTTGTCTAAAAATATACCATTGTTGCAGTACGGTAAGCAATGTCGCCACGAGCCAGTACAGTGTCAAGCCGGCCGGTAAACTCCAGCCAATCACCACCGTCAGAACGGGCATCATATAAAGCATCTGCTGATTTAAGCGCGCGGCAAAATCCTCATCTTTGCTCCCTTCGGTTTTTATGACGGGCGGCGGGACCTGCATCATTTTTGTCTGCCAGAATTGCGCGGCGCCGGCAAGGACAGCCAGCACCCAACTTGCTTCGTGCAAAGGTAAAAATCCAAACGCAACCGAAGAAATATTCGGCGGCCTCGGCGTAAATGAATAAAGCAAAGACAGATCAACTTCTTTGAGGCCGGCGGTGAGTACCCAATACAACGCAAGCAGTATGGGCAGTTGCAGAAGCATCGGCAAGCAAGACGATATTGGATTTATTTTGTGTTCCTTATACATGGCCATCGTCGCTTGCGTCAGCGCTTGTTTATCGTCTTTGTGTTTTGCTTTTAGCTCGGCGAGCTTTGGTTGCATGCGTTGCATGATGCGCTGGGAACGAAACGCGCCGATGGAAAACGGATGAAGTACTAATCTAATCAGCAGGGTGATCAAAATAATCGCAACGCCCATGTCGTGCAACGGAGTGACGGCAACAATGGCGATGAGTAAATTGTAGAGCGGCTGGTACAGGATGGTGTTGAAAAATGAACGAAACATACGTGAGGGATTATTCGGTTGGTGTTTCAATGGGAGCCGCTTCAATGACGGCTTCAATGACGGCTTCGCTCTCGTGCTGTTGCACGGTAATGGTCCAGCCGGTTAATTTTGCGGCGAGGCGCACGTTTTGACCACCCTTACCAATGGCCAAAGAAAATTGATCACCGGCAACGGTCACCGTAGCCACTTTATCTTCTGGGTTCAGCTTAATGGCCACAACTTGCGCCGGTGATAATGCGTTGGTAATAAATTTATCCGGCTCTGCGTCCCACTGAATGATGTCAACTTTTTCTCCCCCCAATTCGGCGATGATTGTTTGGATACGCGCGCCGCGTTGACCAATACAAGCGCCGATGGGATCAATAGATTCGTCGGCGCTCCACACCGCAACTTTACTGCGCGATCCGCCTTCGCGGGCGAGCGCTTTAATTTCAACTACACCCTTTTGAATTTCAGGAATTTCTTGCGCAAAAGTACTGCGCACCATGTTGGGATGTGCGCGCGACACAATGACTTCCGGACCACGGCTACCCAGTGTGCAAGAAACCACATACACTTTTACCCGAGCGCCCGGACGTAAAAATTCACCGATAATCTGTTCTTCCGGCGGCAGAACCACGCTAAAACGACCAAAATCAATCAGGAAGTTTCTGCCATCGCGACGCTGTACCGTACCTTGCAAAATTTCACCGATTTTATTTTTGTACTCTTCGTAAATCATCAGGCGTTCCGCTTCGCGCAACTTTTGTGTGATCACCTGTTTGGCAGTCATCGCCGCCATACGACCAAATGCCGTGGGAATTTCCAGCGGCAAGCGCAAATCGTCTCCAATGGAAACGCCGCCCTGCATTTTTTTTGCTTCGCTGATCATTAATTCTGTTTTGGCGTTAAATCGCGGACGATCCGGATCCGGCATCGGCGGTTCTTCGGAGCGGGCAAGCGCTTCTTCGCGAAGCCGATTTTCTTCTTCATCAAGACGCGTAATTTCTTCTATGTCCATGTCCGGCACCACCTTTTTTTCATCATACGCGCGCATGCCGCCCGTCTCGGCGTCAAATTCAATGGCAACATTTTGATTTTTTGTGCCAAAATCCTTCCGAAAGGCGGCCGCGAGCGCCTGTTGAATGGCGTCAAGCACGGTTTCCGGTTTAATTCCTTTTTCGTCGGCGATTTGTTTCATCGCCTGCATGATGGGACTTGACATACGATAGGTATAAAAATTGACTAGTTTAAAACTAGTCAAAAACAGTGTAGCGCGCGGCTAACTCTGTGTCAATAGATGTTTTTTTCCCCGAATACTTTTATTACGCAGATTGCCGCAAGGATGTACTCTTATTTTGCCGCTCCAACGCCTCGTCAATCTGCGCAATCTGCTGTGTAATTTCGCGCAGTGCCGTGCGTTTTTCTTCGGCAATACGGGCGGATGGTTCCAGAGTGGCGGCGTATTTTAATATGCTGGCGTGCTTTGTTTTGTGCGCCTGCATTCGCTGTTGCAGAAGGGCGCGCTCGCCAAACGATGAAGATAAAAATTTTGAAACGGCTCCCTGCGATTCGGTTTCTTGAAAGCGCGCGGCCACGGCTTCATATTTGGCTTGTTCTGCGGCGGCCTCCTGCAGGACCTGTTGGAATTCATGTGCCGCTTCATAGACGCGATCTCTTTCTAACAGTTCTTGCTGTTTGATCAGTGCGGCGCGATCATTGAGTAATTCTGTGGTGTCGCCGGATGGTTCTGCCGTTTCGGAACGCGCCGTGAGCGCTTCTTTCAAACGCGCGCGCATGGGAATGACGTCAGCTAATCGCTCGGTTTGTTCCGGCGGCGGCGCGACATCTCTTTGGTGTTCAAACTGTTTCATATATTTTTTATGCGCCGGCGACATGCGCGTATAAAGTCCTTGAACAATGGATGTGGCCGCAGGGGTCGCGATAAAAATTCCGGATGAAATTGAACGCCCAAAAACCACGGGTGTATGGCGCGTGGCAATTCAACAATTTCTACCAGATTCCGATCCGGATTAACGCCGGAACATACGAGGCCTGCTTTTTCCAGACGCGCGCGATACTCGTTATTTAATTCGTAACGATGGCGATGTCGCTCTATAATTTCTGACACGCCGTATGCGCGACGGGCAATGGTGGCGTTTTTAAGCGTGCATCGGTAGGCGCCTAAACGCATGGTGCCACCGTATTTTTGCTGTGCCACATTGTTTGCCTGTTCCGGCATAAAGTGAATCACCGGATGCGGTGATTTGGGATTGACCTCTTCGGTGTGCGCGTGGTGGAGGCCGGCGACGTGACGTGAAAATTCTATGACGGCCAGTTGCAGACCGTAGCACAAACCAAAAAAGGGAATTTTGTTTTCGCGCGCATAACGAATGGCGGCGATATTCCCTTCTACCCCGCGCGTGCCAAAACCGCCGGGGACCACGATGCCGGCATAACTGGCCAATTTTTTGCGCGCCGCGGGAGAATGTTCAAATTCTTCTGACGAAAGCCATTCTAATTTTACCTGCACGTTGTTTGCCCAGCCGGCGTGTTTCAACGCCTCAATAACAGAAATGTACGAATCGGATAAAACATAATCGCCCGTGGCAAAATATTTACCGACCACTGCAATACGCACTTCGCGCCGTACGTGATGAATTTTTTTGACAAGTGCGCGCCACTCTTTGAGATCTCGCTGACGCGGCTTTAGTCCAAATTTTTTTAAAATTATTTTCTCGGCGTGTTGCGCTTCCAATATAAGCGGCACATCATAAACGGTCTTGACATCCGGCGCACTGATAACATCCTCTGGCGCCACGCCGCAGTGCGTGGCAATTTTTTCTTTGCGCGGCTCATCGAGCGCTTGCGGGCCGCGACACACAATCATGTCCGGCTGAATACCGGCGCTATTTAACGTCCGCACGGCATACTGTGTGGGTTTGGTTTTCATTTCGCCGAGATTGGTTGGTACCGGCAAATAACTAACCAGAATTGTTTGCACCGCACGGGGCGTTTTTAATTTCATCATGCGCGCCGCTTCCAAAAATAAAATATTTTGATATTCGCCCACGGTGCCGCCCACTTCAATTAAAACAATTTCCGACTTTGTTTTACGCGCCGCATTTTCTATGCGACGAATAATTTCTTGCGGCACATGGGGAACCACCTCCACACATTTGCCGCCGTAACCCATGGCGCGTTCGCGTTCAATGACCGATTGATACACGCGACCCGTGGTCATGTAGTTGTCGCTGTATAGTGTGGTATCAAGGAACCGCTCGTAGTTTCCCGTGTCCTGATCCGTCTCGTCGCCGTCCGTGGTGACAAACACTTCACCGTGCTCGGTGGGGTTCATGGTGCCGGCGTCCACATTGATGTATGGGTCTATTTTGACGGCTGTGACGCGAAAGCCCTTTGATTTTAACAGCAAGCCGAGTGAAGAGGTGGTGACACCCTTCCCCACTCCGCTCATTACGCCACCAACAACAAAAATGAAACGCGTCATACTTGGGAAGTAGTGTAGCGCATATTAGGGGGTTGTGGCAAAAAATGTTACAATCACCGCATATGAAAATTACGTTGTGCGGTTCAATTGCGTTTATTAATGAAATGGATACGTTGCGTGGAGCACTGGCGGCGCGTGGACACGACGTGCAGATGCCGCCGCTCACCAGCACCGACCACCAAGGCAATGCTATTTCATCATTGGAGTATTACGCCATAAAAAAAGCCGTTGGCGATGATCTCTCTCACCCGTTTTGGCAGAAGTACGACGCGTGCATGCGTGCACACTTTCAAAAAGTTGCGTGGAGCGACGCCGTGCTCATTGCAAACTATGATAAGAACGGGGTCGCCGGTTATGTGGGGCCGAACACGCTCATGGAAATGGGGCTCGCGTTTCACTTTAACAAAAAAATTTTTCTGCTATGGCCCGTGCCGGACATGGCCTATCGGGAAGAAATTTGGGGGATGAAACCGGTGGTGATTGCAGGAGATTTGAAAAAAATATAAAGGACACATTTTCTGGTGGGCGGTAGAGGATTTGAACCTCTGGCCTCGTCGATGTCAACGACGCGCGCTAACCCCTGCGCCAACCGCCCAAAAATACGCTAGCCAAAAAATGGTTTGAAACGTTGAATTAACAATCTTGAATAATCTTGAATCCAACGTCCTTTTGCCGTATCAATTATTTGGATCGTGCAAACACCATGATACCCGATTCTGGTTTTCTTGCCAAGTGTTCGTTTATCAAATTGGGATTTTTTAAAATTTTGAATCGGTATGTGGGTTATTTTTGCCCAATACTCATTTTCGCGATTAGTATCCTGATCTGAACGCAAATGTAAATATACTTTCATGTCTGATCGCCGAACTTTAAAAACCTTTTGTAACAAAAAAATATATAAACGAACTATTTCTGTATTTGAATTTGCGAATTCCACTAGATCAATTCTTTTACTTCCTTCACATAAATGGAGCATTGAAAGCATAACATCATACAGATAGGTACGGGGGGTGATCCTCCCCACCGATTCATCAGCAGAAGCATAAATATTATTTATTCTCTTTTCCCATTTGATCCTATGAATAGCCCGAGCTTTCTTTTGCATAGCCATAACATTTTTTTGCCGTCGCTTTTTTATTTTATCACTTGCATATTTAGAAGGAATAAGCCCTTTAAACCAGCAGGATAACGTCGCCTTCGGCACGCCAAGTTTTTTTGTTATCATCGGATAACTCCATCCGCGCTGTCGTAATGCAACTGCTTTTTCTCGCAGATACCCTTTCTGCTTCATACTAATTAATTCCTTTATACCAGATGATTTTCCGCGCACGCACTATGAGCAATAAATCAAATCGCCGCGGGCCGCACGCGTTATTTTTAACACACCATGCCGCCGCCGCACGCCGCATACATAAAAATTTTTTGCGCGGCATGAGCGCGCGGTGGTCAAGGGGTTCCACAGCGCGCAATTTTACTTCCACCATAACCGTGGTGCCATCCGGCGCACGGGCGACAATATCAATTTCGCCGCCGCGTACGCAAAAATTGTTCGCTAAAATAACATAGCCGGCGCTTTCCATCACGCGCCGCGCAACTGCTTCGCCCCGATCCCCCTCCTTGCGCATACATTAAATGTTCAAATATTTATCGTGCAGTTCAAATTTGCGTGACTCCTGTTCCAGCGCCTCACGACGCTTTTCACCATAACGCTGAATGCGCCACACAGAAATTGCGGCACCAACACCCAAAAATAACAGCCAGTAGCGGTACATAAACACCGGCGCGCGTTGTACGCGGGCAAACATCAGCAACAAGCCGATGGCACCAATCCAAATAGCGGCGCGGCCGATGCGTTTGCTCATCTGACGAATATAACGATCCGAAATGGCCGCTTCGCGCATTTGTAAAATGATGCCGCCAATGAGCAGAGCGGAAAAAAATGACAACGTGATTACTAAAAATCGCGGGGTAATGAACGGGGGGAAAGCAAACCAGTAGTTCCACGTAAAAAATTGCATGTGATTGAGCGGTTATGCCGGTTATGCGGCAAGGGTCATCTTCAGCGCATAATGATAGCGGCTCGGCGCACATTCGTCAACTAAAGAAAAGCCGTGATCATGTGCGCAAAGAAATGCTTCGTGACGGGACGTACCGGAACCGAGCGCGTCTCTATACGGATTTTGTGAGTGATTATTAACGTCACCAAGAATTAAAAAGCCGTGCGGTTGCAATAGGCGCGCCGCGTGCGCAATGAGTAACTCTGTTGCGCTTGCTGACAGTTGATTATTAAAAATAATGACGGCGTTAAGCGAGTGCGACGGAATATCGGGAAGCGCCTCGGCGTCCATGAGATCGGCCATCCTGATGGTGCGCACATTTTCCAGTGACACATCGCGCGCCGCGTGTTGTATCTGTGGAAACCATTCATCGTTTTGATCCACCGCCCACACGCGCCCCGCCGGACCCACCCGTTGTGCGGCCGGTAAGGTGAGGTGACCCCGACCGGCAAAAAAATCCGCAACGCGCATGCCGGATTTTAGCGCGGCAAATGAAATTATTTTTTCAACTTTGATGGGGGGAAACGTCATAACTCATTTTGGACCAAACACGGTGGTGAGTAGTCCAACGGCCGCGCCCTGCAGGACGCCGGATACACCAAGCACGCCTAAAAAACAGATGACGCATCCGATCAATTTATAAAAAAATCGTGAACCACCGCTAAAATGTTCTTCGGCCCAATCGTTGCGCCCCAAAAAACTAAAATACGAATCCGTCTTGTACACCATATGAAAACCGACGGCTATTAAAACAAGTCCTATCCAACGTTGGGACATAATAATGCAATTATAGCACATCGGGGATGTGTGACAACCACCATGGGCTGGGGTATAATGTATCTATGAAAAAACCGCTGAAATTTATAAAAAAACAAAAGTTACTGGTGATTGCTTCTCATCACAAGAAGGATGTTTGGCTGGCAAATGTTTATTTTGCTATAGATGAAAAGGCGACGATTTATTTTATCAGCCCCAAGAACACAAAACATAGCAAGATGATTTTAAAAAATCCAAAAGTCGCTTTTTCTATTGCTTGGTTTGACCCAAATAATCACAAGAATAGAAAGGCGATACAGGGGCTTGGTGTTTGCCGCCCCGCAAAAAATCCAGCCGAAATGGCAACGGGTATTAAGCTGTTGTACAAAAAATTTCCTGATCTTCGCGACATACTGACGATTAGGTGGATACTGACAAATGTGTGGGGTTCAAAAATCTGGGTGCTCAAACCAAACTACCTGAAATATTGGGACGATGAAATTTACGGCGATGACGAAAGTGAAGAATTTACTCTCAAATAAATGGTGCTGTAGGATTCGCCTCACGCGCCACGCATCTGGCGCGTTCGGGCCGGCCGGCTCACGATTGCGTCCTGCGCACGCTCGGACGCGTGAGCCGGCTTCGAACCCCTCTTTCATCAAATATAAAATCTCCACCTATAGGTGGAGATTTTATATGGACGCTGAGGGGTTCGAACCCCCGGCCTCCTCGGTGTAAACGAGGCGCTCTAACCAGCTGAGCTAAGCGTCCGAGCGAGCAATGCGCTTTGCGCTTGCGCAAATCGCTAAGCGTCCGAATGCGGTGACAAGGACAAACTCAGAACCATTCTACAAGAAAGTCTCCTGAAATTCAATGGGTAGCCGGGCGGACATCATGACATTGGCGTGTACCCCGTATACTTGACACTTAGTTCCTAGCATTAGCAGGAACATAACTACATGTCAGTATGGCGCAATATATTAGTCCAGAGCAGAAGGCAAAAATCATTTCAGCCGTCAAAGACGACGGCATGTCAATTTCA
>CAZUSU010000040.1:0-2385 GCA_964623315.1 uncultured Gammaproteobacteria bacterium | reverse complement strand
GCGCGCGCTCATCGTCATTTCGCACGAAGGGTACGTGGTGCGGCAGTGGCGCGAAGAGCACCGTTCACTGCTCATCGCGATGCTCAAGCCGGACCAGTTTGCCATCGTGCTGAACATCTACCGCGGCACATGGGACAAGCTCCGTGATCAGCCGTGGTATCAGCACCCTGAGGGCCCGGATAAGGATCTCTTCGAACAGTGGCTGCGGGTGTGGGTGCGCAACGGTCGTGAGCTGGAGTGGAAATCACTCGTTCGGCATGGCGAGATTTTTCTGGATGAAGTCGTAGAATACCTGCAGCTTCTGAAGAACGGCGCGTTGAATTGGCACAACGAGTCCCTCAAGCTCTACATGGTTGTCCACTACCTCGGCGGTACCAAGCGTTTCCGTTTCGAACTCGCGCGCATCCGTGCGTTTCATGACTTGGTCGCCGAGCACGAAAAGGAAGTGGAGAAGGCCAAGGATGAAGGCCGTGAGAGCGGCTCGGATCTTGAAACCGCAGCGGATCAGCGGTTGCTGGTGCGTACATTGTTCAGTCTGCTGGGCAATCTCCTCGAGCGCGATCGCATGGCGAACTCCATTCAGGGGGTGGAGTATGAGCTGATACTGCTTGCGCAGATCAGCGGCGAGCTGAATCCGGACCGGTGGTGGGTGCGTCCGGATGAAACCACGGGCACGGACCACGACCAAGTCATGCTTATGCATGCGGCACTGCTGGAGGAATTGAACACATCTCCCGAAGCGGTGCAGAAGCAGATCGCCGAGGCACAGGCGCGGCTCGAACAACTCAAGGACGCAGAAGCACACAAGCGCCCCAAGTCCAAGCCCCGCAACGATGCGGCGGCGGCCAGCAAGTAACCGGCCGGCAAACACGCGTTCACCACACGTGTTTGCCGGTTAATTTTTTATATTGACTCCTCACCCCAAAAATCGTAAGATGCGCACCAGTTATGCAGGAAAATGCCGGTCAAAATTTAAAACCTGTCATCATCATCGGCGCCGGTCCGGCGGGTCTCACCGCCGCATCAGAGCTGGTCGCGCGCGGCGTGCCCGTTGTGATTATTGAAAAAACGGATCGCGTGGGCGGCATTGCGCGCACGGATGAATACAAAGGGTACCGTTTTGACATTGGCGGCCACCGATTTTTTACGCGCGTGCCGTGGGTGATGGAATTTTGGAAGCGCGAAATGGGTGATGATTTTTTACGTCGGCCACGCGAGTCGCACGTGTACTATCGCCGCACCTTTTTTACCTACCCCATAAAACCGTTTGAGGTGTTGCGCAAATTGGGTGCGCAGGAGTCCGTTGCCGTGATCGGCAGTTTTATAAAAGCGCAAATGTATAAACGGCCGCACGAAGAATCATTTGAGGATTACATCGTGAACCATTTCGGCGAGCGGCTGTTTCACCATTTTTTTAAATCGTACACGGAAAAAGTGTGGGGCATTCCGACCACGGAAATTCGCGCGGCGTGGGCGGCGCAACGCATCAAAGGAATGTCCATTTGGGGAATGCTCCGCAGTGCATTGTTGCCGTCGCGCAACAAATACACCTCACTCATTGAACAGTTTTACTATCCGCGTTTGGGGCCGGGCCAAATGTGGGAGCGAGTGCGCAACCGTTTGCAGGCAAGCGGGTTGGCGACTTTTTATTTTGACAGTGAACCAAACATCTTTTTTCACGACGGCGCACAGGTCACGTCCGTAGAAATTAAAACGCCGCATAAAAAAATTTCTCAACCGTGCCGTGCCATAATTTCTTCCATGCCGCTCAAAGAATTATTGACGCGCCTGTCGCCCGCGCTGTCTGACAATGTCATTACTGCCGCCCACAAATTGCATTACCGCGATTTTATTATGGTGGCGCTTATCATCAACAAGCCACATCTTTTTTCTGACAACTGGATTTACATTCATGACCCAGCCGTGCGCATGGGGCGTATTCAGAATTTTAAAAATTGGTCGCCGGAATTGGTGCCGGATCAATCAAAAACTTGTCTCGGGTTGGAATATTTTGTGTTTGAAAAAGATAAATTGTGGCAGATGAAAGATCACGAGTTGGTTAACATGGCGCGCCAAGAATTGGTGCGCATCGGACTTGCGCGGTATCAAGACATTACGGATGGATGCGTCGTGCGTATGCCAAAAGCATATCCGACGTATGACCGTGATTATGAAGAGGCGATGCCAACAATTCGCGCCGCGCTCGCGCCATTTAAAAATGTGTATCCGGTTGGCCGCAATGGCATGCACAAATATAATAATCAAGATCACGCCATGTACACGGCAAAATTGTCCGTGGAAAATTTATGCGACGGCGCAACACACGACATTTGGGAAGTTAATGTTGAGCGCGTCTATCATGAGGAAGTTGAAAACGAAAAAGCG
>CAZUSU010000039.1:0-5700 GCA_964623315.1 uncultured Gammaproteobacteria bacterium | reverse complement strand
ATCTTAAAAATCGCCAGCGCGTTGGCCGTTGTTTGCGCGGCAAGCTCCTCCACCGAAACGCCTCGCGCCCGCGCCACCGCCTGTGCGACATACTTAACATAGTGCGGCTCGTTGCGTTCGCCGCGATGCGGAGGTGGCGTTAAATATGGGGCGTCGGTTTCAATTAATAGGCGCTCGGCGGGCACGGCGCGCGCCACGGCTTGCAGTGAATTTTCAGTTTCGTTTTTGCGGGGTGGAAACGCCACAATGCCGGAAAGTGAAATATAAAAACCGTTGGCAATATGTTTTTCGGCTTCAGCCGTTGTGCCGGTAAAACAATGTAATATGCCCCGCGCCGGTAGCCGACCGGCCGCAAGATATTCCCCCACCACGCGCAAGACATGGTCGTGCGCATCTCGGCAATGAATAATGACCGGCTTATTAAGTTCATCGCATAAATCCAGATGGGCACGAAACGCGCTCTCTTGCACGCGTAATAGTTCTTCTTGATTGACACCCTCCGGCACCCGATACAAATCAAAACCGGTTTCGCCAAACGCCACAACCTGCGGGTCGTCTGCAAGCGCGCGATAATACGTGGGGTCAAAAATTTCCGCGCGCGAAGTAAATGCCGAACCCTCGTGTGCATCAATCGGCTGATGATGCAAATGGTTAGGATGCAAACCAACGCTCGCATACACGCCCGCCGAAAAACTGCGCGCATGTGCCACGGCGCGCTGACTGGTCGTTGATTGCGTGCCCACCGTTACCATCCACACGCCGTCATCCAGTGCCCGCTGTGTTGCCGCGCGACTGTCAAGTGCAAACGCCTCAAAATGAACGTGTGTATGCGTGTCAAAATATTTTGGCGCCATACTTTTATGCCGTGATTGATTTGATCGCTTCGGGAATAAGCGGCCACAACAGGTGTGCCACGCCCACAAAATAGGTAGAAAGTTTTGATGTTCCCAGCGCAGTACTTAATTCTGGCACGGGCAAATATTTTGCGTATTGTACGGCCATACCAATAACCAGCGCACCCTCAAAAAACCCTAATACGCCGCCGAGCAATCGGTTCAATGAATTTAAAAAAGGCAGCCGCAAAAAAATGCCGAACGATTTTTCTAACATCCAAATGCCAAATCCCACCAGTCGACTCACGACCAAAAAAATAATCAGAAACATCACCCATTTGCCCAGTTGCTGTAAATCAAAATGCAGGACCCGCGCGCTCCACACAGAAATGGCCGCACCATAATTTGTCGCAACAAATGCGCCGGCGACAATACCCACCAACGAACCGATAGCGTGGACTAATCCTAACCTAATTCCCGTGATGACAAATAAAGCAACCGCAACCAGCATGACAATATCCGCCGTTCCCATAGAGGTATATTATGCCACAGGCGGGAACAGTGCGTCACCTGCTGTTACCGGCGTTCCGGACTTTAATAAACCCCACTCGGTGAGCCGATCAAAATTCGGCTCAAAAAACTCAAACCCGAGTTGCGCGAGTGCGCGATCTGCCGCAGACGGTATAAACGGCAGAAGCGCAAGCATAATATGACGCAACCCTTCCAGCACGGTGTATAACACGGCGTCGGTGCGCGCCCGCTCCCCCGCTTTCATAAGCACCCACGGTTTTTCATGGTCAATATATTGGTTAAGCGCACGAATTTTTTCGCCCACACATTCTAGCGCTTGCTGAAATTCCCACGCTTCCATGTGCGCCCGATAGCGCGTCCATAATTCTTGATAGTCGCCCGTGGTTGCGGATGGCACCACGCCGTCACAATATTTATGCGTCATCGCAATGGTGCGCATCAGCAGATTTCCGAGATCGTGCTGTAAATCGCTGGTGTAACGCGCGCGCAATTTTTCTTCAGAAAAATCACCGTCCGCGCCAAACGACAGTTCGCGCATTAAAAAATAACGGAACGCATCCGCACCCCACACGCGCGCCTCGTTAAACGGATCAATGACATTACCCGTTGTTTTTGAAATTTTTTTGCCGTCCACCGTGAGCCATCCGTGAACAATAATTTTTTCCGGCAGTAATTGGCCGGCGGACATGAGCATTGCCGGCCACAACAACGAATGAAACCGATTGATTTCTTTTGCCATGACGTGCGCATTAGCCGGCCACCACGTATTAAAAAAATGTTCGTCGGCGCCGTAACCAATAGCCGTAATATAATTGGTGAGCGCATCAAACCATACGTATATCACTTGGGTGTCGTCGTCCGGAACCGGAATGCCCCACGTTAATTTTTCGCGCGAGCGAGAAATTGAAATGTCGGTGAGCCCTTCGTCCAATAAGGTGCGCATTTCATTCCAGCGACCCCGCGGATATACAAAAGTGGGGTGTGCATCAAAATGTTTTTTTAGTTGATCAGAATATTTTGACAGGCAAAAAAAATAATTTTCTTCTTTGAGTAGCTCGGGCGCACAGGCGTGAACGGGACACAAACCGTCTGCCAGATCTTTTGGGATATAAAACTGTTCGCAGGCGACACAATATAGTCCTTCGTATTCTTTTTTATAAATATCGCCCGCGGCCCGCGCCGCTTCCCAAAACTTCTGGGCGCCCAAAATGTGCCGCGGCTCCGTGGTACGAATAAAATCCGTGTTAGAAATGGTGAGTGCGCCGTTGAGATCGCGGAAATTTTGCGCAATTTCGTCTACAAACGTTTGCGGCCCTTTGCCGGCCGCCTCGGCCGCGCGCGCAATTTTCTGACCGTGTTCGTCCGTGCCGGTCAAAAAATTCACCTGCCTGCCAAGAAGACGCTGAAACCGTGCCATGACGTCTGCCGCAATGGATGAGTAGGCGTGGCCAATGTGCGCCGCCGCGTTGACGTAATAAATGGGGGTAGTGAGGTAGTAGTGGTCGTTGCGGCGAGGCATAGGAATGTGTGGCCAGTTTAACAAAAAATTGTCCGGAGCGCCACTCCTCAACGCAGGGATGCTATAACGATAACAAACTCCCCACGCATTTCTGCAGGAGAAATGCGCGCCGCAATTTCGTTTGCCGTACCGCGATAAATTGTTTCGTGCAATTTGGTAAGTTCGCGACCCACCATAATCTGCCGCTCGGTGCACACCCGCGCCACATCGCCCAGCGTTTTTTTAATGCGATGCACGGCCTCCAAAATAACTACCGTTTCTTCCGTTGCCGCAACGTCGGCAAAAAATTTATTGCGTTTATTTTTGTGCGGCGGAAAACCGAGGACGCGAAAACGGTCCGTGGGAAAACCGCAGATTGAAAGAGCTGTGGTGATACTTGAGGGACCGGGTACGGGAATAATTTCAACGACAACGCCCCGCCGTAATAATTCTGCGATGAATTGGTTGCCCGGATCCGAAATGCCCGGTGTGCCGGCATCAGAAACAAGTGCGGCTTCTCCGTTTTTTTTAAACTCACTAATTATTTTTTCCAGCGCCGCGCCTTCGGTGTGATGATGGAGCGCTATCACACGGGGGCTGGCGCCAATATGCGCCAATAATTTTGCCGTAACGCGCGTATCTTCTGCAAGCAATAATTTCACGCGTGATAAAATTTCGCGCCCGCGCGCCGTGAGGTCCTGCAAATTCCCAATGGGTGTTGCAACAATAAACAGTTTCATGGGTAAATCTGATTCCCGTCTTCATCAATAAGTTGTATGGCCAGCGTGGGACACGACTGTGCGGCAAGCAAAAGCGTCTCTTCGTCATCGGTCCACGGCTCCACCACGACGGCTTTATTTTCGTCATCTATGTAGAACGAGCGGCCGGCAACGGCAACGCAGGATGCGGCGCCGATGCAGGCGTCGCGGTCAACGATAATTTTGGCGATTTTCTTTTTTGGCTTTTCTTCTGGCATATTTTTAAAAATAATTTTTTATGATTTCGGGAATGTCTTCCGGCGTGCGCGCAATGGCGTGCGGTGCGGCGGCGGCGAGGCGCGCTTCCGGATGGAACCCCCATGTCACGGCAATGGATGCAACTCCGGCGGCGCGTGCTTCTAAAATATCCCCCACCGTGTCCGTAATAAACAGACACTGCTCCGGCGGCGCGTCAAATTTTTCCATGAGCGCATAAATTTTTTTGGTTTTGTCGCGCTCAATTTCCATACCGCGAATGTCAAACGTATCAGACGCGAGCGACGACCGCTCCAAAATTTTTTCCACAATAGGCGTGGTGCACGAAGTAACGATAGACAAATGATGCGCGGATTCCAGCGCGCGTACCACGGGAATCATATGTGGAATTAATCCGCGCGTTTGTACGCCTTGCTCGTAGAAATCAAAATATTCTGCGGCAGTCATTGGTACGTCAGTTGGTTTTGGCGCGCGCTGATTGAGCGTTTCATACACGTTTCCGGAAAATAAATCTCTATATTCATCCGGAGTCATGTCCGGAAAATTTATCAGATTTACCCCATACGCAACATCAAAAGTATCCATCAGTACGCCGTCAAAATCAAACATGAGCAGGGGTTTGGTGAACATAGTTACCTGCCCGCACGATCCGGCTGTTCGGCGGCGCGATATTTTATGGTGCGCCCCACTTCACTGCCGATATTTCCCAACTGTTCACAAAGCGTAAAGTCCTGCCAATGGCCGGCGGCTAAATTTTGGTGTGTTGTAATGCCTGTTCGTTTTTGCATAAAACAAGAATAACACGGTAACCACGTTCTTCGCAAACTGTTTGAAATTAAATAAAAATGAGCACGGCTTCCCTGTAGCGTTTCAATAGCCGGCACAAATCTGATAAGACGCGTATTGACAAATTCCCACCGGCTAGGTATCCTTTCTGCACGACCACAGACTGGCCGTCAACGTCAATCGGAGGACGTCATGCAGATTTGCAGGTCAGGTGTTGTATTCAAGGTTGCGCACATCAATGCTGAGCCAGAAGACAGGCCGGCGCAGATCAGCTTGTGCACCCTCTTCTGGAAATTCTTGTTTGGTGTCTTCCTCCTGTTCATCTCCGCGGTGTCCGTGGCGGTGTTTTCGGTGGTGATCTGCTCGTTCAACATCATCTCAATCCCGCTGTTGGGCGCATTCTCCGTGCCCGCATTCGATGGCCGTAATGTGCAACGGCTAATTTTCCCACGCCTCTGGCCCAAAATCTTCGGGGTGCGCGTGGCAATCATTCCACTGCTGTCCGCCGCAGGCCTGCTCCTGTGCGCACGGATGCCGAATCAGGACGAGGACGGTTGTGTAACTGGAGGCTACGAAACGCAACGCTGGCCGCATCTGCGCGGGCACGCGATCTGGCCGCTCTGGCTACTGCTCGCCGTGTGTGTCGCCACGATCTTCTTCACCATCTACTCGGAGTTTTCAACCACGATGCTACAGACAGGCGTCCTTGTGAGTGCCTCTGCTGTTGTCGCGCTCGCGATCTCCTGCATCATCTGGGCTGGTTGGCTGACTGTTTCGCTGATCAGTCGCGCCGAAACGTGGAAACTCTTCCGCGCGTGGCTTCGCGCCAAGAAGGACGGCGTGTGCCCCATCGTGCAGGTGGTGGACTAGGAGCTGACAAAAGAACCTGCGACAACTACGCGTTGTCGCGCACCGCACGTTCAGCAATGCTGGATGTGCGGTATTTTTTATTATGCATTACCCATAATATTTTTCAGAATAAAATCGGATGAGCTGTTCAATTTCCGGAATGGCGGACGGGTCGCCCACGCCAACTTTTAATTTTTTCTGCACGTCTTCCAAATTTTGCGCGCCTTCC
>CAZUSU010000038.1:0-36329 GCA_964623315.1 uncultured Gammaproteobacteria bacterium | reverse complement strand
CCAAACGGTATTATCTGTACGTTTTTTGCGCCACCGAGTAACGAGCGGTGAGCTAACGCATCGGATGAAATGCGTACCGCGTCTGCACAGCGAATAAGCGCCCGCATTAACGGACGCGCCAAGGCAAACGCCACGCGACGCCATCCGGTGCCACGGGGATCCATATGAACCGTTATGACTAAACGGCGGCGGCGCAATAATTTCCACAATAACAGCGGTGCCATACATCCGTACGCCGGTAGGTGCGCATACACCGTATCAAAATTCCACAAACGCCAGAGCATCTGTGGCACAAAGCCGCCAAAAGAAATACGAGGCCATGCCGTGAGCCGCACCACATTAGGTTCCGGTGATTCGCCCGCGTATGAAAGCGTGAACACCGTGGCATCTGATATTTTCATTACTGCGCGCGCCTCATGCGTGGCAACCGTTGACATGCCACCGACGACCGGTGCATACACCGCCGTAACTATTGCGATGTGTCGCGCCATATTATTTTTTTTCCTGCTCGTGGCGTAATAACGCCAGCTCGCTTACTAATGTCGTGATCAAATGTTCTTGCTTTTCCAGACGCAGTAATAATCGCAGATTCAAATAAAATAGCAGTGCCACACCCACATATAACGCCGCATCTACCCCCCGACCTACGCCCAAAAAATGCGACACGCGCGTGGCGAGTGCGGGCATCCATACAAAAATCAAAAAAAAGAAAATTCCCGTGAGCCATGTACCGGCAAAAAAAACTCCCACCGTGCGCGCGCGTACGCGGGAAATAATGCGCAGAACGGTCATGGCCGCAATGAGCGTGAGCATAACCTGCATTAAAATGGGCTGATTCATACTATGCGTGAAAGTGATTTAAGAAATAATCGAACGGCCGTGCGCACCCCTTCCCACAATGACTGACCTTTTGATAGGGAATAATCCGTATAGTACACCGTTATGGGAACACTGCCAACACACAGCCGCGCGCGGTGCGCTTCGGCAATAATTTCAGACGAAATATCCATGCGCGATGCGGTGAGTTCCATCTGTTCCAGCGCGCGTCGTGAAAGCGCGCGAAAACCTGACTCGGTATCCACCAGTTTTGTGCCAAACAAACCACTGGTCACCAGCCGTCCCAACCGATTGTACCATTGACGCGCGCGCGGCATGTCGCCGGTCTTGCGCTCACCGACAACGACATCAACACCGCTTTGCAACGCCGAAATAAATTTTGGAATTTCTCGCGGGTCATGTTGACCATCAGCATCAAGAGTTACCACCGTATCAAAATCACCTCGCAGGGCAAATAAAAATCCGGTACGCAGTGCGCCGCCAAGACCGCGATTCACGGCGTGGCGGACGACCACAGCACCGGACGCAGCCGCGCGCGCGCCTGTTTCATCTGACGAGCCATCATCAATAACCGCCACAACGTATTCAGATGGTACGCTCTGCACGACGTCACCAATGGTAGCCGCCTCGTTAAACGCGGGAATGATAACGAGCGTGCGCATAGCTAGGCGCGATACGTGATGCGATGACGGTTCGCCGTGACAAAATCAATCATACGCGCCAAACCGTTATCAAGACGTGTCAATGGCATCCAACCCAAAAGTTTTTTTGCTTGGGTCAAGTCCGGCACCGGATGCTCGGAAAGAAAATCCAACTGTTGGTCAAAACGCACCGGACACGTGGTGCCGGCAACGGCATTGACGCGCGCCGCAACGTCTGTCATTTTAAATTCTTCGTCGCCGCCAATGTTGATAGGAGCCACCGGACCCACCACCCGCGCCAACTTTATGAGTGCAGACACGCAATCGGTAACATAGAGCAGTGTTGACGCAAACGTTTCTGTACCAAAAATTACCATTTCATCGCCGTCCAGCGCGCTTACCACAAAATCATTGATCATCTGATTATCAAACATTTTGAGCCGCGGCCCGTAGGTGCGAAACACGCGCGCGATGCGCGCATCAACGCCAAATTGCTCAACATAAATTTGCACCAGCGTTTCCGCAAAACGTTTGCTTTCGTCGTATGCGGCGCGTGGTTGCAAATGATCAATCGTACCGATGTGCGTTTCGGCAACGGGCGCGTCTGACATTTTTTGACCATACACCACCGAGCTGGACGTAAACACATAGCGCGCTTTATATTTCACCGCCCAATCAAGCGTCACACGCATCCCTTCGCTGTTTGCCCACATCATCGGCAAACGCATGGCGCCAAAATCCTTTACGGACATGGGGCACGCCAAATGATAGATCTCTTGAACACCCAAAACCGGCAAACGAAACCGTTCTAATTCCGGTAGCTCGCCAAGTTCTACCGCTTTGGTGATGTCATGCTTAATGAAGGCAAAATCCGGATGACCGAGCAGATGCTCAATATTTCCCGTTGAACCGTTTGATAAATCATCAATACAAATTACGCGGCAATCCTGCAAAAGCTGTTCACACAAATGAGAACCGATAAATCCCGCGCCGCCGGTGACGATTACATTTTTTTTGGATGCTGATTGAGTCATAGTGAGAACATAATAGCAGAATTATCTGCCAAAATAAAGAGCGCGCCACGGTGAACGCACCAATCGGGTGTCTACGGTAGAAGAGACCATGCCACCGGCAGAAGCCGTATCATATGCTAATACGCCGCCGGCTTGTGAGCCAATAAGCAGTTGGGGTGTTTCCGCTCCGTTAACCGGCCCAAAGGTAAATCCAAACACCGCGCCACGAGCCGCGCGTGCGGCGTAGGTAATATCCGGCTTACCGTCCGGCAAAAAAAACTGAACGTTAACGGTTGGACCACTCGTGGTGGCAACATACAATTGCCGCGCGCCAGTGCCAAACCGGTCGGCCGCACCGACCACTTCCGCTCTTTTTGCCGTGACGCGACGCGGTATGGTGTATAAACGTTCAAACGCACCGATAGTATCCCAAACATACACGGCGTAATCCGTTGCATGCGGCACAATCGTGGCAATAAAAGGACGTTGTGATTCGGTTATCATCTCAAGAAAAAAATTTCCGCGCTCCGGAATGGGAATGTCCAACTGCGTGACACCTTCGGGCGACAGTACGCGTGCCATGCGCCGCGACGGCGCACCGACTAATAATTCATCAATGCCATCCCCCGTTAAATCGCCACTTGCCAGCGATATGCTGGTGCGCACCGCAGACCCAAACGGCCTAAATTCGCGCACCAATTTTCCGTCACGATTAAATATTCTGATTAACGTGCCGCGCCGATCCGGCACTGCCGCTATCACACTGGTTACGCCGGAATTTTCTACATCGGCCAGAACCACATTGGTGCCATTCACCGCCGTCCGCGCCACCGGAAAGGAAATGACTGAATTGAGCGAACGATCAAATAAGGTGACTTGAGGCACGCCACGTATCTGTCCCGTTGCGACTACCGTTCCATCCGGCGAACGCGCATTCCCGCCTCGCGCCGCATAACGCACCGCCTTAAACGCGTTAAGTATGCCACGGCCGGCGACGTTGGTGTCATTGCCTCTTAAGGGATCAACATTTTCCAAAAGCGCGCGCCGAATTTCCTCTGGCCCCCATGTTGGCTGGAGTCCTTTGATGAGTGCGGCAACGCCGGTTACATAGGGTGCGGCAACGGACGTCCCCGACCATGTCCCCCCCAGCAAATCAAAAAATCCGTGCGCTGGTTCAAAAAATAAAAGCGACGGAATTTTTTTACCCGGCGCGGAAATGTCCACGCACCGTTTGCCGTAATTAGAAAACGAAGCGAGATTGCCTTCGGTGTCTAGCGCGGCAACACCGATGACCCAATTTTCTTCTTGTAACGGATCATCAAAACAAACGGGATAGTGGGGTGTAATATCAAGATTAATGCCGATGCCGTTTTCCGGCGCATTGCCCGCCGCGGCAACCACCACAATGCCGGCGCGATACGCTCGTCTTATCGCCTGAATAAAATTCCGACTCGGCGTTTGTCCCACAAAACTTAAATTAATGATATCTGCTTTTTGCTTGATGGCGTAGTCAATCGCCTTCACGGCCATATCAGAATCACCGTCGCCATTTTCGCCTAAAATTTTGAGCGGCATAATTTTAACGCGCCAAGCAACGCCCGCGCCGCCAATATTGTTATTCCCCACGGCGCCAATAATACCGGCAACAACGGTACCATGTTGAATCCCAATTTTTGTGCTTGATGCCGCAGTGGGATTGGGACGCACACTCGGTGTGTTGTTGACAAAGTTCCACCCGTTTAAATCGTCAATAAAACCGTTATTGTCGTTATCTGCACCGTCAAGCTGTTCCTGTTCGTTAACCCAAATATTTTCTGCCAGATCCGGATGCGTAATATCAACGCCGCTATCAATGACCGCAACAACCACCGCGCGCGCGTTGGTGCTTATGTCCCACGCATCGGATAGATGTATTAATTCCGTACTCGTCGTTTGCTTCCACTGATTATCATTCGGTATGAGCGCAAATGAAACAGACGGAAACAGGAATGCGGCGGTAAGCACTCCGATTATCAACGTCCGTGTCATCTGCGGTACCTGCATGAAAATTTATTTTTGCTTAGCAGAACGCGCTGAGGCAATGTCCGCAAGCGCGGCCGCATAATTATTGTCTTTAAGAACACCTGCATTGTGCAAAGCTTCAACATCCTGCACGGCGGCATCCAATTTGCCAACGGCAATATAGTACATAACGCGACGCAGGACGAGATCAGCGCCACCGACAATGCGTCGTTCGCCTTCAGCAAAAACACCCATGACCTCATCCGGTGTGGCACCTTTTTTTACTAACACATCAACCAAATTGATATAAAGCGATGCGTCACCGGGCGCGGCCGCAATTGCCTCGCGCAAAAAATTCTCTGCCAGTGACAGATTCCCAATAGCAATAGCCAACTGCGCCGCATTACCGATGAGCAAAGTATTGCGCCGATCCGTGGCATCAATACCGCGCTCAAACATTCGCAGAGACGCGTTGAGCCATTGTGTGTCGCGCGTGGTGTCGCCGATCATTTTGAGATCTTGCGCAACGTCAATATAAAATCTCGGGAGTTTTACATCCACTTCGCCTGATCTAATTTTCGCTTGCAGTGCAGAGGCGCGATCATACGCGGCCGCTAATTCCGGTTTATCCGCTATACTCGCACGCGAAGGAATTTCCCATAGCGCGCTTTTTTGATACTGCAAATAACCGAAGAAACTAATCGCCGCAAGAATTAATATTCCGCCCACAGAAAGCACTGATTTAGTTGAAAGCGGCGCAACGGTTTCCGCTTCGGTAACGTCTGGTGGTAAAGATTGTTCTGACATAGCGCGCTTGAATTCTTAAGAGGAGTATGTTATAACAGGCCGTAATTATACGCATTGAAATGACAACTGTCAAAAAGAAAAAAATCGTGATTTTGCTGGGCGATGTGGTGGCACTGCTCTTGGCGCTGTCGCTGATGATTGTGCTCCGCTATGGCACGGGTGATTTTAGCATTTTGTGGCGTGCACACGCCAATCCGATGGGGGTAGTCGGGGCCCTGTGGATCATATTATTGTACGCGAACGGACTGTACGATTTATACGTTATCCAACCGTCGTTGATGTTTTATAGACGATTTGTACAGGTGTGGGTCATGGCGCTCGGCGGCGCCATCGCCCTTTTTTATTTAGTACCGGCATGGCGCATAACACCAAAAACAAATTTACTGCTCTTGGCTGTGCTGTGGGGGCTGTTGGTTATTGCGTGGCGCATGGTGTGTGCGCTGGCGCATCTCACGGCGCGCCCGCGCGCGCTCTTTATTCAACCAAACAAAGAGCTTGCCGAGCTCGTCACCACGCTACACGAAAACAGACAGATTGGTTATAAAGTGGTGGGGGTGGTTACTTCTACGCCTGCGTTATTTGCCCACGCATCACGCGCCGTTCCCCTGCTCTCTGCGGCAACACCCATACGCGCACTGGTATCGGAACACAAAATAAATCTGATTGTTGTTGGAAGCGACGCGCAAACCGCGGCATTAAATCGCGAATTATATGAGCTCCTTTTTTGGCACGTACGAATCATTACCGGCGACACCTTTTTTGAATCATTAACCGGTCGCATACAAGTTGAATCGCTTGGCGAACAGTGGTTTTTTGAACATATTCATCCGGAGCGCGCCGTGCTGTACACCAGTTTGCACGGGGTGGTGGATTATATGGTCGCATTAGTGGGGTTGGCAATCTTAGGGATTTTGCTCCCGTTTATTGCGCTGGTCGTGCGTTTTTCTGATCGCGGACCGCTCTTTTTTAAACAGGAACGCGTCGGACATAATGGCAAAAAATTTAACGTGTATAAATTACGCACGATGCGGGTGCTTGCGGCAGATGGGAGCGCAGAAATTGGCGGCGCGCAAACTACTTCGGTCAACGATCCGCGTATTACGCGCGTGGGCGCGCTCCTGCGAAAAATGCGCATTGATGAACTGCCGCAAATGATAAATATTTTGCGCGGCGAAATGAGTTTGATTGGCCCGCGGCCGGAGCGTCCGCAATTTGTGCATGAGTTTGAACGTCATACGCCATTTTTTAGCGTGCGCCATTTGGTGCGTCCGGGGATTACCGGCTGGGCGCAAATTAATTATCCGTACGCCGAAACATTGGCGCAACAAATGAAAAAATTTCAGTACGATTTATATTATTTAAAAAATAGATCATTTTTTTTGGATATCACCATTTTGTTAAAAACAATACACGTGGTGTTGTACGGAAAAGGGCGGTAATGTATTACCGCGCAAACGCTACCTGCGACATCCCACGAAATCCACGTATTGCGTTAAGCAATTCCTCGTGGCGTTGATCAGCTGACAGTTCAGACGATAGCATCTTTGCTTTAATTGAACCAACATCTGCTTTTACTTGGGCCACATCTGCCTTTACTTGGGCCACGTCGGCTTTAACTTGCACAACGTCGGCTTTGACTTGCACAACGTCGGCTTTGACTTGATCCATATCCGCCCGTATAGTTGCAATTTCCACACCCTGACCCTTTATAAGGGCCACTACTTCAAAATGTCGCTCGGTCGCCATAACAGCGACATCAGCGACCATCTCCAGAGATACTTTTTGTCCCACCTTCAGATTGACTAAAAAAATGAATTATGATGCCATCATATCACGCACAACTGTAATGTCAAGGGCTAAAAAACATCAGAGTCCTGCAATTTTTTTGAGTTCTTGAATCCCGTCCGCCAGTTTCACCTGCGGCTCCCATCCAAGTATTTCTTTTGCGTGTCTGTTGTTGGCGAGCGTCACCCGCGGATCGCCGACGCGTTCCGGAATAAATTCAACCGGACCGCCGATCATTTCCGCAACATCTTTGACCGAAGCGTTATTACCGGCGCCAATATTAAAAATTTCGCCACCCTTAATATTCACGGATTCCATAGCCAAAATATTAGCGCGGGCCACATCCGTGACATGGGTAAAATCGCGTCGGTATTCCCCGTCGCCGGTTAGCGTAAGTGGTTTCCCTTCTTTTCTTAATTTAATAAACAACGCGGTGACGAGCGGATATGATCCAGACGCTTCATGCCACCGGCCGCCGTACACATTAAAATAACGCAGGGCAACACAGGGCAAGGTATATAATTCCGTGAACAAGGCACACCACTGCTCGCCCACTAATTTTTGCAAACCATACGGCGACAAAGGGTGACATTTCATTGATTCAATAAACGGCAGTGTGTCTTGCGGCCCGTACACGCTGGACGAAGAAGAAAACACAAACCGTTTGACACCGGCATCACGCGCCGCGATGAGCAGGCGCAGAGTGCCATCAACATTTACTTCGTTCGTTTCAAACGGCTTTTCAATGGATAGCGGCATGCGGGGAATGGCGGCCAAATGAAACACGCCGTCTTGGCCGGCACAGGCGTTGGCACAGGTGGCCGCGTCCGTAATGCTTCCTTGAATAAATTGCGCCGCCGCCGGTACGCGTTCGCGCTTGCCCAAACTCAAATCATCAAGCACGGTCACCGAGTGGCCGGCAGAAAGCAACTGCTCCACCACATTCGCTCCAATAAATCCTGCGCCGCCGGTGACGAGGTATTTCATATTTTTTAACGATCACGATCCAAACTGTTTTGCTGGATCAAGGCGTTGTTAATCGCTTCTACGGTTTTTAACAGCTCCATGGATACGCCAACGCGGTCGCCCATTTGAATAAGCGCTCGCGTATCTTTTGGTAAACACTTGCCGCCGTAACCGCGATATCCTTTGTGAAAAATATCCAAATGCGAACGGCCGATGCGTTTGTCCGCACAGGCCGCTTCTTTGACGCGATCATAATCTATACCTAATTTTTGACACAAGTCATACATCTGATTCGCAAAAACCACTTTCACCGAAAACCACGTGTTGCCATAATACTTTACCATCTCGGCCTCAGTCGCCGGAATGATACGTTCCAGCGGGGCGAGCGGCAAAATCTGCATAACATCGCCGGCCACGGTAAAACTTTCCTTGGTATATCCCACCACTTGGCGATCCGGAAATTTCATATCTTGATCTGCCGTTTCTTCCGTTAAAAATTCCGGATTAAACAGTAATTTGAGATGTGGAAATTTATTCTGCAACAGTTCCGTGGTGCCCGGCAGAACCGTTGATTTAATAATGACGGTCTTACCCTCCGGAATTAATTTGAACGCCGTTTCCACATATGACAGATCAAATCCGCCCTTGGCTTCGTCATAAGGTGTTGGCACACAGATAAAAATATAATCACACTTCTGGAGCACGTCAGCATCGGCAAATCCCTTTGGCGGATCATACACCGCGACGGTGTATCCGGATGAAACAAAATAACGCTCCAGCGCGCCGCCGACCATACCGACCGCAATGATACCAATGAGAGGTTTGTTCATAGTAAAGTACAGGATAACAGAATGAGGGGCACCTTGTCAATCGTTTTTTAGCAGAGGGGGAAGATTCTAAACAGGCTCTAACGCCTGTGCCAACCATTCTGAAAAACGAGGCGCCAACCGGTGCCATTCAAAATTCTGCACGTGGGAAAAACCGTTCAAAATTAATTGTTGACGAAGCGCAGAATCATGTAGTACGCGCACCAGAGCCGTTGCTAATTCCTCCGGCGCATGCGGCGCCACCAGCAATCCGGTTTTGCCGTCAGACACAATACTCGGAATGCCGCCGACACGCGTGGCGACAACCGGCAACCCCATGGCCATTGCTTCTAAAAAAACAATGCCCAGTCCTTCGCTCAAAGAGGGGCGACAAAAAATGTCTGATGCGGCGGCATATTTTTTTATTTCCGCTGGCGGTTGTGTACCCACAAAATGTATACGATCCCGCACTTCTGCGGCTTGTACCGCCAAGGGGTCGCGCAATTCACCGTCGCCGACCACAATGAGATGCGCCGTCGGGATATGTTTTACGGCAGAAATTAAATCAGCAATACCATTTTTTATGACAAGACGCGAAATAGTCAGGACAACATCGGCGTCTGGTGGAATATTTAATTCATGACGAACGTGCAAACGCCCTGCGGTACGCTCTGCATCGGAAATCTTAAACGCCGCAACATCTACCCCGTTTGGAATAACAATAACCGCGGCGCGCGCGCCGTGATCGCGCGCCCAATCACCTAAGAACGGCGCAATCGCGTGGACTGCGGTGGCATCACGAAAAATCCATTTGAATGGCGCACGCAACACACCGAGCCGTCGTTCAAGCGCAGACAAATCATCCCCTTCTTGGAGCATCAACGCGTAGGGTACCCCTAACAAGCGTTCAGCAATCCAACTGGCGGCGCCGGCATAACTGGCCATCACGGCCCATAACGCCTGCGGCCGCAAACGCCACACCTGCCACGGACCGGCAACTAACAACCACGTTTTATCTAATGCACTTCCCCACCCCACGCGCACCACCGGAATACCGTTCCACCGGTCACGCACCGGTAATCGCACATCCATCCGCGCCGTCACCACCACGAAATCAAACCGATCGCGCAATCGTACCAATAACTCCTGCACTGCAACTTCTGCGCCACCAACGTGCGGCGCAAATCCGGTAGACAGTACAATAATAAGAGGTTTTGATGTCACAGATTATTTCTTAAACTCCGCCGGAAACAGATCTTTAATCCGCTTTTGTAATTCCGGCCGCCGCGCTTTACCGGCTGTTTCATACGCGTCCTTAATTATTGGTTTGCCCCAATCCCTTGATTGGGAATCGTCCAGCGCTCGTTCGTACAGGGCGGCTGAATTTGCATATTCACCGGCACGCGCATAAATGGATGCCGAAATGA
Organism: uncultured Gammaproteobacteria bacterium; assembly: GCA_964623315.1. Lineage (GTDB taxonomy): Bacteria > Patescibacteriota > Patescibacteriia > Magasanikbacterales > 2-02-FULL-50-9b > CAZUSU01. The sequence goes on along the minus strand of CAZUSU010000038.1, from coordinate 26,046 downwards.
GCACATTCATGGTTCCGCGTACCTCATAACCCAACTCCAACGCCTTATTAAGCGCTTGCACCGCTTTTGCGGCATCAAAATCAACGGAGAATAGCGCCATATACCAATATGAGGTGGCGACGCGCGGCTCGGCGTCAATTGCTTTTTGTATAATTTTTACCCCTTCTACATTCTGGCGCGTCAAATAATATAATCGTCCCCACGAATAATAAATTTGCTGACGTAAAGGACTTAACTGTGCCGCACTCCGATACGCCGCTTCTGCGGGCGCAATAAGTGTTTTGTTTCCAGCTTGCACCCCGACCGTTAAATTTTGCGCCTGCATCAAAACGGCGAGTAAATTGTACCGTTCATATTTGAGAATCAACTCATCAAGCGCCGACAGCCCATAGCGATAAAATACCTGTCGCTCCGCCACGTTTTCCGGAAAAATATGCTGTTGACTGACGCGGCCAATATCAAGCAGAACATCCGGAAGGTGCGGCCCGTTAATGGCGCGCGCTTGCTGAAATAATTGCTGTGCCACTTTTAAATTGCCCGTGCGCGCCACAACTTGCGCCTGATAATCCAGCGAATTCATCCTGATAGATGGCACGGAGATATACATAACCAGAAGCAAAAGCGCACCCTGCGTCACTACCAATACTGCCGGATACGTTTGACGCGCCGTAATTAATTGCGCCTGCAGAGGAGAATCTCTGTGCCAGTAACGCGCCACCAGTACGCCAAAAAATAAATAAAAATATGCGTAGGACACCGGATGATCAAACACAAATAAATTTTGCACAAAATGCATAACGAGCATGAGCAATAACACTACCGTCAACAATTCATCGGTACCGTTTTGCGGCCGAGTGCGTATCGCATGCCACCACGCCACCACATACAATGAAAGATAAACGAACAACCCCAACGCGCCTTGCGTCACCAAAATATCGAGCGGCGCATTATGCGCGTGATCAAACCATGTTTCGTAACTGCCAAACAACAATGACTTCGGATTGTAATATTTATTAAACACGTAGAAAAAATTTTCCGGACCCCAACCGAGCACCGGTTTTTCAAGAAACCCTTCATAGGCAATCTTCCATGCAATCACGCGGGTAGAGAGCGTTGTCGTAAATCCGCGCGCATCAAACAGACGATTAATGGTGCTGTCATTTGGTATCACATCTGCACGCACCAGCACAAATAACAGTCCGACAATTGCCACACCTGCCACCACCGTAGCGATAAAATGTTTTCTATACTCGCTGAGCCATGCGCGCGGCGCATACCAACATATCGCAACCACGGCCGCAACAAATAATGAAACGGCGGCGCCACGCGTACCACTAAAATATAACGCGGCACCATTCAGTACCACGCCGAGCACAAAAAACCAGCGCCAGAGCGAGCGTCGCTCTGCAAAAACAAAATAGCCATTTAATACCAGCATCATCGCGGATAATCCGCCCAGATAAATCGGATTACCCAAGGTGCCTGCCGCACGCTTACTCATGGAAATCAAGAAATTCGGATTAAACGCCTGCACGATGCCGGAAAGAGCAACCACGCTAGAAACGCCGCACACATACCACAAAAAATATTTGAGGCGCTCCGGCTTCATGTAGTAATAGCACGCCACCAGCAGGCCAAACATCATCGCGTGCCACACATAAATAACACCGGTCATGCGTTCATGATTACTCCACAGGGAACGCGGCGGATCAATCCCTTGCATGCTGGAAATAAATAACAGGACGGCGTACGTGATAAGCACGACGATAAACGGCCCGCGGCGCGGACGGCTCGGCGCCGAGAGCCCCCACAAACCGGCCATACCCACCAACGCAACCCCCACGGTTATTTCAAAATAAATTGCTTTGGGAAACACAAACGGAAAAATGGATGAGTCCTGCGCAATGATGAGCGGTACGAGGCATGCCGCGTATAAAAATAACTCGGTGAAAAATTCTGTTTTTTTGATGACGGAAGATAGGTGCATACTTTATTTTTTACGGGGTAATGTTGAAAGGAATAATTCTGCTTCAGCGGCGTACGACGGATCTATGGCAACGGCGCGCGCCACCGCAGTTCGTGCTTTATCATTCTGCCCTGCGGCGGCATACGCCGCGGCAAGAACTGCATACGCCGGCGCCGTTTGCACCTTGGCGGCGCGCCATTCGTACAGGTTTACGAGTAGAACGTACTCTTTCTGGCGTTCTAAACGCCGCGCCAAGAAATCTACCCCGTTGATAAACTCAAAATCAGAGGCAACCTCACTGGAACGTTTGAGCCAATCAAGTGACTGCGCATAATCTCCCTGTACCGCACGCACATACATCATCATTAACATTGATTCCTGCCGCTCCGGCGAAAGCGCCAACGCGCGCAAAAAATATTTTTCTGCCTCTGCTAACGGTTCCGCATCGCTGGTAGCCAGCGCCAGATGATACAAAATTTTTCCGGCAAAAATATTCCAGTGCGCGGAACCGTCATGACGCAACATCAGTACTGCCGTTGTCCGCGCCAGACGATCAACTTCAATACGCCACGCGATGCGTTCCTGTTCCGGCAAACCGGCAATGAGCGACGGTCGTGCGGCCGCATCAGTCAAAAGAGCGTACGCAGACCATCGCCATGTTTCAAACGGATACGGTCCGGCAAAAACTACATCAAGCGACTGACGCGATCGTTTGATTATTTCTAAAAAATCACCTTCTGCTTGCGCAGTAACTGCGGCTTGCGTGTAATAGGCACTGCGCGCCGTACCCACAACGCCATACCACACCACCGAGGCGAGTAAATAAAAAATAACAACGCCAACCACCATCCAACCGCGTGAATGTTTGCGTAACGGCGGGAGGGTAATTTCGCGCACGGCAGTGGCGCGCAGATCGGTGACAAGCAACAGATATATTCCGAGCATCCAAATGGTTTGCATCGTAAAAAAAGCAAAAAAATCCTGCACGAGCGATGCGGTTATGGCGCCGAGCCACAACGCACGAGACACGGGTGGCAACTGAAAACGCGCCAATAAAAACCACAAAGCCACCCAAGCGAGCACACCAAAAATCCCCGTGGTAACGAGCCATTCAATATACACATTATGCGGCTTATCAATGCGTGTTTCCATGAATGAGTATTTTGCCAGCTCCGGATTGTAATGTTTTTCTACCGCCGTGCGATAATTTTCAAAACCCCATCCGGTAAACGGACGCTCGCGCGCCGCCGCAAGCGCCACACCCCAATTCACCAAACGACTCTTCAGTGTTGCCGCATAGTTACTGCTAAAAGTGAGGCGTTTAATTTTATCGCTATTGGTTGCCTGCCCATACATGGCAAGCAAAGCAAACAGCGCCACGGCACATACCGCAATTACGGCAACGACATGACGCGCTTTTTTATACGTCGTATCATGACGGGTGCTGAACAAAAGCGTGACCCCCGTTACCGCGCCACCCAGAATAATTGCCAACAGCGATGCGCGCGCCTGTGTCATTAAAATAACCAGCACTGCGCTTATACTTACCACCACTGCCATGATTTTCGTGCGCGTCGTAAGAGAAATAGCAAAGCGTTTGCGCTCGGCTAAAACATACCACGGCAAAAAGACATACGGCGCCGCATACATGCCCAAAAAAATGCTGTTGCCAATGAGTCCGCTCGGACGATCACCGTTTGATAGGGGCACAAATTCGGGATTAAATAATTGAACAATAACGATGAGTACGGTGCCGACGAGCGCCACACCATGCGACACAATAAACAGTCGCCACTCATGCGTCTGCCACTGGATAACGCGCGCCCCAAGATACCAAAAAAACCACAACCACCAAAACAACAGTCCAGCCCCCCGCCATGCCGAACTCCAAAAACTTTCCGTCGCATCAACACCTAATACTGCGGTGATGGTGGTGATAACCAATAACGCGCCAATCGCAATATCAACTTTTTGCAGTTCAATACGTGCGCCATTCTGCCACAGCCACATCATAAGCGCGCCAACGGCAATAACAAACCACAGCACCATCCAGACCTGTCGTGGTACGATAAAATGATTGAGAAGTGCACTGCTGTACACTAACGGCGCTAGAATAAGCGCGTGTGTCGCCACAATAAACAGTCGTCTCATAACTTCAATATCATAGCGAACGACGCATAAAAAATCAATGGTTGGCCTCTTAGAGCCTGTTTACAATCTTCCCCCTCTTCTGGAAACTCCTGTTTTTGGCTACGAAACTTCGACTCGCGTTCAGCGTAATACCATTACACTTCACGCTCCGTCTCGTTTCTCGCTCAAAAACAGGAGTTTCCAGAACGGGTACCACGAGATTGTAAACAGGCTCTTAATTAACATTGACGTTGCGTCGCAAATTTTTTATACTATACGGCATGAAACCACTCCATTGGTGCGCCATTGCGACGGTAATTTCGCCGCTCGTGTTATGGGGCGGCCTCCCCTATCCGTCGGCAAGCGCGCGCCTCGTGTGGTTCTCGTTAATCAGTGTGTGCGCGGCAAGTATTCTTGCGGTTTCATCGCTCCGGACGGCGACACACCCCACGCGCGTCACCCTCATTTCAGGTGCCGCGCTTTTTTTTATTGTCACACAACTCACTGCAACCATTTTTAGCGTGGCGCCCTTTGATAGTTTTTTTGGATCGTGGGAACGTTCGCTCGGTGTAATGATGTTACTTTTTGCCCTACCACTTTTTATTGCTCTGCAGAAAACGTGGAAAGAAGCGCCACAAAAAATTGAACGTGCCATCGTGGTTACCACGGCGCTCATGTCTCTCATTGCCATTGCGCAAGCGGTGTTTCCACAATTTCTGCCCACATTTTCCGGTGGCCGTGTGGGCGGCACCCTCGGCAATGCCGTCATTCTGGGAACGTATCTATCTTTATCCTTGATAGCGATGGTTGCAGAAAAAAAAGAATGGCGTAACTGGTTAGTGGTGACCGGCGCATTGCTCGGCGGTATTGCGCTCATTTTAACGCAAGCACGAGCATCACTCATAACAACGCTTCTTGTGGGTCTCGCACTGGTACTAACTATTTCACGCCGGCTATTCATTGGTGGCGTCTTGTTGCTCATTGTTCTGTTTGGCGCCGTCAGCTGGCGCTATACCGATTACGTTAACAGATTTACCACGACCACAACTATCGCGTCGCGCGCGACAAATTGGCTCATTGCGTGGCGTGGTTTTTTGGCACGCCCTGTGGCGGGATGGGGGCCGGGGCAATATAGTGCCGTCGTGGATAAATATTTTGACCCACGTTTAAACCGCTTTGGTGAAACGGAATCATTTCCGGACAAACCACATAATTTTTATCTTGAATTGGCGGCAACGAGTGGTTTATTAGGTCTCTCTGGCTATGCGGCACTGCTCATTGCCATCGGAACGACGCTCGTTACTATCTATAAAAAAAATCTTGCCGACCGCTGGTGGGTTATGGTTGTCGCCAGTTTTTTTGTGGCGCGCGAATTGCAAATTGCCGCTTCATTTGAAACACACGGATCGTTTATTCCCACACTGGTGGTGCTTGCGGCGCTTGCCGAGCGAGCACCACCGCTGAACATACAAAAAAAATTTACGATACCAAAAATAATGTTTCCCTTGGCGTCATTTGGCACCGCGGTTATGATTATCATTATTTTTTGGTTCGGCATTATTTTGCCTATGCAGAAGGTGCGTTCTATTATGAGTGGTCGCGTACCGAGCACTCCCCCGTCGATTCCAAAATCTTTTTTATATGAAACGTGGGACACGATGCGCGAAACGGCGCTTGTATATCCAAAACAAATACCGAGTTTTTTTGATCTCACCCAACGTATAGCGACTGTCCACAAGGACAGCGCGCTCTGGCAATATTCAATTGGCGTCAGCGCCATGCAACTCGCCGCAACCACCGGTGACCAATCGTATTATGACACTGCCGAGCGCTGGTTGCGGAGCGCCGATAGGCAAACGCCGGCGCGTCTTCCGATTGTGATACAACGTGCGCAACTGGCGCTGGCGCAAAAAAATTTTACTGCGGCATTTATCTTGGCCACACAAGCAACGCAATTAAACAACCATGCCGCAACCGCACACTGGATTGCCGCATCATCCGCGCTTTTTTTGAATGATGCAAAAAGTATGTGGCCACATCTGCACCAATTAATTCTCAACGATTATTCATTTAAAAAAATTCCATCGCCGCTCATGGACGCATTTATTTCTTCACTCACCGTTGCGCAAATGACTACCGAGGCGATGATGTTACAACGGCGGCGTTAGCCAATAATTCCACGGCCCATGTGCGCTGTTCCACTTCCCAATAGTCGGCGGGACGAAGTATGAACGCCTGTTGAACGGCAGAAACGGCCTCGGCATTATGTCCTAAAATGGATAGCATAACCGCATAAAAAAAGTGCGCCTGCGGCAGTTGAGGGTTGCGTGCGATAAAATTGCGTAACGTTGCCAACGCCGCATCTTTATTTCCCTGTTCACGATATATATCTGCGCGTTGCACCAAGGTGTCGGGGCGATCCGGTGTCAATTGCAATGCGTAATCATTATACGCAAGCGCGCTTTGCAACCATGCCGTGCGATGCGCCGGAAAAATAATTGCGGCACTGGTGGCAACCGAAGAAAGTTTGTGGGCATCTACGCCGGAAAGTTTAAATTCGTCCGCGCGACGCAGAACCGCCGTAAGATTTGTTTCGTTCGCCGTGCCGCGCAAAGCCGTTTGTATCAACCGATCAAGTTGCACCGGCGACCAGTCAAAATAAATCTCACCCTGCGTCAGCGCGCGCGCGTCACGCGCCACCCGTACACTCGTAAATATTCCGCCCCCTATAAGCAGGAAACATACCATCACCCCAAGGGACGAAAAAATTATTTCATTTTTTTGTTGCTGTTTTAACGGCGTACGCGCCACAATGGTTGCCACAAAAAAAACATATCCTGCCACACTCCATGGATTTACAAATGAGAGAGAAGCCCACACCACAAGTGCGGCTAAAGTTGCGCGTTCTATGGGGTTGCTCTGACGCCACACAAACCACGTGCCGGCAACAAGCAATAGGAGAGCAATCAAACCGCCACCGAGCGCAAGATCAAGCACAAAACTGTGCGAGGTATCTATTACCTGTTCTCCATATACGATGGGCGCAATATCGCGCGCGTGTGCGGCAATCTGTTTCACGTGACTCCCCCATCCGTATCCCGCAATTGGTGACCGCATAAATTCCTCCACGGCAACACGCGCCAAGATTAAACGGACACTGACCGGCCTCGGGGGAATCCACATTAATAAACCGATAATGGTGCCCGTTAAAGCAAGCGCCAAAACCCCCTTGATAATTTGATTAAGCCGCACATTAATAAACCAAACGAGGATCCCCACACCACCCGCAATGAGCGCGCTACGAGTAAAAGATTTATAAAGCAACGCAAGCGTCACCACCAATGCTCCGACAGAAATAAATGTGCCGTAATTATTTCGCCACAACTCGCGCGCGCGCGAGGCGGCCCACGGAACCAGCAGGAGGGTACCGGATAAGTATAAGGCGTTGCCGGTAAATCCTGACCATCGCGGTTCAGTAAATGCCGAAAACCACGGCGTTGCCGGCAGATATCGTGATGCAAGGGTGGTTCCAATTGCCACGACACAAAAAATTCCGGCGCTCCACGAAACCGCACGTTCATTTTTGTGAAAATATACCGACCACATTATCAGAAAAAATGTGGCGATAATAAACATCCATAATCCGTCAAATCGCGTCCACGACCCAAACCACATACGCGCATCTGGCGAAATAATTGAACGAGTAACCATCCATAGGGTAAACAAAATGGCGAGCGTTACGGCCGAATGACGAACCATAAATAATCGGCGCGAAAAAAATAATCCGGCGACGCCTGCACACGCTACCGCCACACCTAATGCAATAAATCGTACGGACTGCAATGGCGCGTACCAATTAAGAGGTATGAGTATGAACGGACTAATGATCGCAATAATAACCGAAGCGCCCGCAAACCATTCGCCTAAAGAATATGGTGAAATTTTCATGCCAGCATCATACCGCATTTTGTGCAAGAAATAAAAAAAGAGCCCGCACCATGGATGTGAATCCACGTACGGGCCCGATGCCACGCCTGCGCCTCCGCGAGGCGAGCATCTGATTTTGGTCACTTGAGGCAGGCCTTGTCCGCCACCTGAAGGGCGTCAAAGACCGACACCTCCGTGGTACCTTTTTGGTTCCCCGCAGTCAGAAACAGTTCCAGCGCCATTGCCGTTACTGGAATGGGCACCGTATCCCATTTGTCGGTCCCGTTCGGTGGCGCCGCCAGCGCATCGCCGGCCACTTCCTTGCCGTCGCTGTCCAGCGCCCGCCACCCGATCTTGTATGCTTCGGAGCCCGAAGGGTGGTAGAAGGTGAAGAAGATCTTCACCACAGCGCCAGATGGCGGCAGTTTGGGCAACAGATGCGTCGCCGTGATGGTCGTGTTCAGAGATGCGTTCTGCACTCCGAGCCCTGCCACTCCGCCATCCTTGGCCAACTTTTCTTTGGCCTTGGTAATTGTCCAGCTTTGCTTCACGGTGTCCGTGATGCCGCCGAACTTCCACCCGTTCTTGCTCGCGTCATCAATCGCCGTGTACTCAAAGCCGTCCTCCAGATACGGCTTCTTCTGCGAGAACGCACAGTCGCCCGTTTCAGCCGAACAGCTGTCCGACGTGCACGGATTGTTGTCCTCACAGGTCTTTTGACTGCCGGCCTTGCATGTGCCTCCGGTGCACGCATCGCCGATGGTGCATGCGTTGCCGTCACTGCACACCGTTGCGGTGAGCGGCAGGTTGATGCACAGTGCTGAACCGGCTTTCACTGCGCACAGATCTTCCGTGCACGCGTTGCCGTCGTTGCAATTCTTCGCAACACACGGGTCGCTCACGACCTCCGGTGCGACTTCGGCCGTGTCGGCTTCTGCAACGTCCGCATCCGGAACTTCAGCTTGCGCATCCGTTCCGTCCAGACCGGTCTCCTCTACCGCATCTGCATCCGGCATGACCGCCGTCACTTCCACCGCCACTTCAGTCGCGATGTCGTTGGCTTCCGCGGTATCCGCATCTACAACGTCTGCTTGCGCGTCCGTTGCATCTGCATCAACTGCATCAACATCCGGCACGACTGCCGTCACTTCTTCGGCGGCGTCCACCGTGTCGGCTTCTGCAATGTCCGCATCCGGAACTTCAGCTTGCACATCCGTTCCGTCCAGACCGGTCTCTTCTACCGCGTCTGCATCCGGCACGACAGTCGTCACTTCCACCGCAACTTCAGTCGCGGCTTCCACTTCGTCGGGCACGTCCACCGTGTCGATCACGGTCTCCGGCACCACCGTTGTCACCTCTGCGGCAACCTCAATTTCGGTGATGTCTGGAGTGTCGAACTCGTCGTCGATTGCGTCCACCACGTCCGCGTCCGCGTCCGCGACCTCAACGTCATCGCTGACATCAGGCGCCGGTTCGGCAACCGTGGCGTCCGCGTCCGGACCGTTCCGAGCTTCCTCAATCCGGTGCGGCGTATCGGTACCGGTCACTTCCGCTGATGCTTGATTGCTCGCCAACTTGGCGCGCAATTCTGTATCGGTGGCGAAATCACCGATACAGCCGCTGACCACCATGGCCAGCGCGAGAAAAGGGGCGTTTTTGCCCATCTTGTCCTCCTCGCGCCAGCCATTGGCCGCGCATTAAATGCGGCCTACTGCCAGCGTGCTAGGGTATCATTCTGCACCGTGTTTGTCAAGCTCAATTAATCGCAACGATAATCTTTTTTAAAACAAACAAAACTCCCCCGCTTGCGCGGGGGAGTTTCTGGACCTCCCATAAAAGGGAGCGGACCGTGCACGACTTACCAATGATTAGTAAGTGAGCGTCTTACCGGTCAACGGTAGCGTATCAACGGCGCTGATGATATAGGAACCAGACGTTCCGTTACCATCGTTCCAGATGATACCACCGGTCGGAATACCGACGGTCATGGTGTTGTTCGCCGCCGCATCGTTTGTATCCGCAGTCACCGTGTAGACCAGCGAGGAGCCGGCTTCAATGGTGGTTGTGGTGAACGTGTGCGTTGACGTGTTAAACACCGGACATGCCGCTTCGTTACGTGACGAGCTGAACTGACATGCCAAGCCACCGACCACCGTGCTGTCTGTGCGCAGTGATGAAGTGATGAGTTGGTTAGTCGAGTTGATGGTTTCCGTCTTATAGATGGTAACCGCGCGTGCCGTACCGGCAGCTGCCTGCGAAATTGACGTGGAGATGTTCAATGCCATCGCCGTAATATTCGCAGCCGTGTTGTTTACGTTTGCCGTGTTAGACACAACAAACTTAGCAACGGTCTGACCCGTACCCTTGGACGAAGCTCCAACCGGCGCATTTGCCGCGTGTGCAACGCTAATCTTGGTCTTGTAAACCGCAATCGCGTTACCACGGACAGTTGTCGCCGAGCTGAAGATAGATACCGAGGCCGCTGATATACCTGCTGGACCGGTCGCGGTAATGGACGAGCCGCTCTTTGCACCACGAACGGTGAGAGCCGCACTTGCCGCAGTATCATAACCGTTAACAAGGAATCCAGTGAACGCCACACCAGAATAGATATCTGGCGATGACGAGATATCACCAACAATGGTATACGTCTTTGAGGTGTTCTTTGGCACCGAGATGGCAAGCGATGAGAACTTGGCGTAAGCCGTGTTCGTCGCGCCAGTGACTGTCAAAACCGTAACGATTGAAGCGTCAGAGTATGACAGTGCTTGTACAGGGCTACCAATTGCCGCATCACCTTCCAACAACTTGATGTTTTTGAGAACACCCGTCGGGTTGGTTTTGCCAGTTGAGGTTGACATGGTGAATGCCACCGCGAGGTCCGTAATGTTCACGTCTTCTGCCTTACCAGCAGTCAACTTGAACTTGAACACCGGCACATTGACTTGACCCATGACAACTTGCTGTGCAACAGGGGTATCAGCGGCGGCGGCGGCCGTCACAGAACCAACAGAAGCCAAGAAGATGTCCTGTAGATTCAATAACGTTGCCGGAGCAGTACCGCTTTGACCTGTTTCTGTGGTCTGGTAGTTAATACCACTTGCCTTCACAAATACTGCCGGAGCCGCCACAGCGTTAATTGAAGCGTTGGACGTTGTTGAGAGAACGTCTGCAACGATATCAACCACATACTGCTGGCCTTTCGTCAGCGTGATTGCTTCGGTCAAGGTGAACGTGTACGTTGAAGACGCACCGCTCAAGGTACCAACTTCGGTTGCCAATTTCTTGGTACCGTTCATGAGGCGCATGTTGTTGAAGTACGCGCTCAAACCACCACCAACATTGTCTTGCAACGCAATTGAGGTGATCTTGCTTCCTTCACCAGAACCGGCCTGAATAATGAACGAACCGATCTTAGCATCGCGATCATTAACCACTGCGGTCGGGTCTGTGGTGGAACCTTCAACGATTGACGTGTTCTTAAGAACCGTCGGCGCGCCACCTTGAACTGTCAAAGTATTACCTGACAGTGCGGTGGTGTTCTTTGAAGCGAGCGACACCATACCTTGCGCATTGCTTGAACCGGCACGAAGTGAAACTGATAGAGTGTCACCTGCACCAATGGTTCCATCCGTAAGATCTGCGACAACGGAGAGTACCGACGCTTTGCCAACACGAACAATGAAATTGTTTGTGAAGGTAAAGTTAGCGGCCACCGTTGTTTTGTCTGCAGCAGCTGTTGATGCCAAGACCGCTGTTGACGATGCGACCGTTGTGCCAACCTGTACTCCGTCGAGCAAGAGCTTGACGTTCTTAAGTACCGTGGTACCATCGGCCGAAATACCGTTCAAACCGAGTGAAGTCACTTTCATGTCTTCACCGGCGGCCGTGAACGAGAACTTACCGAGCACCGCACCGGTCGTTGACGAAGCAACGTTACCAAATGGGGTGTCAGCGGCGAGTGACGTGGTCAACGTACCGGTTTGAATGGTGGATTCGCCGAGGGTCTGTACCGAGAAGGTATCAGTGTTCCACTCGTAAGCACCAACATACACCTTGTAGTTGTTGTCAAACGCCACTACGTCCTCTGAATTCTGAATGCTGAACTTGAACGTGCGGTTCGTACCGGCAACGATGTCACCGACAATGTCAATGAACTTTGTTTGACCGGCAAGAATCTTAAGGCCCATGTCAGCATTATCTTTGCCATCTTTGTCCTTTGCAAGGTCAAACCAAACGGCATTAGATGTCTCAAGAGGTTTTGTCGCATCAAACTGTACACCACCGATCGTAAGTTTCAAGTTCGCCAAATCCGTGTTCGCAATGGAACCGATCTGTGAAATTTTGAGCTTCTTGATAAGGATGTCCTGATCCAATGCGCGGAATTTGTACGTACCGAGCGTGAAGCCGACCTTACCGGCATCCACGTTGGTTGCCGAAAGCGGCGATGACGTAGCAAATTCAAGTTGACCAAGGTCCGTAACCACCGCAACGGTGAACAGCGCGCTGTTCGCAGAACCAGTTACTGTGCCCGTACCTTCAATCTTCACACCGGCAGAATCAACGTTCCAGCCCTGTGTTGAACCGGCTGCTGCCGAGCGATTGACATCTTCCATGATCCACATGGTTACCGTGGTACCTGTCGGTACGGTAAACAATGCGCCGACGAATGTTGCAACGCCCGTTGAGATTGAGGTCTGCTTGGCAACGACTTTTCCGTTGACATCGGCGAGGTAGAGATAATCTACATCACCGTCCTTGGAAACACCCTGACGCTTTGCCTGCACCTGCGTGACTTTGACGTCACCGCCGGATGCGGTAAAGGAGAGTTTGAGCATCTTTGCCAATTTTTGGCCACCAAGTTCTGTCGTTGCATCAGCAACGATTGAACCGGCGCCCGGAGAATCTGAAGCTACTGCAACAGTTAATGAACCGGTTGCCGCGGCTGGTGTGCCCGGAGCGGCTGGCGCGCCTGCTACTGGAGTTCCTGCCGCGCCCTTGGCGAGATCTGCAACTTCCTTTGCACCGAGTGCAGTACCATCAGCTAATGCTGATGCGTCTGCGGCAACTGCAAAAGCGACGTTGAGGTGGTTACCCGCGAGGGCCGCCGCATCAACGGCACGCTTTTTGCCGCCTTCTATATAGAAGTAATTTGAACCCGATTTCAAGAGAGCGCCGTCCGGGTACACGGCAGATGCGATATCAGAACCAATCGTGTAGTTCGTGAAGAACGCATCTGAAACATCATCAACCATCTTTGCCCAGTTAGCGCCGTAGAGCGCCTTGGCAGTTGCTTCGTCTTTGACCCAACGAAGTTTGCCGCCCGGCTCTACTGCGTATACCTTAGGATCCGTCGTGATTTTCACGAGGCGGGTACCGGCGCGATAGGTGACGTTACCTGAAAGCTGGTAGGTCTGGAGTTCTGATAGCGGAATGATCTTCACGCTAGAGAAATCCTTGTACCATGTCTTATATGACTTTTCATTTGTGAAGGTCCAGCGCTTGCCACCCTTGTAGTAGTACACCGCACCAACTTCCTTGGCCTTAATGAGCGTGCCGTCTTCCACAGCCGCGTGAGCGGTGAGTGTTGAGACGAGCATTGAGGCGCCCATTGACCAAAGAATGGTTGTGGAAACTACCACGGATGACAGCACTTTTTTTGCACTTTGCATATTTTGTGAAACTGTCTGTTTTAATTAACCCGTTTAAACTGCAGCATGCGCCGGGAGCGGCTCGACCTTTAAGCCGCGTGCAGTATTCGGAGGTGTACGTCACGCCGCAAACGTTCTAAACGAACGTGCGCGGTTGGTGTGAAGTACAGATCCCCTCCCTCATCTGAACTCCACGAAGCGTGGGTGTTATTCCCACGCTTCAATGGTTACGGGTGTTGACTTGTCCGTTACGTCGGGCCCCAGTTCAATTAGTTTTTCTGGTGCTTTGGTGAAAGGTAAAATGGGCCGCGGTTTTGGCACAACCACGGGGGCGACGGGGGCGGTGGAAGATGCCGCTCCGGTAACAATAATTTGAACGGTAGATGTTACGGCTGTTGGCGACGGCACCACTATCAAAATCGTTGTGGTCGTGGTTGTTGTTGCGGTTGCGACCTCGTTGCGCACCTGTCCGGCTTCTACTTTTAGTTTGTTAATCACTGACACGGCTTCTTGTGCCTGCACAGACGACGCGTGCACGCCGCTCACACCGCTGTCGGCAAGCGTCTGTTTAATTTCATCTATTTTCCGTTCCACCTGCTTTGCAACGGCGGCCGCTTCTTCCGGTGAAGAATCGGATTTAGTGTTCTGTAATTCAACGCTCACTTGCTGGACTTCAATTTTTAAATTTTCCACGGCAGTGTTGACGCGTTCTTTTTTATCGCCTGCAACATCACGCGTGTTAACCACTTTTTGCACCTCTTCGGCACGGCGTGTGGCGAACGAAAGACGCAATTCAGTGGCGGCGGCACGACCCTGCAATGCACCGACAACAGCCGCCTGCGTTTGTTCGGTGGCCATTTTGACCGGATATAATGTATCTCCGGGCAAGCTACGCAACGATGCGCTTACGGTGGTAATCCATCCGCCCGTACCCACAGCAAAACAAAGCACAAAAATTACTGCCGGTCGCACCACAGCATATACGGTGCGCTGTGGCATAATTAATGAAAGCACAGACCACAAATGCACCAGCGTCACCATGCGGTGGGCCGGCTGTTCGCTTGTCAATTCAATGTGGCGCAACAAATTATTGCGCGTCTGTAACATCCACTCCGGCCGCGGGTTCATGCGATGCGCCGAATTCTTGAGTGGTGCCATGAGTTGTGGAAGGTCGTTTGAGTTCATGTAATAACTGTTGAAGTGTTTTGGTGGCGCGATGTATGAGCACGCGCACATGGACCTGTGTCTTGCCAATTATTTCTGCAATCTCACTGACGGAAAGTTCTTCTAAATAGCGCAGGAGTAGAACGTCTCGGTAGTTGGTCTTCATCTGCTGAATGATGTTCAGCAAATCGCTCGCTTCCATTGCCGTGTCAATGAGACGAATTTGCTCGCCTTCGTCGCTCGCCAATTGATCGCCACCTTCATTTTCTACCTCTATGGCTTCATCAAATGACGTGTCAAGCTTGCGACTGCGGTAATGATCAATGACCAAGTTGCGTGCGATGCGATATACGAGACCGGTGAAGTTTATGACGTCATGGCGTTCCAGCAAGTAGTGCCACGTGCGTAGGAATGCTTCGGAGGTGATATCCTCGGCTTCCTCTGCAGAGGCCACCTTGAATGAAACAAAACGGAACACGCCCGCCACATATTTGTCGTATAACTCTGCATATGCCTGTGCATCCCTTTTGGTCTGGATGCGATAAATCAGGTATTTGTCGTGCAACTGACTGCTCATCTAATAAAGACGTGTAACGGGGTCAAAACGTTACAGAATTGACGAAAAGTATAAGATATCTTATGATTCCTGTCAATGTTAAAAATTTAAATGAATCTTGACGTCAATCGTATGTTTGTATAAACTAGTTTATACTAATATTTATGCCAGAACAAAAATTGATAAGGATATCCATATCAGAAGCCGGTCGCCTTTTTGGCGTTAACGCCCAGACCGTGCGACGCGCCATAAAAGCCGGCGCATTGGAATATATAATAGTGCAAGGTCGGTATAAGGTTGATTTTGAAAGTGTTCTGCGGTGGTCACAAAAAAATGTGGCCGTACGCAACAAAGTAGCGGTGCGTGGTATTGGAAAATATGTGCAGGCGTGGCGTCTGCATGACCACCAAGCATATGTACAGCCGGTATTGCCCGTCAAAAAAGTTTTTATGCCACCGCCACCTAAACGCAAAAAACGCGCCTCGGGGCGACGCGCGACACTCGCACAACATCCAACATTACCAATTTAAACAGGTGAAAATTCTAACCGTTCATCGCCGAGTGGAGAATTTTTTTGAGCGCTCTGGAGATGCGAAACAACGGACACGGCATACCGTGCCGCAACCACTTCCCAACGATATTGTTCCTGAATGCGCGCGCTTTGTGCACGCGCCACCGGACGCACTTCATCAAAATGGGCGCACAAATGTTCGGTGAGGCGACTAAGCCGATCCACGTCACCGACCGGAACATACTGATACGATTCGCCAAACAGTTCGCGATGCGCCGGAATGTCCGTCAGAATCAACGGCACGCTGTAGGAAGCCAACTCCAAAACCGTGAGTGGCATCCCTTCTGAATATGACGGCTGGGCGCCCACACGGGCGTACGCCATGAGTGATTTCAACGCACTGCCGCTCTGCGTACCGGTAAAAATAATGTCGGTGCGGCCGGCGGCAAACTCTTTTAAAACCTCGCCGTACGGGTCATTCTTTGCCGCATCGCCCACAATAACTAATTTCAAATTTTGAACTTCTGGCGCGGCGCGGCGCTTCATTCTAATAAACGCTTCAATTAATTCATGCTGTGCTTTATCCATCATCAAACGGCCAACGCACAAAATATATTCGTACGGACGGACATCAAATGGCGCCAGCGCGTCCGCTGAAACGCCGGCATGCACATCATCAAAAACGCCGTTCGGCAGGTACGTCGCACGATGACCCCACACCTGATAGCAATAATCTTGCAAAAAACGGCTCGTCACAAACAGCTCGTGGCTGGCGTGCACGGCGATCCATTCGCCACACCAAAACGCCAGACGCGCCACCCAATTCCATTTGCGCAAGCGACGATCCAAACAGTGAAGCGTCACCAGCACGCGCGTCTGTGGCGAAATCAAACGCGGGATCCATGCGCACAGCGCCGGCCCCACGCCCTGATAATGAATGATATCCGTACCACGCCACACGGCATGCAACGTAGAAAAAAAGGTGTGCGAAATAGTATCAAAATGCTTGGTATGCAACGAGGGAAGATATAAGAGAGCAACCCCCTGATATTCCACCGGCTTCATTATGGTGTACCACGAGCGGCAATAGACGCTCACCGCATAACCGGCGCGCGCCATGCGTACGGCCAATTCTTCGGTGGCACGTTCAACTCCACCCCAACGTGCGGGGATCCCTTTTTGGCCAATAAATGCGATTTTTGTGGGCTTTTGTGCCATACATTGTTGTCCGTTTTAGAACAGAACACTGTACTATAAAACAGCGTAAATGTCAAGCTTGACAAACTTTAGATTGTGTGATAGTGTGTCTGCATGTTCGGTGCCTCTTGACCCCAAGAGTCAGAAAACGCAGTGTTCGTAAGCCAGTCGTGGCTTGCGGCATGCCCAATCGTGGGTAGCGTTCCTGATGCTCTCTGGTGTCATGCCAAGGAAACACGCCATGCAAAAGACCGGCCCTCCGGGGGGGAACCTCCCCAACCACGGATTCTTCAATGTCAAGATCAGTACCGACGGCGCCGACGGCCAGGGCCAATAGCCCCCCCGACGCGGACCGCTTGCAAGACTAGTCAACCGGAAACGCCTATAATGGGCGCATACACCGGATGAATGTTCTTCGCAAGCGGTCTCTTTTTTTACTCAAAAATTCCTGTACTATCTGGTAAGGGTGACAAAGGGGAAACTGTACACAAGCTTGACAAACGCATAAAATTCCCGTACTGTTCTGCCACGTCCGTTGTGCGGATCAGGGGGAAACATGTACACAGAACAGGTCATGGTCTCCGGCACTCGGGGCCAGCCAAGCGAAGACGGAATCTTCGCGTTTGACGATGGGCACGAAGCGCTTTTTTTGGTGCTTGATGGTGCGAGTGGGCTCGGCGACTCGGCGTTTCTGTTCAAGGAGCCATTCAGCGCGCGCCGGATGACCGGTGGCGAATGGATCACGAGGAGGATGCTCGGCTCAGCGCGGCGGCGCGTGAGCAACCCGTTCACCGCCATGCCGCTCATTGATTTGATGAAGTCGCTCGAAACCGAAGCGACGCACGAACTGAAGTGCTGGCCGGAGGAACGGTGGAAAGGTCCGTGCTGTAGTGGTATCGCCGTCTCTGTTTCACGCACGCGCGTGAACTGGCTCCAGTTTGGCGACTGCATGGGCGGCGTGAAGCTGGTCGATGGCAAGGTCGTGGTGATCGGTGAAGACCGCGTGAATCAGTTTGATGCGCAAGTGATCCGGATGATGAAAGATCGCGGCGTTTCGCGGGACGACCCAGAGGTCCGCGAGCTTCTGCGCCACAACCGCGCACTCCGCAATGGCGGACCGGATGGTACGGTGCGGCCGAGCTACGCCTCGCTCGACGGCAACCTCAACGTAGAGCTTTGCACGAGCGGATCTTTCGCACGCAGTGAAGTGAAAGAAGTGGTGCTGTTCACGGATGGGGTGTTCCATCACAGCGCCGACATGGGCCCGCAGTGGTTCGTGGAGTGCACTCTGCAACGCAGTGGCGTGTTGCCGATCGTCCACCACGTGCAGATGGTAGAAGAGAAGGATCTGAGCCGCACGCGAATCCCGCGTCTCAAAAACCACGACGACAAAACGGCGCTACACATCTGGCTGTAGGCTGTAAAAAAACGACGACCCATTCCCCCGCTGGCAAACTGCTGGCGGGGATTTTTAAGTGGTGCTGTGAAAACCTGACTATTGAGGAGCCGAATCCCGCTTAGAAGCCAATTGACTTTAGGTGCTCTTGTGTGGCGGAATTAAAGTATCCATTCGCTGGTTTGAGGTTGTAAATCGCTTGATATTCCGCGAGGGCCGCACGGGTGCGTTTACCAAAATTTCCGGTAGGCCCCGCTTTTCGTAGTGCTACTGCTGAAGATCCTTTATTTTGCGCGATAATAAATTTCTGAAGCGCAATTATATCCGTTCTATTTAAACTCATCTTGGGATTGCGGCTTACAGCCCGGCTTACATCAATAAACCGCGCCCGCATTAATTTTTGCAATTTTTCCCCGATCGGTTTAATCTGTTTTTGTACTTTTTCAGCATGGGTTAGGGGAACATACATCACGGTAGCAGAGAGAACTTTTGAGGACTGTTTGTACTTATTGACAAACTTGACATATAACTTTCTTTTCCCCGTTGTTCCGGATATTACCCACACCGTGGAGGGGCTGTAGTTGATAGTTTTTGCTGATGAAAAATCTGGATTCTCCGAGATACTAATTTGATTCGCGTCCGGACCTCCATCAAAGTAAAGTGTAAGAGTACTCGTTGTGCTGGTGTCAGGATTTATGAAGAATTTATAACCGCCCGTTGGCTCTGTAGGAAGAGGGGGCGTCCAACCGCTCCCACTGCTCTTTTGAACTGGTGGCGGGGAAGGAGTGTATAACACAAAACTACTAAAGTGCTTGGTCCAAATAATGAGGTCATCGCCGACATTTATTTTACAATCCTCGCCGGCAGGTAAGGCATTGCCTGTTGCTTGAGAGTCGCTCGCGCAAGTTAGATCGATCACGGTAAACGCCCCACCGTGTGAAAAACCGGCGGCCCTGCCAGCCTTGTCAGAGAATACAAGGCGTATACCTTTGTCAAATTGGAGACCAATGTTTCCAGCTCCGATTTCTATAACGTCACTGACATCACCGTCAACGCCGGTCACGGAGTCATCTGATAGTACCTGCGGTGCGTTGATCCATCCTGTCCATGTTGTGTCTCCGGTAACGGTAATATCATCTGGCATGTCAACAATAATTTCGCCTATAGACGTCATCGCTGTAATATCAATATCCGGTAACATTCCCACGCCATCAGTGACTAGATTATCAAAATCGATAACAACATCATCCACACCAGCCCCTATCGTAACAGTAGTAGCGGCATCATCGTCAGTAATAATAACCTCATTTCCGTCAGTGCTCACTTCTACACTACCACCACCCTCTTGTTCAGTCGCTTTAAGCGCGGAATTAATGAGACGAAGGTTACTGGTTTGGTTACCTGCCGCATCCGTTACATCAGCGAGTGTGTCGTATAAAAAGGTGATATCAAACTCTGAATTACCTAAAATGGTGAGCTGTGCGTCAGTGCTCCAAGTAAAGCTACCAACATCATAATTAGCTGATGCAGAGATAGCCTGCTCCACGAGGGTCTTTCCCGCAGAGGAAAGAGTGTCATTAAAGGTTAAATCAACCGTCCCACCCAAAGAAAGTACATAATCGGTGCTACCCGTTCCTAGCGCAGTCACCGTTGGGACTATGGTGTCTACCGGCGCCGCTAAAACCGCCGTGCTCGTGGTGGCTGTGGTATCGTCGCTATCGCTGTAGGTGAGAGTAACCTTTGATGAAGTGGTTGATGTGGCCACATCAATACCTGAAGCGCCGGCGTCAGTAATAAGCAGAACTTTACTAAATACGTCACTGACACCACCGTTATCAACGCAGGTCAAAACCTCGGCACTACCACCGCCATACTTTTGCAAGTTGGCTGTCACCGTGGTACCGCTGATGACGCAACCACCATCTGTATTGTCCAAAATAACTTGAACGAGAACGGTATCACCAATATTAGCTATAGTATTAACATCTGCATCGACGTCCAACGTGATGGTCTCGGAGTTAGTGATAATAGAAATGCTGTTTGTAGCAGTATGGGTTGTAGAGATATTTATGACAAAACCACCCACCAGTATGATGGATAAAATAAAAACAAATTGTTTTATGTTAAACGATATTTTTTGAAATGAAACTAAAAAGGTATTCATAATTTGACTGACAATTTTTAATATTTTAATAACTCTAAAAGTATTATAGACCGGAACGTAGGTTTTGAAAACCGTATTGAGAGATGGTGTGGATAACTTTATGTGCTATACTTATATACATGCAACAAAAAATAAACAGGTTGATCATTGGTTTTATGTGTGTAGCGCTGGCAGCTACTATATCGCCTCATATTTTATTTGCTTACCACACGAGTAACGGGACAGGAAACACAGGGGCGGTCAAAGAATTTAAAAAAGCATATAAACCGTTGCAAAAAAAAGTATCAGAAGCGTCTTCAGCGCAGTTCACTCTGTCACCCGTACCTCCATCGTCGGTGCAACCAAAGCCAGCCACTCCCAAAAAGTATGCGGTGCGACGATTGTCGCTATCGGTGGCTTCACTTTCCGTTACCGGCATTATTGCCGCAACACATGAGGCACGCATACAAAACGGATTGCGCACACAACTCACCGAAAACCCACAACTTATGGTAGCGGCGGCGCTACGGATGAAAGACATGTTTGACAAACAATATTTTGAACACGACTCGCCAACCGGCGTTAAGCCAGCCGAGGTTGTAAAACAAGTTGGCTATGATTATATCCAATTTGGAGAAAATATTGCCTATGGCACATTCAAATCAGACAAAGAAATGGTGGACGCGTTGATGAACAGTGCGCTTCATAGAGAAAATATTATGAAGCCAACATTTACTGAAATTGGTGTTGCGGTAAGTAAGGGAAAACTTTTTGGTCAGGACGTATGGTTAGGAGTGCAATTATTTGGCAAATCCGTTGCCGCATGCCCGATTATTGATACGGCGCTCAAAACAAAAATTGAGACGGACAGCGTTCAGTTTGACGCACAATATGAAAACGCCACTAGGTTGCGTCTGGAAGTTGAAGCACAAAATCCGAAAAATAATGATTTAATTACCTCGTACAACACTATCGTTGATTCATATAATCAGATCATCAGTAATCTGAAAAAAATCCAGATGCGCCTCGTAGCCGATCAGATTACCTATAATGCACAGGTTGATGCCTATAATGCCTGTCTCGATGATCTATCATAACCAACGGCTTGCGGGGATTTTTTACTGATTTTTAAAATCTTGACAGAAAAAAACCGTCTTGTTATGCGTGTTGAAGAACGCGTTGGCATTCATCCATGAGTTCTTCGTAATATAACTCCGGATTGCGCACCACATCCACCTGCGCGCGGGCGCGAGCGCCCATTTGTGCGCGTTCAAACGGCGTGAGCGACCACACCTTCTGCAGTGATTGTGCCAACGCAACGGCGTCACCGGCCGCGCACAAAAAGCCCGTTTCGCCGTGACGAATCTGTTCCGGAATGCCGCCAATATGTGACGCCACCACCACGCGCGCCTGTGCCTGCGCTTCCAACACTGCCAACGAATCATTTTCATACCACACGGACGGCACGACTACCACACGTGCGCCGGCGATAAAATCCGCCACATCGCGTGGCGATTTTTTTCCGACAAATGAAACGTTGCTCGCGCCAATCGCGCGAGCCAATTTTTCCAGCACAGCGCGTTCCGGCCCTTCGCCAACAATCATAAACGGAACGTGAGGCACGAGCGCCGCGGCGCGCACCAAAATGTCAACGCCCTTTTCCGGCACCAATCGTCCCACAAATAAGGCAAATGTCCCGTCGCCGCCTGCGGGAGAGTATTGCGTCACCTCAATGGGATTGGGTAGATGTAAAAATTTTTCGCGCGCCCAGCCGCGCGCCACATGCTGGTCAATCAAAAATTGTGACGGTGAAATTATTTTGTCAATCAACTTAAACGTCCCGCGCCGCCGGTGCCACCACCACGCCAACGCGCCGCCAAAACTTTTGATAAAAGAATTTTGAATGGAGCGATTCCAAAAATCAGCAAACGGTCCACGCGCACACGATTCGTCTATCTGCCCGCGCGCAAATAATTTCCAGTTCGGACAAATTAATTTATACGCATGCGCCGTAAAAATAATGGGCACGCCGGCGCGGCGCAATTCAAACAAAACAGTCGGCCCGAGCACATCAAAAATACCGTGGAGGTGCGCTACATCTACGGGGCCGTGGTCGCGCAATAAGGCACGCAATGCGCGCGCCACTTCCGGAGAATAAAACAGTCGCGAAATTTTTCGCCAATTATCTGCCGGCACGAAATATTTTTCGCACGGTGACGGCCAATTATCCGGATGCGCCGTAGAAAATTCCAACACGGTGTGGCCGTGATCGCCGAGCAGAGCGCGTTCGGTTTGCACCACGCGCTCAACGCCACCCACGTCACGCCAAAAATTATTGACCAGTAAGATGCGCATACAACGCTTCGTATTGAGTGACCATCTCCTGCACATTGCATTGGGTCCGCGCCTTTTCACGCGCGGCCGCGCCCAGCGCCCGCGCCGCATCCGGATGCTCCCACATCCACGTGATTGCTTGCGCCAAGGCGATAGAATCCTCCGGCGGCACCAGCAATCCCGTTTTCCCCTGCTCAATTAATTCCGGAATACCACCCACGCGCGACGCAATAACCGGCCGGCCGGCCGCCATCCCTTCCATAATAACCAGCCCAATCCCCTCCCAGCGCGACGGCATGACCACGGCGTCGCTGTCTGCCAAAAACGGCGCGACGTCCATCACCGTGCCGGCAAACCGTACGCGGTCGTGGATATGCCACAGCACGGCGCGATCCAACAAATCTTCGCGCAACGAACCATCACCCACCAGTGTCAGCTCCCACGGAATTTGCGTGATGCGCGATAACGCTTCCAATAAAATGTCATGGCCTTTTTGCCGCTCTAACCGACCAATGCATACAAGACGAAATTTTTCTGTAAAGAGCGGCGGCGGAACAGAAAGATATTTTTCAACCGATACCGCATTGCGAATTACCACAATTTTATCGCGCGAAATATGTTCTTCATCTGCTAAAAAATTCCGCACGCCTTCGCTGGCCGCCACCACGGCGCTGGAGCCGTAGGACAACACCTGTTTGATGCGATGTTTTAATTCGCCTAAATCAACGTCTGTGTTTTGTTCAGAAAAAACCAACACCGGCACGCGATTTAATTTGCTGGCCACCTCGCCCCACAGATGTCCGCCAAATAAATGCGTGTGCACGATGTCCGGTTTTAAGCGATTCAACAGAGCGGTCAATTCCAGCAACATCGCCAAACCCAACTCCGTTGTTTTTTTCAACGGATAATACGGTATGCCGAGGCCGCGGATATCTTGCTCAAACGGGCCGCCATCCACCAGTGTCACCACGGCAAAATCATATTTTTTATGATTGCCATAGCGAATGAGGTCAGTCAAAATGCGTTCCGCGCCGCCCATCGCCAAGGTCGGAATGATATGAACAATTTTTATTTTACCGGATTTTTTACGCGCCATAATTTATAAAGCAATTGCGGCCAGCACGACGCCCATAAGCACCCACACCTTCCCCGCAAAATATCCGGTGTTAAATAGTTGATACACCCACACCGAAACCACTGTCAGAAGAAGCATAGCGTACCACGGATCCCTGTGGCGTTTCCAGAGGCGAAATATGACCCAAAAAAACAGCGTCAAAAAAGCCGCCGTACCCACCACGCCTGTTTCCAAAAATAATTTTTGCAACACACCGTGCGCGTCCAACGGATCGCCGTAGTCCATACGAAACGCCGTTGTTTCCGCGACCAGCGGCACAAACATTCCCGGCCCTTGGCCAAACCACGGTGCGCGCGCGCCATACATGAGCGCAATGCCGGTGAGATCACGCCGTGTGGCATTGCTCATTTCCGCAACGGTTGTCTGTTGAATAAAAAGTAAAAAAAGTGCAAGCACTATGCCGACCACGGCAATTCGCGCGGCAATATTTTTTGTGTGCGCACGATAGCGCCACCACATAAAAAATCCGAATTGCAGAGCCACCACAATCCATGCGGCGCGAGAAAAGGTGAGCAGTGCCGCGAGCGTAATTATTGCCGCACAGGTGAGGGCAACATTTTTTCTATCCTCGCTCCCTTTGCCGTGCTGTGTGGCGGCATACCACCACGCAAACGGAATAATTGCCGTCAAAGATTCAGCCAATACGTTGTGATTCGTGCCAAAGGGTGAAATCCCAAAAAAAGTGGTCGGCGTAACGCGCGCAAAACCAACAACACCGGCAGTGACAAAACCGATGAGCCCCAGTAATGCACCGAGCGTGGCTGTTAGTTCGTACCACAACAATGCGCGCACCAACAATAGTTCACCGCGCGCCACTATCATGATTGGCGCCGCAAACGCGACAAACGCAAAAAGATACGGCCGCGCAAATGCTTTTACCGCCGTGCCAAAAAATGCGCCATCGGCGAGCGCCACAGAAATGGCCGCGGCGCCAAGCCACAACAAAACAAATGGCGCGATCGTTGTAACGGCGCGCCAATGCAACAACCGCGGGCGCGTCACTGCCACACCAATCAACGCGCATAAAAACAACACGGCAAGCAGGTCAACAAACGGCGCATCAACGGAACCAAGATACGGCACGCGCGACAAACTTTCCGACCGTGAAAAATCAATGACCAAACCGCTCATCGGCGCTGTAGCGGCCAGCGCATACACGCCCCAATGCGGACGGGACACGAACAATAAAAAAATGGTGGCAACGACGGCGCACAGCAGTATAATTTCAACGGACAAAAAAAATGATCCAACGACGCTCCCTGCGGCAACGGCGGTTAATGTCATAACCAGCCACCACGTATGCGGATGAGAAATATGTCGCATAAAAATAGTATACCATTATTTTCACAAAAAACACGTCAAAAAAAATACCGGTGATTCCTCTGCCCTGCATGCCACGTCGGTTGACGTGAGCGCAGGACATGAGGAACCACCGGAATGGTCAACTCGTGTGACCGTGAGCCGCTACTGCAGCTCGAACTTGATCTTGCCCTTGAGTGCGAGGCCCAAGGTGTCCACGACGTAGATGTTCGCCGTAGACCCGTCCACGCTGGCCACACTGCTCTTGTTGCCGAGCGTGCCAGAGACGCACGCCGCGTTGGGTTCCAGCTTCATCAGCATGAACCCGTTCTGCGACGTGGCGCTGTCGTTGTCCGCCGTCACCGTTACGCGAACTTTGGCGGCGTCCTTCAGCCCCGTGGCCTTGAACGCCAGCTCCTTGCCCTTCAGCGAGAAGCCGGGCTTGTTGCCGCCCGGCGCTTCGGCGCACACCCACGTGTCAGTCGCCGAGATCGCCTTGCTGTCCGTCGCGGTGTTGAACGAGACCTCCTTGCTCGTCTCGCCGCTCCCGAACGCCACCAACACCTGCGTGTTGGCCGCCGTGCAGTTGAGGCCCTCGTCGGTCAGCCCGTTGCAGTTGTCGTCCAACTGGTTGCAC
>CAZUSU010000037.1:0-17660 GCA_964623315.1 uncultured Gammaproteobacteria bacterium | reverse complement strand
CAAACGGAGACGAGGAAAAACGTCCGCTTCGTTTGTGCTTGAAAAACTAGCAGAGTGAGATGTCCCAATTCACGAAAAAATGAAAGCCCATCACTTGCCCGCACGATACGGACGCTAGTGATGAGCCTGTGGCCTAGAGCCTTGACCCGATTTCCCCCAGTTGCAGAATGATAGTCGAGATGCCCACGAAGATTGCCTCCCTCCAGCCAAATGAAATTCCGACGACGAACATTGCTCCCAACCCGAACCATGACAAGGACATTGGCATGACACCACACCTCTTCGGCAAGTAGGGCCGAAGAGGACGAGTGTCATGACAACGCCTGCAAGGTGGGGCAATCGGACTTCCGTGCGAGGAACCTCGTAATATAACAGAGCAAATCGGATCTGTCAAGCCATCTCCGATTGTAGACCCAGACCTGATCCGTTCTCGCCCTGGCACGTACCCCGAAAACTGTAACCGCCCAGCAACCATCGCCTCCCCGCGTGCAGGGCGCCGTGGCGTGCACCCCGAAAACTAGACACCATTGCCCCAGGTTGCCGGAGCAGAAGTGCTGCCGCTGGTCTCGATGCCGCACGCAATACTGAAAAGCGGCCGTGGTCTGCCGGCTACCCGACAACCAATGAAGACATGGCGCCGCAAACCAATTGTGCGTCACTGTACAGTCGCCGCAATTCGGTGGTCAGGAACTCCACAACCCCATAAAAAATTCCCGCCTTCACGGCGGGTATTTTTTATGTTGTTGGTTAAAACGGGAATTGAACCGCCAGCAGTGAGACAAATTGCTTTCAGCAGAAAGCAATTTGGGCGAGCGCCGAAAAATGTTCAGCGAACGTTTTTCGCTGGCGCGGGCGAGCATCTGCTTTGCAAAGCAGATGCGAGATGATCCCGTTGGCCACCCCATACGGGAGTTTTTCAGTCAATTCTGGACAGTTCCCGTGTGGCACCCGTGAAAACAGCGCTTGAAATGCGCCCTTTGGCGTGCAAGAACCAAGTCGGAGAACTGGGCAATCTACTTCGCAACTAGTATTGTATAGATTTGACAAATTTGTATAGTATTGTATACTTTTTGTTAAATATGTCTAATTTATCACAAAATCTCGTTTCAATTACTGGTGCTGCAAAGTATTTGGGTATTAGCGTACAAACATTACGTCGCTGGGATAACGACGGTTCTTTTAAAGCAACTTTTGTTTCCCCGGGGAAACACCGCCTTTATTCAATTGCCGATCTAGAAAAAAAAACAAAGGGTGTTTTTAGGATAGCTCAAGAGTGGGTCAATTCGCCTACACCACTAACACCCGAAAGAGAGTTCTACTGCGAAAATAGCGATCGGTTTAAAACTCGATTAGAAAAACTAGCCGCAGAACTTGATGCAGATCCAAAGTTACAAACTACAGCATCGCTCATCTCTTCTGCGGCCGGTGAAATAGGAAACAATTCATACGATCATAATCTAGGAAATTGGCCAGATATACTTGGAACAGTATTCGCATATGATTTAGGCAAACGAACAATTGTTCTCGCCGATCGCGGGGTTGGCGTACTAACGACGCTACAAAAAATAAGGCCAGCACTCAAGACTAGCTCTGAAGCTTTAAAGGTCGCATTTACAGAATTCGTAACAGGAAGAGCACCTGAACATCGTGGCAATGGACTAAAATATGTGCGCGATGCTATTACAGGTGCCAGAGCTGCGCTTTTTTTTCAATCAGGTGACGCAGTGTTGGAAATTAAAAAGGGTGGCACAGACTTTACAATAACCAAGGCAGACCTTCCAATCCATGGCTGCCTTACAATAATTAAATTCTAAATAATATGATAATCACAATAAAAAAATTTGGTTTGGTCTTAATCTCACGACAAGCCGGTAAGGAAGCTCGTGCGGCTTTTTTACCCACTCTATCTAGCATCACAAATAATGATGAGGTGGTTGTTGATTTTGAAGGAGTTACAACTTTTTCACCTTCATGGGGCGATGAATTTTTAACCCCTTTGCAAAAAGAATA
The DNA here is from genome assembly GCA_964623315.1 of uncultured Gammaproteobacteria bacterium. Classification (GTDB taxonomy): domain Bacteria; phylum Patescibacteriota; class Patescibacteriia; order Magasanikbacterales; family 2-02-FULL-50-9b; genus CAZUSU01. The sequence goes on along the minus strand of CAZUSU010000037.1, from coordinate 15,650 downwards.
TGGTGAGCGTCTTCAACTTAAAAACAGTCATAATCCATCAGTTCTGCTTACGATTAAAATACTAGAAAGGGTAAACGGAGTTGCATTTAAAATTATTTAAGCAGGTATCAGTACTTCAAAAAACTTAACGTATGGATACAAACATAACACGTTGCGCCCCCGATAGGATGAACATATCTAGCAAGCTCACTTCCACTCTGCTATCATACACCGCATGTCACGAATTTTTATAGTCCACCGATGGGATGGTTCGCCGCACGCTGACTGGTACACCGCCACCGCCGCCGCATTAACGGACAGCGGCCACACGTGCCACGTCCTTGCCATGCCGCACCCCGAAGCGCCAGAAATTGGCGCGTGGGTTGGAGCGCTTACTGCCGCCGTTGGCACGCCGGACGCGAACACTTTTTTTATTGGCCACAGCGTCGGGTGCCAAACGATCATGCGGTATCTGGAAACCATTGCCACACCGGTTGGCGGCGCCGTGTTTGTTGCCGGTTGGATGGCGCTCGCAAACTTGGAAGATAAAAAAGCAGAACGCATTGCATCGCCGTGGCTCACGACACCGATTAATTTTGAAAAAATCCGCGCTGTGTTGCCGCACGCAACCGCCATCCTTTCCACCAACGACCCCTTTGTCGCGTTTGCCGAGGCGCGCGACGCATTTGAAAAAAATCTTGGCGCGCACGTTATAGCCGTTGACGCGGCTGGCCATTTTACCGCCGAAGATGGATTCACCGAATTGCCCGTTGTTGTTGCTGAATTTCTCACCCAATCCGCACTTTTTCTGCCAACAATCGTTCAAAACTCGCCACTACGCCCACAGCAAAACAGGACGCACCAAACATTTCAAGCGCCTCTTCTAAAACAATAAGCTGTTGATACACCGGTACGTTAATAATCGGGCTCAATAATAATTGACGGCCGTACAATTCAACGCCGAGTGCGGCGATCCACAATGTCAGACCACCAAAAAACCACCACGCGGCGCGCCGATGTGTAGACCACAACGAACGCACGAGCGCGCCAAACACCACAACCGCCACCACCATGAAAGGTGCAAAATAAAACAACCAATTAAACGATTCGCCATAAAATCCACCGGTGCCGGCGACATTATTCACCACAAACCCAATGCGTTCGTGCAAAACCATCATATCGTCAATACCGATATACGCTACACCCATCCCAAACAGCGCCCACAAAATCCACTGCATGGCGCGGCCACGCATGGCACCAGCACGATGTAAAATATACGCGTGCAGAAGCCCAAGCGTACCCACTCCCCACAATTTTATTCCGCTATACAGCGATACCAAATTCCCTTCTTTATCTAAATCAAAAAAACCGAGTTTTTGCCTTGCAATATAATGTAATACTATCACCAAAACATCAAATAAAAAAAGCAACCACATGATATGAGTATAACACAAAAAAGCAACCAGTAACGCGAACACCGATGTGGCACAAGCGTTACTGGTCGTTGAGGTCTTCGCGTCTCATACGCCAGCGCGGGTCAAAGGTTTCCTGCCACCCATCGTTGTGGGTGAGGGTGTAGAACTTGTACCAAACACGCAGGTGCTGATCTTCACTCGGGCGAAGAGATGCGGGGATCACCGGATGCAATTTGCACAAATCGGCAAGCGCGCCATCAAACTGGCGAAGTTCTTTGGCTTCCGTCCATCCGTGAGTCGCTCCACTCCACCGCTTCTCGAAACGAACGAGCCGTACTTGTGTCCTTGGAGACAACGGGCCGGTCATCTGCCGAACGGCATTGTTCACCTCTTCTTGTGTCACCCACGGGCCGGCGGTGGTCTTTCCATCATGGCCAATCAGTGAACAGCGAATCTGCACCCCTTTACGCAGTTCGGGGCAGGACGGACGCATCGCATCTTCGCGTGCTTCGCGCAACTCAAATGCGCCGCTAGAACTCATGCGAACGCGCCCGTGGTATTTCGCAAGCACCACAACGGGGTATCCATCGGGCACCGCGCGTGCCACCCAATACTCGCCGTCATCTCCAACGGCGAGCTCATCGATTTCTGCAGTCACCACGTACTGCCTCATCGGAACCTCCACCGTCGAAACTGTTTCGACTGAATACGGTATACCGCGATATGAAAAAATTGTCAACACGTGCTATAGTGTATGCACATCCTTTTTTATGATGAAAGAATCATTTGACGCATCGTTTGAAATCAACAAACCAGAGCGAGCCGGAGAACACCTTGCAGATGCTGAACAGTCACACGAAACAGCGTTGGCTCGTCTGCGCAAACTCCCCGCACTGAACACCGTGGTGCGCGGGGTACTCGGACTTACTACCGCCGTTGCTGTGCAACTACACGAACATGAAGCGATGGCCGCTCCGTCGGTCAAACTTTCGTTCACGGAAATTGATCCGCACGCACCGGCCAAAGAAGAACGGTTCACGGCCGAGGCAGAAACGGCAAAACAACGCGCCATTTCAAAAAAATTAGAACCGTTGCATGACCGAGGCATGCAACTGCTCCTCCGCACAGATACCAATGAACCTGAACAACCATTTTCCGGCGACCTCCTGCGTTTGTTGAACGAAAAATCAGTTGTGTTTGATGAACTGGTAAGCACCTATAAATATTTTGATGCCAATGCTGTCAAAAAAGATGGAAGAGGCACGGCGTCGCGGGCGCGCATTCAAAGCAAAGTGTATGCGCTTTCCGGAGGCGCCGAACGTGGCGCACCCCACCGAACCACGGAAATGCTCGTGGTGCAACACGTGGGAGGAGGAACGCGCAATACTGCCGTGTTAAACGCGCTCGCCCTTTTAGCGTTGCGGGCACAGCAGGACTTATCCGCACGCCTCACCTCTGAATCGCTCACCGTGCAACTGCGGCCCACGGAAGGCGTACGCCGCATGCGCATTGTCACGACCAAGGCGTTCCATGTATCGCACTTGCACACCACCGTGGTGTTAAACCAAATTCACGTGGCGGTAAAAGAAGTAGTCGTTGATGGCCAGCACCGGTTTGAAGCGGCGGCAAGCGCACAGGGGTCGGTGTATCGCGCCACGGCGCCGGATCAATTAGCACATAAATAGTATGGAATCATTTGTTGAAGAACGGCTACGCAACCTGCTCGCACAAAGTGCCCTTTCTGTGGACGAACAGGGTCAATTTATTGCCATCTTACGCTCTCTTGATGATGCCCACGTACTAACAGCGCTGGATATTTTTGAAACTGAACCGCAATTGATCAGCACGGTGTGGGATATTGCCAACGAAAAATTAGCCGTTTTGAATGGCACTGCCGATCCGGCGCAAGTAGTGAAGGAAGAAATTGACGCATTAAAACAATAATTCATTTGACAAACATCGCACCGATGTTTTATTATTATTCTACCGTTGAATCAACATTCACGGTTGCACGCCATCAGTCAGTCCCCAAAAACTGTAGCCACTGCCTTGAAAAAGCGGTGGTGATTTCTCCCCCATACGACTTGCTCGATATGGGTCTTGGAGAGGCTCCGTTTGGATGCTTCAACTTGACCCATGAAGTCGTATGGGGCTTTTTTTATTATCAAGATGCGTCACTGCATGAGTGAGGGAAACCCGCAGCGACGCGAATCTTTCATGCGGAGGATGAAATTGTTCGCGTCGCGAGGACGAGCAAGGAAGTGTGTTACTTCCGTAGCGTGTTCCCGAACTCGTGCAGTGACGCATCAGTTAGTCATTGACACACCGCACATTCCTCATTCGTGAAATCCCGTTGCTTTACAGACGCGCGGCTGATATTTTCTGCTTCAATGGGAGCGGCAGAACGCAAGTAGTACAGTGTTTTGACGCCGGCCTTCCACGCCAAAAAATGAACGTCATGCAAATATTTTCCACTCAAAGGCGTAGAGAAAAAAACATTGATTGATTGCGCCTGATCAATAAATGGTTGCCGATCTGCCGTTTGCTGAATGACTTCGCGCATGTTCATTTCATACGCCGTGCGAAACACCACTTTTTCTTCTTCCGTTAATTGTGTCAGATGTTGCACGCTTCCCTTTGCCGCGATGATATCCTTCCATACTTCTGGCGTGTTAATTCCTTTTGTTTCTAGCAACCGTTCCAGATATTTATTTTTCACCAAAAAACTGCCGGACAATGTTTTTTGCAAATACGCGTTGCCGGAAATGGGCTCAACGCACGGCGTGGCATTGCCGCACAAAAACGCCGTGCTCGCCGTTGGCTGAATGGAGGTGACATAGCTGTTGCGCTGTGTACCGCCATCAAGCGGCAAGCCGCGCTCTTCTCCCAGCCGTTTTGACGCGGCGCGCGCCGCCTCGCCAAAGCGTTTAAAAATTTCTTTGTTGGTGTTGCGCGCCACCACACTTTCAAACGGAACGTTCTTTTGCATCAAGTAACCGTGATAGCCCATCACGCCCAAACCAACAGACCGTTCGTGCTGAACGGAATTAATCGCCTTTTTATACTCTTGCGCCGGCGCCAATTCAACAAACGTGTCCAAGTTGTTGTCCAACGCTTTAACGCACGCGTAGGTGATGCGCTCTATTTCATCTTTCCATTCGTCATACTTTTCCAAATTAAGATTGCCGAGGCAACACACGGCCGTGCGCTCTTCGTTGGTGGGTAACACAATTTCCGTACATAAATTACTCTGACGCACGAGCAGACCCTTTTCTTGATGGTGCGCCGGCAGTGCGCGATTCACCGTGTCAATAAATACCAAATACGGCTCGCCGGTTTCTGCGCGAATGGTGAGTAATTTACGCCACACATCCAGAGCGTTCAGACGCGCCGTTGGTTTTTTATAATGCGGATCTATCAGATCATATTCACGATTCTCTTCCACTGCTTTCATAAATTCATCCGTGATGACCACGCCGTTGTTGATATTCAAACATTTTCGGTCCGTGTCTGCGCCCGTCGGTTTGCGTACTTCCAAAAAATCCTCAATATCCGGATGATCAATACGCAAATATGCCGCCGCCGCGCCGCGCCGCGTACTGTTGCGTGAAATGGCGATCGTTTCCGAATCCATAATTTTAAGAAAAGGAATAACGCCGGACGAACGCAACCCGCTGGACTGCAGTGGCGCATTTTGTCCGCGCAGTGCCGACCAATCCGTGCCAATACCGCCGCCATATTTTGCCAAAAAAGCATTTTCGCGATATACGTCAAAAATTCCTTCCAGTGTATCGGGGACCATATTCAAAAAACAAGAAATGGGCAGACCCTTGCTGGTGCCGATGTTCATTAAAACCGGTGTTGCCGGAATAAACCAATAACGGCTCATGAGGTCATACAGTTCTTGTGCGTGCGCCGCGTCGCCGCGCGCCATGCCCGTTGCCACACGCGCAAAAAACGTCTGTGGATTTTCGCAAATGTTATTATTTGCATCGCGCAAAAAATAGCGGTCGCGCATATTTTCCAAACCAAAGTATGACATCTGGCGATTGCTGTCCGGATTCAAACGGATATTCTGCTGGGCCGCGCGATCGGCGCTGTAGTGGGGACAGTCCCAACTGTTGCGTGTGGCCGTTTGTTCCAAAATTTCGGCGAGTAATAAATCACGCGCCGCAGTAAGGTCATTTTGAGACAACGCATCAACAACGGAAGCGTAAGTAGTCATAGTAAAAGAGGTTATTTACCAGTCGCTGACAACGGCGCCTTTTGAATATTCGGTTGCGCGGCTTTCAAAAAAGTTAGCATGCTCCTTGGCATTAACCATAACGTCCAGCCATGAAAGCGGATTTTGTACATGATACAACGCATCAAGCCCCAGATCGTTGAGTTTGCGATCCGCGGTGTAACGAATATATTCCTTTACCTGCGCGGCGGCGAGGCCGGGAACCGGCCCCATAGAAAAGCAGGTGTCAATGAACGCGTCTTCCAAACGAACCATCTGGCGGCACGCTTCGCTCAGTTTTTCTCGCAGATCCGCAGTCCACAGCTGACGATTCTCTGAAATAAAATCGCGGAACAGTTGACACACCCCGCGGCTGTGCAAAGTTTCATCGCGAATACTCCACGTCACAATTTGCCCCACACCCTTTAGTTTACCGAGGCGCGGGAAGTTCATTAATATGGCAAACGATGAAAATAAACTGACGCCTTCCATAAAACCGCCAAACACGGCCAAGTTGATTGCTAACTCTTCCGTTGTTTGTACGTCAAATGCCTGAAGATACTGATATTTATTGCGCATGGATTCATAATCCAAAAATGCGCGGTACTCCTTTTCTGGCAGGCCGAGCGAGTCGTTGAGATACGAATACGCCCACACGTGGACGCTTTCCATGGCCGCAAACGCGGATAGCATCATTTTAATTTCCGGCTTGGGAAACGCCGGAATAAGCCGCGTGTTATAATTATTATTAACCTCAATGTCGCCTTGCGTAAAAAATCGTAAAATTTGGATCACCAGATTTTTTTCCGGTTCTGATAAATTAAAACGATAATCTGAAATGTCTGACTCCATGGGAACCTCGGTGGGAAGCCAGTGCGCCTGATTTTGTTTTTTGAAAAAATCAAAGTATTGCGGATATTCAAATGGCCGATACACGGTGCGTGGAGTGAGCATGGCGCAAGAACCAAAGAGATGAGTCATAGTGTGTCGGGGTGATAATTATTATACTCTCCACACAAGCGCTGTCACCTATATCTTGTGCACAGATTATCCACAGACCACAATATGTAGTGTTTGAGCGCAAAACCATTGCTTAGGGCGTTATTCTGCGTTATGATGGGAACAACTCATTTTTATGTATACCACCCGCGCCGTTTCTTTACTTTCCCGCATCTTGTGGGTGTGTTTATGGCTATTGCCGCTCACGCCGCTTATTCTGCTTACCAACGCGACCTTCCCTTTTGTTTTTCCCAAAGTTTTTTTTGTTGCAACCGTTGCAGGGGCAACAATCATCATCGGTGTAATACTTTTTATTTTGGAACCGACAGCGGCGCCGCGCCGTGACTTTTTTTTATACACGCTTGCGACCTTTATACTTATTTTATTAATCAGCAGTTTTTTTGGCGTTGATACCCGCCGTTCTTTGTGGAGCACCTTTGAACGCGCAACAGGCGCGGTATTTATTATCTATCTGTGTGGCGTGGCCGTGGTTGTGGGCGGATTTTTGCGCACACGGCTGGAAAAATTACCGGATTATTTATTGTATATGTGCGCCGTGTCCGGCGTCGTGGCCCTCAGCGCCCTATGGCAAACCATTAATCCGGCGGCGCTCTATAACATGAGCAGTCGCCCCTCGGGGACGCTGGGCAACCCCGTTTATTTAGGGGGGTACGCCGTCATGTTTTTATTATTGTCCGCATGGGGAATCTTTTACTATTGGCACCGCGGCTGGCGCTGGCTTGCCCTTGCTTCTTATGCGCTCAATGCTGTTGCGCTGTATTTGAGCGCATCGCGTGGCGCACTACTTGCTTTGGCAACGGTTGGCGCGGCCGCTCTCGCTCTGCACGGAAAAAAAATGAAGATTTTTTGGCACCACCGTTTATTGCGCGTGTCATTAATCGCCGGTGTCATTTTGTGCGTGATCATTCTGTGGTCAACACGCGCCGGATATATTTTTCAGAACACCCTCCTCCACCGACTAGTGACCGTGCGTCCTTCAACTATTACCACGCGCATTATTGCGTGGCGCATTGCGTTTGAGGGAACCGTTGAACGGCCTCTTTTGGGGTGGGGTCCAGAAAATTTTTACTACGTTTTTAACGCGCACTATAACCCCCGCTCACTTTTATTTGGTTCGTATGAAACGTGGTTTGACCGCGTGCATAACGCGACAATTGAAATGTTGGTTACGTTGGGAGTTGTGGGGCTTGTCGCCTATGTATTGCAATATGCGGCGCTCCTGTGGCTCTTATATAAAACACCCCGCGCCAACACGCATGCGTGGTGGTTGTCTGCAACACTTGGCGGCATGCTGGTGGCACATTTTGTACAAAATATATTTGCTTTTGACCATCCCAGCTCATATATGGTGTTTTATTTGCTCGCCGGCATTATTGCGGGACGCGCGTGGTCTCTTCATACGCAAAAAACAACGCCTCGATGGTGGCGCGTTGGCGCTGGCGGCGTTGCCGTGGCATCCTTTTTGGTGTGGTCGCTTTTTTATGTGCCGGCTTGGCGCGCAAATGTGTTGGTGAATCAAGCAAAAATATTCGCCGATGTCGGCAATCCCCTGCTTGCACAAAAAACTTTTGAATACGCGTTGGCGCTAAACAGTGTGTACCAACCCGAGGTACTACTATCAGCGGCACGCACCTTTAATTACCAAACAAATTTCGCTTTTGCCGAACAAAAGTTTGCTGAATTATTGCAACGCGAACCGTATAACGTGCGGGCTCATCTCTTGCAAGCAGAACTCTTTGCACAAGCCGCACGCGCCGGCGAAAAAAAATATGAACCGCTTGCAGAAGAATCATTTGCACGCGCCGCACAGTTGAGTCCGCGCCGCCAACTCATTTGGCAAGGGTGGGCGATGTATTACGCCCAAATCAATAATTCCACACGCGCACTAGAAATTATTACCCAATCAATTAATTTTGAACCAACAGAGCCGTCTTCACATTGGTACGCGTCGCTCATTGTCGGCGGTACAAATCCGGCGCGTGCATTGCAAGAATTAGAGCTGGCGTTGCGCTGGGGCTACAAACTCACCACAATGAGCGATCTTATCATTGCCGCCGGCGTGTATGACGCCAACAACCGTTCCGGTGAAGCCGTCCTATTATTGGATCGCGCGCTTTCTCATTCTTCTAAAAATGACTGGCCGGAGCAACTGGTAAGATTGGCGCATACCATTGCCATTAAATCAGGACGCACAGATATTCGGGCAAAATTTGAGTCGGTATTTCCGGAGTTTTTAAGAAAATAGCCGTGACATTGTACAGGCACTTGACAAATTACCCGACCGCTGATAGAGTGTCTATCACTGGATTTGCAGATGCTTGGACCTGTAGGTGCTTGCCTTCTCGCCAGTAGATCCGTCGCTCTCAACCAGCGATGCGTGTCGGACCCCGTGCATTTCTTCTCTGTCCATTTATTAGTTCTTGTCGCTTCCTCCTGCGACACAGACAGAGATTGAGTGCATGTGCGGGTCTTTTTTTATTTTAGCCGGAATTTAATCGCTTCGCTATTCGTTTTTCTCCCAACACTTGCATCACTTCAAACAAATCCGGCGTTGCGGCGCGCCCGCTTACGGCTATACGCAAAACGCCGGCGATGTCACCCAGATGGCCACGAAATTTTTGCGGCTGTGCCTTAAATGTTTTAGTGTCGGGCGCGCAATTAAATTGCTCTGCCACCGCGCGCAATTTTTCCATCCATGCATCACGCGTGTCGGCGGCATTATAGGAAGCAATAAACGCACGAATAATTTCTGGCGCATCAGCGCGCACGCATTCCGGAAATTCTTCGCGAGGCGCGGCGGCAAATACCTCATCAAAAAAATAGGCGACAGAAGGAAAAACTTCTTCCCATCGCGCTATATCCTTGCGCGCCGGCACAGCTTGACGCTCAATACCAAAAATTGCATGGCTATAGGATTCATTTTCGCGCAGGCGCTGTGCAAACAACGGCTCAAATTGCTCTGCCCACGCAACAACGGCATGAAATAGTTCGTCCGCTGTCATCCGCGCGATCACCTGTTTTGAAATGTCGTTTAATTTTATTATATCAAACAACGCGCCTGACGCATTTGTTTTAGCAAGGTCAAGAATAAAGGAGGTGTGCGGCTCTGTGGGGTTTGCACGCCGCCAGTCCTCAAAATTTGAATTTGCCAAATTTAATAAATACTCCCTGATTGCATCAGATGGATATCCGGCGCGCACAAAAAACGCCACGTCCGCCTCCGGATCTTTGCGTTTGCTCAATTTGCGTTTGCTGGTACCGTCCATTTTCATGATGGGCGCTAGGTGTGCGTAGTGCGGCGCCGACAAATCAAATGCAGAAAACAGTTCCAGATGTAACGGTACGGATGAAAGCCATTCGTCCCCACGAATAACGTGCGTCACGCGCATAAGCGTATCATCAACAACGTGCGCAAAATGATAGGTGGGGAGTCCGTCTGATTTTAGGAGAACGGCATCTTGGTCGTTCGGTTGAAGATGGAGGCGCCCTTTTATCAGATCATTCGTTTCCGGTTGACGATTGGCAATGGAGCCAGAGCGCAGACGCAAAGCAAACGGTTCTCCGGCAGTAATACGCTCAGCCGCATCTTCTAAAGACGCATCGCGGTGCACTGCCCACACACCGTAATATCCTGTGCGTGTTTTTTGTAATTCTTGACGCTCGCGTTGCTGGGCCAGTTGCGCCGGCGTGCAAAAACAGGGGTATGCGCGGCCGCGACGCACCAGTTCTTTGGCAAATACCCGATACAGGTCGCGGCGCGCACTTTGCAGATACGGGCCATAGTCGCCAAACGATGTGCCGTCGGCACGTACCCCCTCGTCCGGATGCAAACCAAAATGTTCCAACGCGTCAGTTAAAATTTGTATCCCATTTTCAATCTCGCGCTCTTTGTCTGTGTCTTCAATGCGCAAAAAAAACAGGCCGCCGGACTGTTGTGCAATGCGCTGTGCGATGAGCGCAGTGTATAACGCACCAAGATGCGCAAAACCGGTAGGACTAGGAGCGAAGCGTGTTACGGCGGCATCGGTAGGCAACGGACGCGCAGGAAATTGCCGTAATAAATCTGCCGGTGTTTTTGAAACATCGGGAAAAAGGATGTCGGCGAGTTTTTGTCCCTCAAAATTCATAAATTATCTACTTGACCCATATTACCCGTCTTTTGAGTAACATGCAATAAAAAAACTAGCCCCCATTTCGGGGCTAGTTTTTTTATTGTTAGACCGACGAATGTTAATTGTCGCGATCTTTTTTCTGCTCCTTTTTATTTTCCTTTTTATATTCCTTCCAGCCGCGCTGAAGACCTTTCACTGCATCGCGAAATGTTTCTTGAGCCGTGCGCTGGGCTTTTTTGAACGTTTCCTGTGCGGCGCGGGCCGCATCTTTGCGCGCTTTTTTGTCCGTCAGCTTTTGCGCTTCAATCATGGCGGTGTGGTACGCAATATTTGCGGCGCGGAACGCTGAATCGCGCGCGTCAATCGCGGCTTTGATGGCGGCATTGCGCGCCTCTTTGGCCGCTTTGTTAATTTCGGTTACCTTTGCACCAAGCGCCGTGCGGATTTCACGGAACAGATCGTTGACTGATTTTATCGTTGCCCGCGTTTCATCTATCACTTTATTGCTCGTGTCTCTGTAGTCGGACGGCTTTAGCGCGCCAACGGCAACCATTGCGGCACCAATTTTTGTTTTGGCATCGGTCAATTTAGCACGCGCGGCGTCCGTCACCGCCGTTGGATTAGCCGCAAACTGTTCTTCAATTTTAGTTGCGTGATTCAGTTGAGCATCAAGCGCCATCGTCAACCGAATTTTAGGAATAAATACGGCGAATATGCGATAATCCGCGTAAATGCCGTTGATTTTTGTTTTCAATGTGGGCACATCATAGCCACCGGTTTTTAAATTCTGACTCATGGCGGTCAGTTCCGAGCTCTTGGCGTCAATATCAGCGAACAGCGCGGCGCGTTGCGTTTCGTTAATGCTCTTGTTGAATTGTACGTCAACTTTAAGACGGGCGAGCGCATACAAACGTTCAACAATGAGACGTTGGCCCGTGGCCAGCAAAACATCGGCGCGCGTCTGTTTTTCTATGTCGGCGGGAGTCGCCTCGGCAGGTGCGGCTTGCACCGTTACCTGCGGTTCTTGTGGCAGAACCACTGGCGGCGTCGTGGTAGTTTGCGCCATGGCGCTTGCCGGAATTAATAATGACGAACCAATAACGAGCAGTGTATGGAGTGAGTATTTGTTCATATGGTTTGTAATGAAGTTGAATAAAAGGTGCGCAGGCGCAACACATACCCGAGCGCCAATGCGTTGAGTATTAAGGTAATGGCAACGGGCAGGGGAACGACATCCAACGTGGTTTGCGAAATTTGAGCAAGAAATTCTAACGTCAGTTCTGCATTTTCAAACAAAATTGAAAATAACAGCGGCGCTTGTTCTTCTAGAAGACGTTCCCACAAACGCCAGCCATTGACGACCAGATTGGCAACGAGCAGGGAGCTGATCACCAAAAATGGCACACGAAACTTGAGGAACATTAACTGACGCATAATACGCCCATGAAGCCCTTCCGGAAATTGGATTTCTGCCATTTGTTTGATGCCGTCTGAAACGTCATGCATAGAATTCTTTTACCGCGATGCGCGCACGGCGCACCAGCGTCTTAATAGTATTTACCGGCCGCCCCAGCGTGGTGGCCATTTCCTCAAGCGACAGTTGGTCGCGATAAAATAGCAACAAAACGGTGCGGTATTCCGGCTTTATTTTTGAGAGCGCCTGTTCTACATCAAGCCGCTCTTCTAAAGGTATATACGCATCAAAGGGGTCAGAAGTTTCAAAGGGGTGTTCGGGGTCGCTAATTATAAAGGATTCCTTCGTGCCGCGTTTCTTACGAAAAAAATCGTACACCGTGTTGGTGGCAATGGTGTAGAGCCACGGCTTAAGTGTGGCTGGCTTGGCTGAATCCAGCCGTTTATACACTTTAATAAACACCTCCTGCGTCAAATCAGCCGCATCATCGCGGTTGTTTACCATGCGATAAATATAGCCATAAATCTTGCGCTCCCACGCAAACATGATTTTTTCTATGGAAACAAGGTCGGTCATGACGCTAGTATTGGGCAGAGCGCCTAAAAAAACAAGACCGCCCGAGAGAGCCTGTCTAAAATCTCGTGGTACCCGTTATAAAAATCAAAGTTTTTCGGCGAAAAACGAGTCGGAGCATGAAACGTAATGGTATTACGTTGAAGGCGAGACGATGTTTTGTAGCCAAAAATTTGGATTTTTATGACAGGGGGAAGATTTTGGACAGGCTCAAGGGCGGCGCTGTTTTGTACAAACGAAGGAACTTATTGCGAAACGGCATCAAAAATACCTTTGATCACAAAGTCAGAAATTGCGTACGCACCGGCAATAATTATTAAACCGATAATTGAATTTGTGAGCGTGGTCTTTGCATCGGTCACGGCCTTTTCCTCACCTTGCGCCGTCATCCACTTGTAGCCGGCATAAATTGCAAGCACCAAAAATACTATACCCAATATACCAAGAAAAACATTAATAATTCCACCTACAATTTGAGGCAGGGTCTTTGTAGTTTCAATACCAGATTCTTTACCAGCCTGTTTTAGATTATTAGTTGCTCTATTAAAAGGATTGTCAACTGTTCCTACTTTATGATCTGTATTATGACCTGCGAATACGGAGCCAGAACTTATCATTGTAATTCCCATGCTCGCTGCCATACCTGCAGCAAAAAGTTTTTGTTTGATGTTCATAGTGTTTTTAAAACTGGATATAGTATAACAACTTTCGTTGAACTATGCGATAGACGTCAATAACAGTGCTGTGGATATCATCCGTTTTTGTGCGTTTTGGGAACATCCACAGCCGCGCGAGCTTGGCGTCGCACGTCGTATACGTGCGACGAGCGCGGCGAGGACAGAACGAGCGTCGCCGCAGGAGCGACGCGAGTGTTTCCAAAAAACGCACAAAAACGGATGATATACGCATTAGTGTGGTTTCTTGACAACAAAAAGTCATCTGATATAATCAAACTATAATCATTTTTTTATTCATATGACACAGGAGGAATTTAGACCACTGCTCGATGAAGTCCGTGTAATTGTACGGGAAGAAGTGTCCGGCTTACGGAATGAAATGGACCGACGCTTTGATCTGGTGGATCAGCGTCTCAACGAAACAAACGACAAATTTGATGATCTGTCTCATGAAATGCGTCAGTTCCGCGACGACGTTTTTACGCGCGAAGACCAAACCATCGCAGAGTTAAAAAAATATAACCAAGAGGTTACGTTTTTCGGTGTGCGACTCACGCGCGTTGAACAGCATGTCGGGCTGATCTAAAGATTAGACGTTCGCCTGATTCGGTTCTGGCACGCCGTCATTTGCCGGTACTTCAATTTGGTTGGGTTCTGGCGCCGCATCCTGCACTACATTGAACACTTCGCTCGTTATAAACGACGAAATGGCGTACGCCACAGCAATCAAAATCAAACCAATAATTGAATTTTTCAACGTTTCCTTTGCATCTGAAACGTCCTTTTCCGAGCCCCGCGCCGTCATCCATTTATAGCCGGCATAAATGCAGTAACACAAAAAAACAAGCCCGAGCAGGCCCAAACCAATATTCACCACGCGACCAAACAAAACCGGCAATGACACGGCCGGCCCAAAAGCACGCTCACCGCCCTCGCGCGTAATTCCTTGTACCTGTCCCCACGTGAGCGCCCACAGCAACATACTTATTTTTGCGCGGGTCCGGCAGATGGCGCGTTAATTTGCGACACGACGTCCGTGAAAATAAAATTCGTAATAACGTACGCAGACACAATTAAAATGATGCCGATGGTGGCGTTGATTAGCGTATCGCGTCCAATTTGAACGTCCTTTTCATTGCCTTGCGCCGTCATCCACTTAAATCCGCCGTACAGCGCGAGGCCTAAAAACAACAGACCGATTAACGAAAGCGCTACAGAAATAACATCGCCCACCACTTGCGGCAACGTCTTTTTTGCTTTAACGGCTTCGGCAAACGGCGTTTGATTTGCCGTGGCGTCCAAGCCATATGGATCTGCGGCATATGCCATTACTGCCGTTGTGCCAAAACTTACCGCCACCACACCGGTGGTCCACACCTGTTTCCAATTTATATGCATAAAAGAAATAAACCGGATGCATTCTGCACCCGGTTCATAGTATACCAGATTTCTTTTGGGTAGACGAATCAAACGCCGCTGAAACCCTTGGCGCCCGTCACCGTTAGTAGTGAACCAAGCACGAACGACGACAATGCGTATGCAGACAAGATAATAACCATACCAATGGCGCCGGAAAGCAAAATCTTTTTTGCTTCTTCTACTTTTTCTTCGCTACCACCGGCCGTCATCCACTTGAAGCCGCCGTAAATGACCAACACAATGGCAACGATTCCGAGCAGTGACAGAATAATACGGATGATCTGGCCGACCGTCTGGTAAATATTACTGCTACCAAAACCGGCCTGTTGCTGAATGGTCTTGAGACCAAGGTCACCGGGGACCAAAACACCTTCTTGTGCGAACACCGGACTAATTAACAGGGACGTGGCCATGGTCGCGGCCGTTGCCAACGAGGCGAATTTTGTAAATTGCTTCATAGAGGTTTATGATGAATAAGTTGTTAATTATTATAGCACACTCGCGGTTTAAGGAATACAACACGAGTACCCTTTTCCACAAGCATATCCCAGAAGCGGCACTTTCGGGTCTTTGCACGCCGTTCCAACGGTGCAATACGCTTTGCCTGATGAGTCGCACTTGATGGAATCGTTACACACGTTTTTGTCCGTATAACCTTGATATTGTGGACAGTCGGATTTAATAACTTCTGCGCATGATTTTGCGGAGCAAAATGTGTAATCGATCTTTGCTTTTGTTACTGCACTTGCCGCAGTTTGACTACAGCATACATACCCTTGCGCGCATGAAATGTTTGGGCCGGTAACATAATTTACCGAG
>CAZUSU010000036.1:0-40909 GCA_964623315.1 uncultured Gammaproteobacteria bacterium | reverse complement strand
GTTCTTTTTCGGCGGTGGAAGAATTCAACGCATACGAACCGGCTTTCAATGTTCCGGAATAGACACGAAAAAAAGTTAATTTTCCGACAAACGGATCGGTGGCAACTTTAAATGCTAAAGCCGTAAACGGTTCTGAATCATCGGCGTGGCGAAAAATTACTTTTGTATCATCATCCGGATCCGTACAACGCACCGGCGGAATGTCCAGTGGCGACGGGAGATAATCAACAATGGCGTCAAGCAAAAACTGCACGCCTTTATTTTTTAACGCACTGCCGCACAAAATCGGAATAAACACACCGGCAATTGTTGCCCGACGAATTATTTTTTTGAGTTCAACAACCGGCACTTCTTCTCCGGCCAAATAGCGATTCATGGCGGACTCATCATTTTCAACGATTTTTTCTACCAACGCGGCGCGATATTCTTTTGCTTTGTCCAACATCTCTGCCGGAATTTCTTCGTGACGAAAATCTTGCCCCATTTCGTCGTAATATACTTCTGCTTTCATGTTGAGCAGATCAATGATGCCGCGGAAACCGCTTTCTTGACCGATCGGTAACTGCACGGGAGTGGCGTTTTTGGTAAGACGATCATGGATGGATTGCACGTCCTTAAAAAAGTCGGCGCCGGTCCGATCCAATTTGTTAATGAAACACAAACGCGGCACGTTGAGTTCGTCTGCATAACGCCAGTTGGTTTCTGATTGCGGTTCCACACCGGCAACGCCGTCAAAAATAACGGCGGCGCCGTCCAACACGCGCAAACTGCGTTTTACTTCCACGGTAAAATCAATGTGACCCGGTGTGTCAATCAGATTCATGCGTGTGTCTTTCCAAAAACAGGTCGTGGCGGCCGCCGTAATGGTAATACCGCGTTCGCGCTCCTGTTCCATCCAATCCATGGTCGCTTCACCTTCGTGCACTTCGCCAATTTTATGTTTCTTGCCGGTATAAAACAGAATACGTTCGGACACCGTGGTCTTGCCGGCATCTATGTGCGCGATAATACCAAAGTTGCGGGTATGTAACAGAGAATAATCTCGGGGCATAGATTTTTAGTAAGCAAAATGCGCAAACGCACGATTTGATTCTGCCATTTTGTGGACGTCACCGCGCTTTTTCATCGCGTCCCCTTCGCCCTTAGCCGCCAAAATAAATTCTTCCGCTAATTTTTCTGTCATGGAGCGTCCTTTTTTGGAACGTGCGGCACCCACAATCCACCGGATCGCCAGCGCGTTTTTGCGCTCCGGACGCACCGGAATGGGCACCTGATAGTTGGAACCGCCCACGCGCTTGGTTTTAACTTCCACACTGGGACCGACGTTGTTCATCGCCAATTCAAACACTTCCAACGGATCTTTATTTTCTTTTGC
The DNA here is from genome assembly GCA_964623315.1 of uncultured Gammaproteobacteria bacterium. Lineage (GTDB taxonomy): Bacteria > Patescibacteriota > Patescibacteriia > Magasanikbacterales > 2-02-FULL-50-9b > CAZUSU01. Next base: position 39,534 of record CAZUSU010000036.1, on the reverse strand, counting down.
TTTGATAATTTCAAACGCGCCATATACAATCCCCTGCGCAACGGTTTTTTTGCCGTTCCACATGAGACAGTTAATAAACTTTCCGAGCACCGGATTACGATATTTCATGTCCGGCTGTGCGTCGCGCTTTTTGGTATTTTTTCCACGCATATTATTTCTTGGTTGGTGCGGCCGCGCCTGCCTTTGGCCGCTTCATCCCATACAGCGAACGCGAGCGACGGCGACCCACCACGCCTTGCGCATCAAAAACGCCGCGCACAATGTGATAGCGAACGCCCGGCAAATCCTTTACACGGCCGCCGCGAAGCATCACGATGGAGTGTTCCTGCAAATTGTGTCCGACACCGGGAATATAGGCGGTTACTTCCATGCCGTTAGAAAGTCGCACGCGCGCCACCTTACGGATAGCGGAGTTTGGTTTTTTTGGCGTCATGGTGGAAACCTTGGTGCACACGCCGCGTTTAAATGGCGCACCGTTTTTGATTTCGTGACGACGGCGATGAAGCGAGTCAAATGTCCACTGCATGGCAGGGGACTTGCTCTTCTTCTTCACCGACGTGCGCCCCTTTCGCAGGAGCTGGTTCATGGTTGGCATACGTCTGATTACTCTGACACGGCGATTAATGAAGCCGTGGCCAGATGAGAGTTAATTTGAATGATGGAGGAAGTTTATAGGATTGTACGAATAGTGTCAAGATGCTCTCCCAAACATTTCAGAGAGACCGTTCCCTGCACCACGGACGCAGGTCATTACGTTCCTCCGTGCAGTCACTCTTAAACCTGTGTGGGAGAGTATAATAACACCATGTACCATCTATATATTCTCCTCTGCGCCGACGGCACGCTTTACACCGGCATTACCACCAATATCGCACGCCGCCTCGCTGAACATAATTCGTCAAAGCGTGGCGCAAAATATACGCGCACGCGCCGACCGGTTGAATTGGTGTACACAAAAAAATTTAAAACCGCATCTGCTGCGCTCAAAACAGAGCACCGAATTAAACAGTTGACGCGTGCGAAAAAAAATAAAATGCTCAATACGGCAATAACCACTTCATAATCCACAGGATGGGCGCGGTCAATAAACTTGACCAATAAAAAACAAAAATTAAAACAATAAAAAAACCCCAGCGCTCCAGCAGGATCTGATATTTTTCAAACCGCGATGGCAGGAGCGCAAACAATACGCGCGATCCATCCAGCGGCGGAATAGGGATTAAATTAAACACGGCGAGCGATACGTTGATTGCCATGACGCGTACCAAAAATTGCGCCGCGCCCATGTCCGATGAAATAAAACGTACGAGCACCGCGATGCACCCCGCGAGCAGGAGGTTCATGAGTGGTCCGGCCGCGCCAACGATTGCCGGTCCCCATTTGGCCAGTCGCAAATTATACGGATTAAACGGCACCGGTTTTGCCGCCGCAAAGAAAAATGTTCCGGCTGACACAATGTATAAAACAACGGGCACAAGTACGGACCCAACCGGATCCAAATGTTTACGCGGATCAAGCGTGAGGCGTCCCGCATGAAGAGCCGTCTTGTCCCCCAGCCACAACGCGGCGTATCCGTGGGCAACTTCGTGCAAAATGGCAGAAAAAATTATGACGATGATATCCAACACCAACTGCATAGAAGGAAACTTGCCAAATTAATAGGCACGTGATATTCTCATCGTACCACTATGGCACAAAACTGTAAATTATGTTCCCGCGGCCCCACGCGCGGCGCTTCGCGCAGTCACTCAAATATCCAAACAAAACGCTGGATCGGCATTAACTTGCAACCGCGCACCCTGCTCGGCACGCGCATGATGGTTTGCACGCGCTGTTCAAAGACGCTCGCGAAGCTTGCTAAAAAGGTCGTGTAACTTTTTGGTAAGCTCAGAGAGACTTTCGTCCTGCACGGCGTACGCGCGCATTTTTTTTCCTGCACAATCACTATCCTCGGCAGACCAGCCGAGGATTATTTGTAATTGGTCGGCTAATGCACGCGCACTATTCTGTTCAAAAAGGCATTCCGGTGGTATGACGCCGGCAAGCGCGCGGTTTGACACCAGTACGAGCCGCTCACACGCCATCGCTTCAATTATCGTCTTATCAAAGGAGCCGGTCGGCGTCATATTCACCACAACGTGTGCGGCAGAAAAAATTTCCGGCAACGCATCATGCAAAACACCCGCATGAAACGAAATGATTCCGGCCGCGACCTGCGGCGCGGCACGTTCTTGTATGGCGCGGGCATACGCCGTGTCTGCGTCCGTTGGATTACCATACACCTGAATCGCCACGTCACACCCCCGATCCTGCAAAATTTTTGCCGCATCAATGAGCAGTTCAATTTTTTTTACCGGCGACAGGCGGCCCACGTACACCACGCGATTGCGTTTATACGGCCCGCGCGGTGAAAACTGATTCGTATCAACGCCAACGGGCATACGCTCCGTCCCCTGCCAGCGCATGGCGTACGCAAACGGCGAGGTGCACACCACCCGATCCACCAAACAGCGTGCGACGCGCGCGGACAGCGACCCCACCGGATGGTTATACCACAACACAATTTTCTTGCCGGTCATGCGCCACCACGCCCAACCCCATAAAACATATTCCGGATTCATGTGCACAAACACTTCATCGTACGTGTTTGTCTGACCTATAATCACGCGATAAAAATTTATGAGATACCGAAGGCGATTTTGCTGTCGCTCTTTACCTAAAGAATATACCGGCACCTCTGGCGGTAACTCCACGCGACCGCTCTGCAAACACAACACACTGACACGCTTAAACGCGCCGGCAAAATCTTCAACCCAACGATGCATAAACCCCAGCACCGTATCATCGCGATCAATTTTTTGTGTAATGATGAGCAGTCGCATTTAGATATGCTTCATGAAGTGCTCAGCGAACGACATTTGATTTTTATATTTTTCAATATCAGCATCCACCATGAGATGCACTAACTCGCGAAACGTGGTGCGCGGTTGCCATCCTAATTCGCGCCGCGCTTTTGAAGCGTCGCCTTCCAAATGCATCACATCACGCGGACGCATAAACTTTTTATCCACGGTAATGTGATCTTCAAAATTTAATCCGACATAGGCAAACGCCTCGCGACAAAAATCACGCACCGAGTGACTTTCGCCTGTGGCCACCACATAATCATCGGGAACGTCGTTCTGCATCATCATCCACATCGCTTCCACATAATCGCCGGCAAAGCCCCAATCACGCCGCGCCTCCAAATTTCCGAGCGGAATGGAGTTGATATACCCCATTTTAACGCGCGCCACGCCGTCGCTAATTTTTTTGGTGACAAAATCAATGCCGCGGATGGGTGACTCATGATTAAACAGGATGCCGGTGCACGTAAATAAATTATAGCCGACACGATAATTTTTGGTGACCCAATGGCCGTACAATTTTGCAGCCGCATAGGGGCTATCCGGCTTCATTGCCGTTTCTTCGTTTTGAGGCGGCGGGACATTGCCAAACATTTCGCTTGTGCTTGCCTGATAAAATTTAATGCGCGGATTAACGATACGAATGGAATCCAACATGCGCACGACACCGAGGCCGGAAATTTCTCCCGTGGCAATGGCTTCATCAAATGATTCCCCCACAAAACTTTGCGCGGCCAAATTATATACTTCGTCCGGCTCTGCTTTTTTGAGCGCCATAATGATGGACGTCTGGTCAAGCAAATCCATGGGGAGCAATTCTATCTGACCCTTAACGCCCAAATAATGTAAGCGCCAAAAATTGCGCGTGCTGGCGCGCCGATACGTCCCATACACTTTATAGCCCTTACTCAATAAAAATTTTGCCAAATACGCGCCGTCTTGGCCGGTAATGCCGGTAATTAATGCCGTTTTCATATAAAGAAATCCTATCACGAAACGGCCAGCGTGGCAATATGCGCCATCAACCGCTCGCAGACATACGCCACTTGCTCGGGCGTAGTGGTGTTACCGTTTGGCAAGCAAAGACCGCGCGCATAAAGCCGTTCTGCAACAGGAAACTCGTTGCGCGATGGCCACGTCGCGGCGTAGGGCTGGGCATGAATAGGAAGAAAAAACCGACGCGTCTCTATATCGTCAGCGGCTAACGCCGCAACAAGCGCCGTAACATTACCCTCAAATAAAATACCGGTCATCCAATGAGATGATTGCGAATTCGGAGGGATTGCTTGAAACGTAACGCCGGCGCAACCACCGAGTGCCGCGCGATATTGGGCATCCGTAGCGCCGCGTCGCGCCGCAAAATCCGCATGCTGTTCAAATTGTGCGCAGGCAATGGCTGCGGGTATATTGGTCATGCGATAATTATAGCCAGCGATGTCAAACACACCATGCGCGCCGGCGCGCGCGCCGTGATTTTTTAATTGTGTGATGCGCGCGGCTAACGATGCATCATCGGTCACACAGACACCTCCTTCTCCGGCGGTAATAATTTTATTTTCGTAAAAAGAAAGGGTGGAAATGGTACCAAACGAACCACAGACACGACCGGCTTGCGTTGCGCCCACCGCTTCGGCCGCATCTTCAATCAAAAATAAATTTGTATCCTGACACCATTTTTCCAGCACGAGATAATCACACGGCACACCAAACACATCAACGGAAATTACCGCTTTCGTTTGCCTCGTGACGGCGCGTTTAACTGCGTCCGGTGACAGGCACCACGTGTCCGGATCTGCATCCACGAGTACGGGCACCGCGCCCACGTGAATGATGGCGGCCGCCGTACCGGAAAAAGTAAAGGTGGGGCAAATCACTTCATCACCGACCCCCACGCCACTGGCGCGCAACGCCAACTCCAGCGCCACGGTGCCGTTGGTGCAACTCACTGCATGCGCGCGCGCCGTTACCGCTCTGCACCGCTCTTCAAATTTTTCTACATACGCTCCATAAGAAGAAATTTGCCGCGCATCAAATGCGGCAAGAATGGCGATGCGCTCTTTCTCTCCCAAAACCACTTCGGCCAATGACACCTTCATAGGTCCAGCCACCGATATTTAATAAACTTAACCAAAAACTTCGGCCCCTCCTTCCACATGTTTAATTTTGACTGACCAAATTTACGTTCCGAAAAGATGACCGGTATTTCCGTGACCCGACAACCGGCACGTACCGCCTTGGCCACCATTTCAAATAATAACGAATTGGTGTTTTCGCGCGTCTCTATGCGTTCCCATGCATCGCGCCGAATAACGCGAAAATTGGCAGAAAAATCCTGCACCCCCAATCCGCTTAAATTACGAATGACAAAATTACCCGTGCGACTCAACACATATTTTATTTTCACCGCAGGAGAACGCCGCTCGTATCCCCCGCCATCACCGTGTCGACACCCCAATACCAAGTCATACCCTTCCTGAATTTTTTGATACAAACGCATCATATCAGCAACAGAAAAACTTTGGTCTGCATCTGATGACAATATAAATTCGCCACGCGCACTATTATAGCCATCGCGAATGGCGGACCCAATGCCCGTTGGTTTTGGCCGCTGGAGCAAAATAATGTTCTGATATTGTTCCTGCAGACGCGCGACAAGTTCTGCGGTACCGTCCTTTGAATTATCATCAACAATAATTAGCTCAAACATCACCTGCGCAAACGCCTCCTCAATGCGCGGGACGAGTTCGCGCAAATTGGGCGCCTCTTTATAGGTCGGCAAAACAATGGACAGTGTGGGGCGTAGCGCCTCTATCATAATTTATTTTTGTGCGGCAAAAAATTCCTTAAACGCCTGTGCCACCACGCGCAGTTGCGCCGCACCAATTTTTGGATGACAACCGATATAAAATCCGTGTGAATTAATCCATTGTGCCACCGGATATTTTTTTTCAATGTTGCCAAACAATTTTTTATAAGCCGGCTGATTTAATAGCGGCATCATTTCACGCGTTTCAATGCCCCGTTGCTCTAAAAATAGAATTATATCGCGCCGCGTAAAACCGCAATCCGGTTGTAGTACCATCGGGAATACCATATACACCGGCTGACTTTGGACCGGCCACGTGGGCAACTGAACCCACTTTTCATAGGGCTTCAGCAATTCACGTAATCGCGCAACATGAGCACGCCGCGCCGCCACAATTTTTTCTGCACGCTCTAATTGCGCCACACCGAGCGCGCCTTCCAATTCTGACACACGAAAACTATGGCCAATCCGACGAAACACAAAACGATTCATAATAACGCGTTCCACGGCGCGCGGATCTGATTTTTTATCGTCGTCCATGCTGATATAGGACGCATCTCGCCCGTGATTAATAAAACTCCGCATCAATTCATAGTAGCGCGGATTGTTGGTGCACCCGACGCCGCCGACGCCAGTAATCAACACATGCGCCACATAGGTAGAAAAACAACTGATGTCTCCCCATGAACCAACAGACCGATTATTATATGAGGCAAACACCGTCTCGCACGAATCCTCAATCACCCGCAACTTATGCGCGCGCGCAATTTTCATGATGACGTCCATGCGCGCTGATTGCCCAAAGAGATGCACCACCACAATGGCGCGCGTCCGTGGGGTAATTTTTGCCTCAATCAACGCCGGATCCATGTTGTATTCGCGCGCATCAATGTCCACAAACACCGGCTTCAAATTATTCATGATCACCATGTTGGACGTGGCAACAAAAGTGAGCGACGGACACAGCACCTCGTCGCCGTCTTTCCATCGATACACTTCCTTTAGTGTGGCAATCGCCGCGTGCAACACACTGGTGCCGCTGTTCATCATCACGCCAAACCGACACCCATGACGCGCAGAAAAATCATGCTCAAATTTTTTACAGTAGGGGCCATAGGAAAGACGCTGACTTTTTAATACGTCCATTACCACGGCACGTTCGCGCGCACCCATATCAGCGCCGCCCACACCAATCTGCTTTAATTTGTTATAATTTTTTTGCGCCATACTGCTCATGCAGATAGGTAGTTAAAGAAGTAAAACAGTCCGGTAAAATAGTGGCGCGCACCGATGCGAGATGCGCGGCGCGCGGCCGTGGCACAATGAGTTGTGCGCTCGCCATGGGTTGTACGAACGATTCGGCAAGCCCGAGGGTGCGCAAACAAAACTTACCAATGTCAAACTTGCTGACCTTTTCCGCCGCATGCGCCGCGGTATGATACACGCCGGAGCCACCCAAAGGCGCATGCAGTATAAAATCAACGACCATATCGGTCAAGTCGCGACAACGGGTCACGGTATTATATTGGTCGGCGATGAGCGCGTACGATTCGCCCCGCGTGGCGCGCTGGACCGCCTCATCAATCCAACACGTTTTAGTTGCCGCATAGAGCCATGACGTACGAAAAATAAAATACGGGTGTGGCGTATGCTGTAACATTTTAATCATCGCGCGCTCACCGTCTAATTTTGTCTTTCCATATACTTGCATCGGATGCGGTTCATCATCTTCCGTATACAAATCTTTTTCATCTCCAAAAACGTAACAGGTGCTCATATGAAACAGGTGGGTCGGTGTCGGACGCGCGGCCACTGCCGCGGCAATATTTTTGACGCCGGCGACATTAACCGCAGTGGCTTCGTCCGGATGTTCTTCGCACCACCCTAATTCTATACGCCCCGCCGCATTAATAACGGCACGCGGCTGATGTGCGTGTATGACGGCGTCAACCCCAGCCGCATCGGTAATGTCACATTGTGCACGATCAATACCAACAACGTTCCACGGCGTTGTTGCCGTAAGTCGTGCCACACATTCTTTACCAAACATGCCGGCAGATCCAAACACTAACACGGTGTCCATAGTTCATAGAGAGAATATCACGACGCTTTCTCATTGACAAACCACCCAACCATCCGTTACTATGGAATTCGCATATGAATGACTTGACGCTTTGCCGCATCTGTGCAAAACAGACACTCACGCGCATCATTGATTTGGGTTTTCATCCCATCGCCGACACGTTTTTACCTGCCGAATATTTAAACGAATCTGAACAAACCTACCCCTTGTGTGTGGGGCTGTGCTCTGCCTGCGGCTACGCCGGTCTTGAATACGTGGTGCCGGCAGAAACACGCTATCAGAAGATTGATTACAGCTACACCACCGGCAACTCGACGGTGTCCATAAAACATTTTACGGATGCGGCGGCAGAAATTTCCGATTTTGCTTCTGTGAGCGCGAATGAGGTGGTCATGGATATTGGCAGTAATGACGGCACCCTGCTGGCGGCATTTCGCCAAAAAACGGGATGCAACATATTAGGAATTGAACCGGCACCCAATATTGCGGCACTGGCAAACGCACAAGGCATTCCCACCGTGGCAGAATTTTTTACCGACGCGGCGGTACCAAAATTTATTGCCGGTGGCAAGGCAAAAGTTTTGACGTGTGCAAATGTTCTGAACCACGCATCTCTGCCACAATCATTTGTCGCAACCGTTGCACAAGTCCTCTCTGACGACGGTTTTTTTGTGTTTGAAGTTCCGTATCTGCTCAATTTAGTTCAGAACACAGAATTTGACACAATCTATTTGGAGCACATCTCTTATTTTGGCGTACAAGCGCTCAAAAAATTATTTGATACTCATCATTTTTCTATTGTACGGGTTGAACGCACGGAATACATGGGTGGGTCGCTCCGCGTATACGTGGGACGCGGCGCTGAACATCCGGCCGTTGCTGAATTCATTGCGGCAGAACATGCCGCGGGCCTGTATGATTCTGCCACGTATGCAGATTTCATGGAACGGGTTAAGCGTCTGCGATTTAATTTGTGCCGCCAATTATATGAAGCAAAGGCGAGTGGCAAACGCGTCGTTGGTGTGGGTGCCGCAACCAAAGGAAACACCTTGCTCAATTATTGCAAAATTGACGCGTCACTGCTTGATTTTATCACGGACCAATCACCCCTCAAGGTCGGCAAATTTACGCCGGGGTCACACATTCCCATTCAACACGATGACGCACTGGATGCCTCCGTTGACATCGTGCTCATTTTGCCGTGGAACATTGCAGATTTTTTAACGGAAAAACTCAAACATTTACCCTGTGCATTTATTGTGCCGCACACTGGCGATCTTCTATGAAAAAAATAAACAAACGTCCAAATTTTATTGATGCGCGTGGTGAAATTCGTGACATCTTGGTGGGAGAAAAAATTGACACGATCACCCTGATCACCTATGTTGCGGGGGCCGTTCGCGCCAACCATTATCACAAAAAAACGACACAGTATGACTATATCATCAGCGGATTGGTGGAATGCAAAACAAAAAAAATGCCGAACGGCAAAATTAAAACACACCGCCTGAAGGCCGGTGATATTTTATTTCATCCGGCGCACGAGGCACACGCTATCCGCGCGCTCAAACCATCCGTGACGCTTTCCATTACCTGTGGACCGCGGCGCGGCAGTGCTTACGAAAGCGATACATTTCGCCTTGAAAAACCTCTTATCAAATAACTATGTTTGTACCTGTTTCCCGCCCACTCATGGGTGAAATTGAAGAAAAATATGTGGGCGACGCGGTGCGCCAAAAAGAAATATCCGGCCTGTCGCGTCAATTTATTCCTCAATTTGAGTCCGAGTTTGCAAAATTTTGCACGGTGAAGCATGCGGCAACGGTAAACAGCGGCACCACTGCTATACATTTAGCAATCGCCACGCTCGGCATTGGCAAAGGTGATGAGGTGTTGGTCGCCTCGCTCACCAACATGGCAACTTTTTTTGCCGTTTTATATGAAGGCGCCACACCGATTCCGATAGATTCAGAACCGGATACGCTGAACATAAATCCAGCATTGTTAGAAGCTAAAATTACACCGCGCACCAAAGCAATCATCGTGGTGCATTTGTACGGCCACCCCTGCGATATGGATCCGATCATGCACATTGCGCGCGCTCATAATTTGTACGTCATTGAGGATGCGGCCGAAGCGCATGGCGCGCGCTACAACGGACAGGTCGTGGGATCAATCGGCGACATTGGTTGTTTTAGTTTTTACTCCAACAAAATTATTACCACGGGCGAAGGCGGAATGCTCACCACCAATAACGACGAGTGGGCCGCGCGCGCCCGCCTCATAAAAAATCTGGCGTTTGGCAATGAAAATAAGTTCATGCACCAAGCCATCGGATTCAAATATCAGATGACCAATCTTCAAGCGGCGCTTGGCGCCGCGCAAATGACGCGGGTGCAGGATATTATTGGGCGCAAACGCGAAATCGCGGCGTACTACAACAACCTCTTTGCCGCCGAACTGGACATTCAAACACCCATTGAAAAACCGTATGCGTTTAATGTGTACTGGATGTATAACGTCGTTTTGAACGGCGCGTTGTCCGGCAAACGAAAACGCATCATAGATGAATTAAAAAAACGTGACATTGAATCGCGGGAGGATTTTGTGCCCTTTAATCAGCAAGAAATTTTTATCGCCCAAGGCATTGCCGATCCGGCATCGTGTCCGGTGGCGAATCGCCTCGGCGCTGACGGCATGTATCTGCCGAGCGGCAACGATATTTCACCGGAAGAACTGGCGTATACTGCCGAACAATTTCTTGCCGTGGTGCGTCTCGTAAAATCTACGGTATGAAAATTCTCATAACCGGCACCACCGGAGAGTGCATGCCGCCTCCTTATGGAGGCGTCCCCAAACTGTCGCTTCTCGTTGCCGGTGCGTGGAAAAAGATGGGACACGAGGTCGCCATCAATTTTGTGTATCGGCCAACCAATGCCGATGACCTGAATGCCGGCGCTGAATATTTTTTTGATTACGCGGTACGGCCAAATAAAATAACCAAAACAATTTTTTTGGTAAAATATTTTTTGCGCAACCCTTTGTTATATTTTTCGCTGATTACCGCCTACCTAAAAATTTCACACGGCCACCACGTGCGTGAGGCGTTATTATATTCCGCATACGGCGTTCACATGGACGGCGTTATAACCGCGTGGCGACCGGACATCATTTTATCCGAAGCAATGCTCATCAAAACATTTATGGTTGCAAAGGTCGCGAAACGCCACCAAATACCGGTGGTTGTTGATTCATACGCAGAAATTCACGACCTATCCATGGGGATTAATAAACAGTTAAACGACACGGAACGCGTCCACTATTGGAAAAACTTTCTTGCCCTTGCCGATTTAATTATTGCGCCCGGCCCCTATTGCTGTCGCGGTCCGCTTACGTATGCGCCAAAGGAAAAAGTTGCGTATGTGTACGACGGCAGTGATTATCATCTGTGCGATTTTAACATTTCAGAAAGTGTTTCAGCTCTGCGCACGCAACTCAAATTACCGACTGACCTGTTTTTAATCGGCAACGTCGGGGCGTTCCAGTTTCGCAAAGGCCAAGACCACCTTATTCAAGCCATCGCCAAACTGGTAAAAGCCGGACACCGCGTGGGAGCGGTTATCTGCGGCGGCTCGGGCGACGCAACCAAATGGAAGGATATGGCAAAACAGGAAGGGGTGTCTGACCACATTTTTTTCTTTGCGCGCCTTTCGGAACTTGATTTGGCGCGCGTATTAAAATCACTGGATGCCTTTTCCGATTTAGAAAATACTCCCCGCGCGTGCGGATTGACGATGTCAATTTTAGAAGGGATGGCCATGGGGTTGCCCGTGGTCATCTACAATAATCAAGAACTTTTTGAGGTAGTAAAGGAAGGCATCAATGGATTCTCCGCACCCATTAATGATGTTGAAGCACTCGCCGCGGCAATTTTGAAAATGTACCAATTGACACCCGAGACGCGCAAAGAAATGGGTGCGCATGCGGCAACACAAGCGCGGCGCATTGACATTGATTTTACCGCGCGGGGAAAAATGGAACTATTTAACCAACTGCTCTCATGTCCCCCCTCATCCGATTCCTCAAATATTTAAATTCCCTGCCGATTCATCTGACGGTAAAAAATTACTATACGTTTGATGCTATCACGACGCGGCTCAAAAATGGCGAACTCAATTCTCAAGAGTCGTGGGATCTGTTACGCGAAAGCCACCCGCACTTTTCTATTTCAGAAAATAGAAATGAATGGCTCCGTGCGGCTGAAATACAGATCACCAAAGATGGTCAAGATCACGGACTCCTACAACGCGCACAGGATATCGCGCGGCTGATTGAACGGCTCGGCATCACCTCATTATTTTCAGTCGGTGTGGGTGGCGCCGGCCTTGAGTATCAAATTAAAAAAATAAAGCCGGAACTCGCGCTGACCTGTTCGGAATATTCCGCACCGGCAGTCGCTATTCTAAAAAAAGTTTTTTTGGAATGCAATTCAATCATTCTGTTTGATATTACCCGTTCGGACTGGTCTGCCACCCGAGCGGCCGATGATCTCAAAAAACAACTCTACCTGATGTACCGCATTGACGCATCGTTTTTAGACAAAGAGTGGGTCAAAATTTTTGATACCATGGCACAGGCGGGCATTGAAAATATTTTGTACATTCCCACCTCATGCTTAACGATCCTCGGATTACGCAATCGCCTCTATCGCCGATTATTCTGGAAATTACGCTCAATCCCCCACGCCTTTTGCGGTTATAACAGAACCAAAACAGTGTTCAAAAGTTTTTGGCAAAAACATTATGTGGACACGGAGGTGGTGTGTGGCGGACTGCACGGATTTTTACTGACGCGCCCTAAATAAAACAGGAGGATGCTAAACGTGGTGCGCGAAATTGCTTTGGCGCCCACCGCTCCCCACACCCCCCACAGTGGAATCATAATAATCAGCGCCACCAGTTCGGTAACGGAAAAAATGGTGTTGACCCAAAAAATTTTCTTTACTTCCTTACGAACAGTAAGCGCATTAAGATACGGGGCAGAAATGATCGGCATGATTAGTGTAGCAAGAAGCGCCAATGAAATAGGGACGGCTGGAGCATACTGACGAGAAAAAATAAGCGGGATCACCACCGGTGTCAAAACGGCAACCGCCGCAAATCCAGCGAGAGCTACCAATATGAGTTTCCCCATTTTTTGCTTGAGCACTTCGTATATATCTTCGCTTCGCTTGCTGAATCGTGCAAAAGTCGCTTGGTTGGTAATAGCAACAAACGCTTTAAACTGGTCGGGAAGCACGGCGGCCACGGCATATTGAGCAAGCATTTCATATCCCACTCCAAATTTGTGCGATCCCAACAAAATACGATCAATGTTTGAACGCAATACACCAATAAGTTGAATCCAACTCATTTTTTTTGCAAAACTAATATCGGCATCCATCACCGGAGCATTCTGTGGTATAGAGCGCCACAACCGCACATCAGCGGCGGCGCGCAAAACAGAATACACAATAACATACGTCAACAACAAAGTGATGGTGTCACGCCAAAAATAAAACGCTCCCAACTGGGCCGTTACCGTGAGAATGGTAATGCTGTTGGTGATGCGCGCACTCTGCGCAAACTGTTCCTTACCATAATAATACGCCACATATACTCCGCTGGCCGCATACAACGGTGCGAGTGGCAACAAAATCAAAAAGGGCTTCACGGCATTTCCAGAAAAATAGGCATAGTAGGCAAACAACCCCCAGAGCGGCAATGCCAGCAATGCCCACGAATAGGTCAGACGCATGATACGCCGAAACACGCCGTCGGCGCCACGTGCCACAGCTGTGACGACGGAATAGTAGCCGCCCGGTAACGCAACGTAGGTTAAAATAGGTAAAAAGCCCAACACAAATTTATATTCACCGTACAAATACGTGCCGTTCGGTTCACTCGCCAACATGCTCACCACCAAAACATTAAACACAATGCCCCGCAGTACATCCACGCCATACGTGGATAAAAGTTGTGCACTGCTTTTCAAATAATACGCGGTGTCAATTTTAAACCACGCATTTAATTTTTGTATAATCACCGCTCCCCATGAAATTAATTTTTCTTGTGCCATGTGAATCGCTGAACGATGATAAACCAAATCATACGGAGGCCGAGCAAAATTGCTTTATGCAATTCACCGGTAATTTTTGATGTGCCAATGCGCGCGCGATAGTGTACGGGTACCTCCACACAGCGTATGTCGTTTTGCAACACACGAATCATGAACTCCGGCGAAAAATGTGAGCCCAAAACGGTGAGTTGATTTTTTATTTTTTCATACGCCTGACGACGCATCAATTTATAGGTACAGCCGACATCGGTGAGCGATGGGCCGTTAAATAAATACTCCAAAAATTTTGCCACCGCCCAGTTGCCCAGCCGCAAAGCAAATCCCATGTTAGCGCCAGACCACACCAGCGCGCGCGAGGTGCGTGTGCCAAAAACGACATCAAAATCCTCACTGTAAATTAACAGTTTCTCAATATCATTCGCCACAAACGTGCCATCCGGCTCAACGGTAACGATCAAATCCCCCGTGGCCGCCGCCATGCCACCTTGGAGTGCGGCGCCATATCCTTGACGCGTTTCAAGCACATACGTGGCACGCGTCTGTTTGATCTCCTCGGCGCTTTTATCTTTTGAATTATTATCAACGGCAATTACTTCGTCAACGGCCGGATTAAGAAAAAATTCTTCAATAGCGGTACGAATATTCTGCTCTTCATTATATACCGGAAATACCACGCTCACTTTGCGATTACGATACATATTAAAAAAGTTTATCCTTCCACGTCTTTGGCGTGAGGTCGTTGATAATTTCAATATCAATGTGATAGCGGAATGGTTTTGCGCCGCGCATTTTTATATACGCAATCATTTCCTGCAATCCCTGTTCCAGCGTGGTGGATGTTTGATACCCCAACATATCGCGCGCTTTTTGCGCACTGCACGTGGCGAGTTTTACTTCACGCGGCCTATCCGGCATATAAATCGGTTGCAAAGGAACTTTTAATAAACGAGCAATGGTCTGTGCCAGCTGATTAATGGAAATAAATTCCTCGTCCGGCCCCACATGAATGACGTGCCCATGCATCTGATTTTCAAAACCCAATTTTATGAGCGGATTCACCACATCGCTGATAAAAGAAAAGCAACGCTTCTGTTCCCCATCGCCGTAAATGATGGGCTGGCGGCCCTGCAACATTAAGTTGATCATGATGGATGCCACATTGCGGAAAGGGTCGTCGTATTTTTGACGCGGGCCAATGATGTTGTGCGGCACCGCAATGACATATTCCAGCCCGTGTGTTTCGCATAAATTGCGCACGGTCATTTCGGCGGCCAACTTGGCAATGCCATACGGATCTTGCGGATTTGGCACCATCGTTTCCATAAACGGCAGTGACTCCTGCGTACCATACCGTGCCATGCTGGAACAAAAAACAAATCGTTTTACTTTGTTGGTAATGGCGGCGCTCAAAACAGAAATAGTGATGTCGTACGTGTTATGAGCAATAAGATGCGGTGAAAAAACGGAGAGCCCTTCGTAGGCCGTTGACGCGCAATGATACACCACCTCGGCATTACGCATTATCTTAACCATTGCTTCGCGGTCGCCGCAGTCGTGCGTATAAAATTCAACACCGGCTGGCACGTTGTCCAGATAGCCCCCAATCAAATTATCGCACCCAATAACTTTGTGGCCCAATTTCAACAAATGTTCAGCCAAATGACTGCCCAAAAAACCGGCAACACCGGTGATAAAAACGGTAGTTGGTTGCATAGCGCTGTGCGCAGATTACCAGAAAAAAGACGTTTTCGTCAAGCAATGAGCTTTAATAGCGTGCCCGCGCGCACGCGCCAATCGTAGGCGTCAACGGCAGTACGCGCTGACGTTGCTCGTGGTGAAAGTCCTTGCGCATGTAATGCACCCTGCCGAAACGCGTCGGCCCATGCCGTGGCATTATCAGGGATCACCATCACCGCCGTTTGTTCGGAAAGAATTTCACGTGTGGAGGGTAAATCAGGTGCAATAATTGGCGTACCGGCCGCCATATATTCAAAAAGTTTTAATGGTGACGTGTGCCGAGCGGATATCTGAAATGCACCGCTGTTCGGCAGGGCAACCATATCAGCCGCTTGAACATATTCGGCCACGGCAGTGTGAATAATACGCGGCACCAGCACAACATTTTTAATACTTCGCGCGCGTAAAATCTGCCCGCCCTCTTCAATTTCTTCGGGACAGCCACCAACCAGATAAAAAATAAAATTTTCGTCCAATTTTTCTGCGGCGTCCAGCAAGGTGTTAACGCCTTTCCACGGATGTAAAAAATAACTGCCGGCGTACACAATAACGGTGCGATTTTTATGCGCGCCGAATAACCGCTCCCGTACCGCGGCGCGATCAAAATCTGGCGGACGCGCAAATTGTTTTATGGACACGCCATCCGGCAGTACCGTAATTTTTTTTGTGGGCACGCCGTGCGCCATAAGATCGCTCGCCAACCCGTGTGAAATAGCAATGATAAGCTGTGTGCGCTGTAACAACCATCGTTCAATCCGGCTTGGCTGTGGAGGTACGGTGTGCGCTTCATACACCACTCGCCGCGTAAATAGTGATAAAAAAAGTTCCCGCGAAAAAATAGCGTCAGCATCATGTCTCAACAGATACCACCGAGCAAAAAATAAAAATGTAAACAGTTCAACAAAATAAAAAAACGATTCCGCCCAACGCAACCACAATAAATCTATGCACGGCACATACACGACGCGGAATGTCTCCGGCAGATCGTAATATACGAAAACATCGTCATGAATTTTATTGTGACGCCGTGGCATGAGCAGTGTGACGGCCGCCCCCTCGGCGGCGAGCGCCGCACACATGTGCATGATTTGTATGCCGTGCGCGCGCTCCGTGGGCATGCGCGCGTTAGAGACGTACGTGATTCGCATAAACATTTTATCCAGCGTACGTCATTACGGAGAATAAATCAATGGGGGCTGGCTGAACCGACGACCTCTTCTCTTGTCGGTATTTGAGTCGGACTAGCGGGACTTGAACCCGCGACCTCATTTTCTCGTTGTCTATGTGGTCGGGGTAACCGGACTTGAACCGACGACCTCTTGCACCCCATGCAAGCGCTCTAGCCAACTGAGCTATACCCCGACCACACAGACAACTCAAAACCGGAGCTCGTGGCGATTCACATCGCATCACTCGCTCGCTCGCGCGGCTCGAAGCCAAACTGTTGGCTTCTCGCTTCGCACGAGCCCCCATGCATGCGCGCTACCAACTGCGCTATAGTCCGACTCAAATACCGACGCGCGCCGTGACTCACGGCGACTTCGTCGCATCACTCGCCCGAGCAGTGTAACAAAAAAACGGCCGCGCCACCACCTTCAGGTTCAAGGGGTAGCGCGGACTGGTTTGGTTCGGAATTATGGAATGTGCAGTACTGTGCTGAACCTGCTAGGTTCAAGAATCGCCTCCGGATGCTCTTCGAGCACTGCGCACAGCTTCGCCACCTCCCTGAATGCGGCCGTCGGCAGGTTCTTTCCGGTGCGCCATTGCAAATCAGTCGCAACGATCATGAGCTGGCGACGAATCATGCGAATGGCCATTGCGGCGTCCATCTCATGGTAGTACTTCCCCGGAAAAAGTAACTGCCACAGAGATGATCCCTCTACAGCCGTACTAACCAGCAACCGGCGCACCTCATACGCGCGGTGGTTAAACAGCGTCAGCGAGCAAACACCGTCAAGATACCGTGGCAGATGCGCACATTCAAGCTCAACTGTCACACCGGCCACCTTGATGACACCGCTCCAGAACACGCCGCGATATCCGGCGCTTGCCGGATTGACCCGCCCTCCCACGCGACCTTCGTCCACGACCTTCACGGACACGATCTGCTTTTTGCGACGCAGAATGCCGTTGATGATCGGTACCGCATCCACATAGTCCTTATGGCTTTCAAACATCAGCGTTGCGGCAATATGATCATGAACCGAACCGCGCCGATGCGCGCGACCCCACAACGCGGCAAGCTCTTTGACCCGCGCCGTGTACCAAACACGCACAAGCCGATCCTTGACCTTGATGGTGCGATGCGAAAGAGCCAGCGTCACGCTCACTCCGGTTTCTTCACTCGTCCACAAAAAACCGCGTTTCGGATCCACAAAAAACGTGAGATTCTGAATGCGCGAATCTACAACGGGCTCAAAAAAACCACCGTGTTCCAGCGCCGTCGTAAACGCCCTCATCTTGCGCGCACCCGTTACCAACAGATGCCTCTGCACCATCCAGTTGCACGCAAAAAACCATGCGCGCATAGCGATCCACGAACGCAATCCGTCCAACCCGCCCTGCAACGGACCACTACGGCGCTGTCCCCCATCCCAATTCGGAAAGAACATGCCGACCAACACCTCTTCCGGCGTGCACCAATTTTTAGCAATGCCGTCCGAAGACCACAACTGACGCAGATTGTCCGGCACGTACTTGGCAAGCTCATCAAGAATGTGGTGGCAATCTGCAAGAGCCGCCACCATCTCAAGATAGAGCTCTCCGTCATTACCGAGCGCGCGCTGTTCATCACGCGTCAGTTGCGTACGAATGAGCAGAACGATCCCCGCGCGAGCGCCCGTTTGACCCACACGATGAATTTGCCGTGCCTGTGCGTACATGCGTTCCAGAGTCATGCGAACAACGTCATCCAAATTTGCGGCCTGCGCATCACCCCCAGCAATCCACTGCGCCGCGTCAGGATGACGCAAAAATGACAAAAAACCACTCCGACCCATCCCCCCCTGTTTACGGACAGCTGACATTACTCCTCCTCGCCTACGCCCTAAATAGTAGGACGATAAAAAATTACACCGTTATTATAAATTCGTCAACTTTTGAACAGACCATTACTCCCGTTCATCCTCCGTGTACACGTGTTCATACTCCCCTTTACTATAATCATGCAGTTCGTCTGCCGTAAAAAAACGCGGCACTTCTTGTTGTGCATTTTCCACCGTGTCAGAAGTATGAATGACATTGCACGCCACGCTCATGGCCAAATCACCCCGAATGGAGCCGGCTTCTGCTTTGCGCGCTTTGGTAATGCCGGTAATAAGGCGCACCGCCTCCACGACTTCCAACCCCTCCAAACACATTGCTATGACAGGCGATGACATCATAAAACGTGCGACGCCCGGATAAAATGGTTTATCGCTAATATGCGCGTAGTGCTCACGTAATACGGCATTTTCAAGACGCATCATTTTCATTCCCACCAGTTTTAAACCTTTCATTTCAAAACGGCGAATAATTTCGCCAACCAGCCCGCGCTGAATGGCATCTGGTTTAATAAGTACGAGCGTTTTTTCGTGTAATCCGTCAAAGCGCATAGATATTTTTATTGTGAACAATATAACACGTTTTTGAAATAGGGGCAAGTGCCGTGGTATACTGATTCAACTATGAATTACACCAAACTTGCTTCTGTCGCTTTTGGCGCGGCGCTTGTGCTCACCGGCTGGGGATGCAGTGGGTCAGCGACCACACCATTGGCGCCGACTACCGCCCGCGTGCGCGAGCCGGTTTTTACCGCCGTTACCTTTAATCCCAACGGCGTCACCCCAAAAGAAATAACGTTACGCTCCGGCGATGGCATTGAATTTCGCAACAGTGATTTAAAAGATCACTGGCCGGCAAGCACCCCGCATCCAATACATACGGACTATCCGGAATTTAATCCCAATAAACCGATAAAGCCCGGAGAAACATGGCGCTTTGTATTCACCAAAACCGGCACGTGGAAATTCCACGACCACAAAGGGTTGGATCCGCGGTTCGCCGGAAAAGTTATTGTCACGGCTGAATAATTATAAATCTTCCACCGCAGATAAAAATGACTTTGCTCGCACGCGCGGCCGTTCGCCATCAAATGGCTCGTACGTTGGTTCTCCTGTGGCCGAGTCGTGTTCGTTGTACAGCAGTGCCTGATCAATTTCATCTAAAAACGGCGATGGCGAAACAATTAATTCGTTGTTGCGGCCGCCGAGCACCGTGTACGTGAGACACAATTTTTTGCGCGCGCGCGTGAGCGCCACATAAAATAAACGGCGCTCTTCTTCTATACCTCCCTCTTCCAGCGTTGCGCGCTCATTGGGAAATGATCCGTTGTTGAGCGACACAACAAACACCGTATCCCATTCCAAACCTTTTGCCTGATGAATAGTGGTGAGTACCACGCGATCATCCGTCTCCGTGCGCGCGCGATACTGTTCTTGGAGCGCCGCTTCTGACAAAAAAGATTTTAAATCCGTTTGGCGGCTGGTAAAATTTGCCAACTGTTCTATGTCGGCAAGACGGTCGTCGGCGTTTTGAAATTCGGCGCGTGCGTACGCGCGGTACGCGTGCGTTACGACATCGCGGACAAGATCACCGATGTTTGATTGCGCCGCGATACCGGTTTTTAACGCGGTCATGGTTTTTTCCACGGTGTCCCAGCCGCGCTGGGTGCGTTTTTCCGGAACCACCGCAGTGCCGACGGCAATTTGTTCATAAATTTTACGCGCGCCTTCCAAACCAATTCCCTCGTGGTGAACCAAAATGCGTTGCCACGCCACCGAATCTCGCGGTGACAAACAAGCGCGCAAATAGCACAGCACATCTTTCACATGCGCGCGTTCAAAAAAACGCTGGCCGCCGCGGTAATCATACGGAATGCCGCGCCGTGTCAATTCAAATTCAATGGGCTGGGAATGAAAAGATGAGCGGAACAAAATGGCATTATCCGCATGCTTGCCACCGGCGCGCCGGTGTTTTTCCAGCGCATCGGCGATGCGTGCGGCTTGTGTGTCCGGCGTGTCGCACCGCAGTACGCGCGGTTTGTCCTGACCGGCCAGCACACTATGCAGTTCTTTTTGAAACTGCAATTTATTTTGTTTTATCACCTGATTGGCGAGGTCAACAATTTGCGGTGAACTGCGATAGTTGGTCAAAAGATGAAACACGCGCGCGTTCGGATAACGCTTTTCAAATTCTAAAATATTGGCAATGTCTGCGGCACGAAATGAATAAATGGATTGCGCATCGTCCCCCACCGCAAGAATATTGTGATGGGTGGCGGCGAGTCGCTCAATAATGCGCGCCTGTACGCGATTCGTGTCCTGATATTCGTCCACCAAAATATATTTAAATTGTTCGGCGAGTCGCGCGTGAATGTCCGGATGATCCGTTAATAATTTGAGCCACAACAATAACAAGTCATCAAAGTCCACAAAATTATTTTCGCGTTTGCGTTTTTCATATTGCACAAACCAGTGCGTAATGTCGGCGACCGCAGAAAAAAATCTCGGCGCTTTTATATCCAGCGCTTCTTCCACATTAATCATTGCGTTGCGGCTGTACGAATAAATTTCTGCCAGCACATTGGCAGATGGCGTTTTTTTTGATTTCATATCAACTCCCTCGTCCTTCATTACTTGGGACAGCAATGTGCGCGCGTCTTCTGAATCCAAAATCGTCGGACGACCTTTAAAACCTAATCGTTCCCCGTATAAACTCACCATACGATACCCGATGTTATGAAAGGTGCCGCTCCACAAACCTTGCGGCGCCGATCCCAGCAAAACAGTGACGCGCGTCAGCATTTCACGTGCCGCTTTGTTGGTGAACGTTAATAGCAGAATATGTTGCGGCGGCACGCCCTGTTCTAGCAGATACGCCACGCGGTACGTTATCGTGCGTGTCTTGCCGCTTCCCGCGCCGGCCAATACCAAACAGGCGCCGGAACCTTCGGTAACAACTTTTAATTGTTCCTCGTTTAATTCTGCAGAAAAATTTATTGCCATGCTATTCTATAATAATAGCGCGTGGCGTATCGTCTGCCACCTTTTTTTCCCGCGGCCCATAACGATAGTCGTGAATGGCGTTCATTAAGACGGCGCGTTTATATACGTAATTTTCCCCGCGCTTGGTTCCGGGGTCGTTGGTGATAAAATCGCCATTTGGCGTGATGCCGCGCAGGACCAGCATGTGATACGGTGGCCCGAGCCCGCTATAAAACGGATTGCCGAGCGCGCGGCCGTTTGCCGGAACAATAACCGGACGGCCGGCTGACAGTTCTGCGCGCAACTGTTCGTAGGTTGGATTTTCAATCACACGAACTCGTTCAAATTTTAAATACTCGCGCGCGATACGTACGACTTCATTTACCGTCACGCTTTCAAAATAGCCGAACGTTTGCTTTTGCCAATCGCGCATACGCGCCAATTCCGTTTCCTGTTCGTCAATCGTCCATGATTTTTTGTGTTTATACGCGTACACCGTAAGCAAGGATGCCTCCTCGCAATATTCTTCGTGGTCCGCGTCCCAATTTTTGCGCGGCGCTTGCGGAATAAACGGCACGTCTAAGTTGAACGACTCTGCGGTAGTGCTCGTCGCGACAACGACAACGGCGGCAACTTCCTGCTGGGCCTGCACGGCCTGCTCTGTTTTTACGCGCGCCACGCGCCATGCCGCTACGCGACTGCCACCCCAAAAGGCACCGCCGATGGCAGTGGCGGCCAAGAGGAAGATAACAGTGATGACAAATTTATTTTTCATGTGTAAACACACTAGCACGCCATTGACAGAATGTAAAAAAACCGTCACACTGGCCGCATGTTTTGGAAAAAAATCGCACAAGAGGGCGCCGCACGTACCGGCATTATCCACACCGACCACGGTGATATTTTGACGCCAACGTTTATGCCGGTCGGCACACAGGCAACGGTAAAGACGTTGGACAACGACGATATTCGCGCCACAGGCGCGTCTGTTATTTTGGCAAATACCTATCATTTACATTTACGGCCGGGCGAGGACACGATTGCAAAACTCGGAGGCGTGCATCGTTTTATGAATTATGACCGGCCGCTTTTAACGGACAGTGGCGGCTTTCAGGTTTTTTCGCTCGGTGCGCAACGTGAAGAAAAAGATGGCGCCCATGCGAATCATGTCAAAATTGACGCAGACGGCGTTTCGTTCCGGTCACATCTGGACGGTTCTTCACATCGGTTCACTCCGGAAATTGCCGTTGATATTCAGCATAAATTGGGCGCAGATATCATCATGGCATTTGATATTTGCACGCCGGACAGCGCCACGTATGCCTCAGCACGCGCGGCAATGGAAACCACGCACGCGTGGGCGCGACGGTGTATTGATGCACAGCAAAAAAAGGGCCCGCATGATTGGACACAATTTTTGTTCGGCATCGTTCAAGGGGCGAACCATCGCGAACTACGACGCGAAAGTGCGCAATTTATTTCTTCACTGCCGTTTGATGGCATTGCCGTTGGCGGAGAATCTATTGGATACAACATGGCGGCAACGGCCGAAATTCTTGATTGGCTTGCCGACGCGCTCCCCGACGATCGCCCGCGTTACGCCATGGGTGTGGGGTATAATCCGCGCGACCTGTTTACCGTTGTTGCACGCGGCATTGATATGTTTGATTGCGTCGCGCCCACGCGTGTGGCGCGCAACGGCACGCTGTACTGCCGCGCCGCGCCGGATTTAAAAATCAACATTCGCAACGCAGAGCACGCAACAAACGCGGCGCCCATTGACGCGTGGTGCGATTGCTTCACCTGCACGCACCACACGCGCGCGTATGTGCACCATTTGTTTAAATGCGAAGAGATGCTTGCGTATCGTTTGGCTTCAATTCACAACGTGCGCTTCATGTTAAAGTTGTGCGAAGAAATGCGTGCGGCAATTGCGACGGGAAATTTTAAAAATATTCAGGAGGAGTGGGGGGCGACGAAATAAAAAAGCACCCTCCCCTTGTCACGAGATTCGTGGTTCAAGGAGAGGGTGATGATGCGGCGTTGCCTGTCAGGGCATATCGCCAGCCGTTGGGTCCAGCGGCAAACGGACGAACGAGGCGCGGCCATTCGTCACGAGCACCTTGAACGCAGCACACGGTGCGTCGCCGGCGACCATCTGCATGATGCTCGGATCAGCCGACAGGTGCGAGATCGCCGTGTCCGAGCCACGCAACGCACCCGCACGCTGGCAGAAGTTGGTGCAGACGGTTTCGGTACTGCCAGGGTACTCCGAAATCAGGAAGACACCTTTCCTGTAGCCGCCGTACTTGGTCATTTTGAGTTCGGCCCACACGTTGTAGCCAAACACGCCGACCGAACTCTGCGTGCAGCTGCTGAACGAAGCGGTCTTTTCTTGATCTGAAGGGCTACTCGCCCACACTACAACGATGAATAGAAGCACTACAAGCAAACCGACGGCAACCACGATGATCACCGATTTCGGGTCTTTCATTTTACCCTCCCTCAACAATTTATTGTCGAGTATTGCACTTCCCTGCTGGGAGGCAGTAGAGAAGCGCGATGCTCGACAATTCAATGTTTAGATTATAAGGTTCAGTCAATGTAGGGCCGCATTATGGCTATAAATTGACGAAAAACTATAACATTTTATTGGGATTTTGTCAAGTTGCCTTCTGAAATAAACATTGCGTCGCCGAAACTGTAAAACCGATAGTTATTTGCAATGGCCATGGCGTACAAATTTTTCAATTTTTTTACGCCGCCGGCGCGCGTGCCTAAAAATGCGCCGACCAATAACATGAGCGTTGATTTAGGCAAATGGAAATTAGTGACGAGCGCGTCCACCACGCGAAACGTGAATGGGGGCCGAATAAAAATATTGACGTCGCCGTACCACGGCTGGCCGGCGAGCATGGCATCAGCCGCGCCTTCAAGCGCGCGCGTGGTCGTGGTACCCACAGCAATCACACGCCGTCCGGCGCGTTTTGCCGCGCTGATTTTGCGCGCATCTGCCGCGCATACACTGACCATTTCTGCATGCATCGTATGTGCTGAAACACGATCTGTTTTGATCGGTTGAAACGTGCCGATGCCGACGTGCAATGTCACTTCGGCAAACGATACGCCGGCTTTTTTAAGCCGCGCGCGCAGTGCCCGCGTGAAATGAAATCCTGCGGTCGGCGCCGCAACAGAACCAATACGCTTTGCATACACCGTTTGGTAGTCATGCAATTTTGTGGGGCCGCCGGTTACATAGGGCGGCAGGGGAATTTCGCCGTGCGTGTTAGCAAAGGCGATCAGAGCGGCGTGCGAGATTTTTTTTCTGCACAAATAAAACTGCGCGCTAAACTGTCCATTTTCAAAACGGTGTATAACGCGCGCGTGCGTCGTACGCGAAAAAATAATTTCTGCTCCCACCGGCAACCGCTTGCTCGGCTTGCCGAGGCACCGCCATTCACTGCCGTGCGGACGCACGAGCAACACTTCAACGTCGTGCTTATCCACCCGCCCGCGCAAACGTGCGCGAAACACTTTGGTGTTGTTAAACACGAGTAGATCGCCACGGCGCAAAAAGCCAATGATGTCGCGAAACGTCTGATGAGAAACGCCGTCGCTCCCCCGATCCACTACCATCAATTTAGATGCGTCACGGGGGCGCACGGACTGCTGTGCAATGCGCTCGGGTGGTAAAGAATATTCCAGCTCGCTCGTTTTCATCGGAGATATTTTTTATTTGCGTTATGTTCTTCCAGTGTACGGCCATAATACACCGTGCCGTCTGGTGCTGTCAGATAAAACCAAAATTTGTTAGGTTCGGGGTCAAGAGCCGCCTCAAGTGTTGTCACACCGGGATTGCCAATGGGGCCCGGCGGCAAACCGCGATATTTATACGTATTCCACGGCGATGACAGCGCGCGATCTGCCGATGTCGTAAATCGCCCGCTCTTACCCGTCACATAGTTCACTGACGCATCAACTTGCAGTCCCCACCCCGCCGCCGCACGACGCCACAAAATATCGGCGACCAAACGGCGATCGTCAGCACCACGCACTTCCTTTTCTAAAATGCTTGCCATGGTGACCATCTCATGTACCGTATAGCCAGCCGCCACTGTTTGCGCGCGCATGGCAGACGTATATTTTTTTTCAAAATTTTCCGTCATCGCGACAACCAACTGCGCTGTGCCCCCCTCCGGACTTATTTCATAGGTGTCCGGAAACAAATACCCTTCTTTGCCGCGCGCGTCACCCGCGCCGCGTGCCGGCGTACCAACTAAAACAAATAATTCCGCCTGTGACGCAATAATTTTATTTTCCATCAGCAGTTCCGCTAAGTCGCGAATATCTTGTCCCTCTTTAAACGTCAGGCGCAGAGCGCTACGCTTACTGTTGGTTACTGCAAAAATCACTCCACGGAGCGTACTCTTTTTTTTAATTTCAACAGCGCCCGGATGCACGACTCTATTTCGCCCATACAAAAAAAATCCCATACGCGCCACGACCGGATGCGCAATAATTTTTGCATCCACTAATTTGCGTGCGACCAGAGAAACGGAATCACCACGATCAATGCGAATGGTGCCGGCATGAATCGTTAAAAAAAACCAACCGGCAAAAAAGATGGCGGCAAAAATAGCAAACACGATCCATCGCTTCATACGTTGCCGAGCTGTTCGCTGATCGGACCGATTTCATGCGAACGATCGGCGCGACACACCAAAAGATGTTCGCCATTTTCAACAATAACCAGATCGCTGACGCCGATACACACCACGCGGCGGCCGGGCGCGGCGTACACCAAATTATTTTCCGCATCAACAAAATGTACGTCTTTGTGCGTGGCACTGTTGCGGCGTTCATCACCCGCCAACAGTTGTTTAACGATCGGCCACTTGCCGACATCGGACCACTGCCATTCGTCGGCACGCCACGCTAATTTGTCCGAATATTTTTTGGTGATGAGCGACTCAATAGAAATAATCGGCAGAGTGGCTGAGCGCGCGGCCGCCGTTTCTGCATCATCCCGCGCCATGGCATCCTGTACCGCGAGCACGGTGTGCCACACTTCGGGAGCGAGCTGTTCAAACGCCGTGATGGCGGTGCTCAATTTCCAAAAATACATACCGGTGTGCGCAAACCAATCGCCGCTTTCCACCATCTGCCGGCACGCGAGCACGTCCGGCTTTTCAATCCAATCCGCGATCGGTGCATGCTCTGCATCAGCGAACGACACACGCACGTAGCTGTACCCCGAATCTATACTGGTTGGCGTAACGACCGGCAGTACGACCGTTGCGCCACGCGCCGAAAGTTCATGTGCAATAGCCCGCACGGCCGCGCCAAACGATGACGCATTTCCCACAAAATCGTCGGCGGGAATGGATGCAACGATGGTGTCAAGCGCAATGCCGGCGGCACGCAGGGCCGCTGTTTCGTACGCAATGGCCGGACCGGTGTTGCGTTTGAGTGGCTCGGCAATGACGTGTGTTTCCCGCAGTTCGGGAATTTGCTCACGCACGAGCGACGCATGCCGCGCATTTACCGTGACAAAAATATTCTCAATACCAAAATCGCGTACGCGCTGGAACGTTTCCTGCAGAAGCGTACGCTCGGATAACACCGGTACAAATTGTTTGGGTAGTTGCGCCGTGGACAATGGCCACAGCCGCGTTCCCGTACCACCGGCGCGAATAATCACCACTATTTTTTGAGCTTCCATAATTTAATCAGTACCAAGGACGTTACCACACCCAGCACTGCGCCGGCAAGTACATCACTCACAAAATGAACGCCAACCAGCACGCGACTGGCGGCCACAATCGCGGCGCACCCCAACGCCCAGCGCCCCCATTTTTTGTCATAATGATACAGCGCTCCTGCCAGCGCGAACGCCACGGTAGCGTGGCTTGAAGGAAAGGACAGTGAAGCGGCGCTGGTGTTTATTAACGGCTCAAACCCGAGTTGTACGAATGGCCGCGGCCGCTCCCATAAAAATTTCCCTAAACGAGAAATAAAATATCCGACGGGAATTATGAACAAAAAAAACACACCTTGAAGCGCGTTGCGTTTTTTGTATGTGTGCCACGCCACGAGCGCCACCAGTACGGCAACACCGGCGTAATTTAAAAAAATGGCACCGTCGGCGCCCACCGGATGGCGCGCAAAAAAAACGTGCAATATTTGGGCGATGTTCACGTCAAGCGCATGAACTGATTCAGCAAACATATTGAACCAGTATATCGGCGTTTCCCAAAAAAGAAAATGGCGATGCGCGCGTCATGCTCAAATCAGCGCCCTCCCCGTCATTTCTTTCGGCTGTTCAACGCCCAGTGCTTTTAAAATAGTAGGCGCCACGTCCGCCAGCATGCCAACGGGTGGCAACAGAGATAAGTCATCGCCCACGATGTCACCGGACGGACCGGCTTGCCCTTCCCATGCCTTACTGATACACAAAAAGGGGATGGGGTTGGTGGAGTGCTCTTTGTCTTTATCGCCCGTGCGGACGTTCACAATTTCTTCGCCATTGCCGTGGTCTGCGGTAATAAAAACAGCGCCGCCTTTTGCAACCGTGATAGCGACCACCTGCCCCATCGCTTTATCCACCGCTTCAATTCCTTTTACGGTTGCGGCAAAATCGCCGGTGTGACCCACCATGTCGGCGTTCGCAAAATTGATGACGACAAAATCATATACATCGCTTTCTATTGCTTTAACGGCTTCCACGGCAACTCCGGCGGCAGACATTTCCGGCGCTGTCGCATAACTTTCCACTTTAGGCGACGGTACAATTTTACGATCCTCGCCCGCCCATGCCTCTTCTACCGTGCCGTTCAGAAAAAAAGTGACGTGCGCATATTTTTCCGTTTCTGCGAGGTGAAATTGTTTTTTGCCGGCTTTGGAAATGGTTTCCGCGAGCGACATTTTTATGACGTCCGGCGGATAACAAGCTTCTACCGGCAAACCTTTTTCGTATTCGGTCATCGTAACAAATAATAAGGGGTCAATTTGGGCGCGCTTAAATTTATCAAATGTCGGGTCAACAAATGCTTTGGTGATTTCACGCGCACGATCCGGACGAAAATTAAAAAACAGCACGGCATCGCCGGATTTTATCTGGCCATCAGGATCGCACACCACGGGCACGAATTCTTCATCATACACTTTTGCGTCATACGATTTTTGTATGGCGGCAAGCGGATCCGGCGCTTTTTCGCCCACCGCTTCGGTCATGACGCGATACATTTTTTCTACGCGCTCCCAGCGGTTGTCGCGATCCATGGCAAAGTAGCGACCGCCCATGGTGGCAATTTTTCCCACACCCACGGACTTCATTTTAGCCATCGTGCGTTCAATGAACATTTTGCCGGAATCAAATTTTGAATCGCGTCCGTCCAGAATGGCATGCAAAAAAACGTTTGCGACCCCTTCTGCTTTACAAAAATCTATGAGCGCGGCAAGGTGCTCATCGGACCCGTGCACATTGCCAGCCGACACAATGCCAAACAAATGCACGCGCCCGCCCTTTTTTCCGTGCGCCGCAATTTTTTGCAGTACGGCGTTTTTAAAAAAGCTTTTGTCGCTGATTTCTTTGCTGATGCGTGGAAGCGTTTGGTAGTACACGCGACCGGCGCCGATATTTAAATGTCCCACTTCAGAATTTCCCATCTCGCCCCACGACAAACCGACTTCTATGCCGGACGCTTTTATGGTCATTGCCGGATAGCGATGAATCCAATCCAAAAAATTCGGCGTCTTAGCGCGCGTGATGGCGTTGCCTTCGCTGTCTGGCGCAACTCCCCAACCGTCATTGATGATTAATACAACAGGTTTGCTTATCATAACGAGATTATTGTAACATACTTTTCATTTTAGAACTGAGCGAATCGCGCGCGCGGGCCATCCGCAGTGCGAGCGGGCACGGATTGTTGCATACCAACAAGAGCGAGCACGAGGCGAGACAAAATTCTCGCAGGGAATTTTGATCGTGCCCGCGCGCGCGATTCGCTCAATTTTCTGCAATTTCCATCACCCGATTATATTTTTCCACGCGCTCACTGCGCGATAGCGATCCGGACTTCAAAAATTCAGCGCCCACGGCAACGGCCAAGTCGGCAATAAACGTATCGGCTGTTTCACCACTCCTGTGCGAAACCGAAACTTTATATCTGTTTTTCTGCGCCAACAAAATAGTGTCAATCGTTTCTGACAATGTGCCGATCTGATTGACTTTTATGAGAATGGCATTAGCCACGTGACGCTTAATCCCCTGCCGCAAACGTTCAACGTTGGTAACAAACAAATCATCGCCAACAATGGTAATGGTGCGCCCCAGTTTTGCCGTAATTTTTTCCCAGTGCTCCCAATCATCTTCGTGAAGCGGATCTTCCACGGACACGAGCGGATATTTTTGCACCCATTCGGCAATCATCTCAATCATCTGCGCGCCGGATTTTTTCTTGCCCTCAAAGTTGTAGACGCCTTTTTCATAAAATTCAGATGCGGCAACGTCCGTGCCTAATTTCACGTCACGGCCCGGCTGGTAGCCGGCTTGCTGAATGGCAGACATCAAAACTTGCAGAGCTTTTTCCGACGATCCCAGACGCGGCGCAAATCCGCCTTCGTCCCCCACGCCAACGGAAAATTTTTCATCTTTCAGTATTTTTTTGAGCTGGGCAAAAACTTCTGCTCCCACGCGCACCCGCTCGCTGAATTTTTTGTTCTGCGGAATGATCATGAACTCTTGCGTTGATAAACCGGAATCAGCATGCACGCCACCGTTAATGACGTTCATGGTGGGGTACGGAAATTTTTTACTCGCTTTTAAGCGATACGTTTTTTGCAAATATTTCCACAGGGGCATACCGGTAGCCATGGCGCCGGCGCGCGCGCATGCCAAGGACACGCCCAAAATGGCGTTGGCACCCAGTTTTGATTTATTTTTGGTTCCGTCAAGCGTGCGCAGAATGGTATCAATGGCGCGCTGGCCGCACACATCCCTCCCCATTAATTTTGGCGCAATAACTTTTTCCACGTTGTGAACGGCTTTTAACACACCTTTGCCGCCAAACCGTTTTTTATCGCCATCGCGCAACTCCCACGCTTCGTGCGTACCGGTTGATGCGCCGCTCGGCACGGCCGCGCTCGTTAAAATGGCATCATCCACCTGAATGAAAACGCGTATGGTGGGGTTACCGCGCGAATCAAGAATTTCTTGCGCTTCAAGGGCGGTGATTTTGTGCATAGTTATTTTAGTTCAAAAGTAACGTCAACGTTACTGATGATTTCAAGGGATCCGGATTGGATGTCGGGTGCAGAATCGCCGCCGCCGATCCCTTCCTTCATATACATAAGCCGCGGCTCCGGTGTCTGTCCGCCGCCTGATTCGGAAAACGTAATGACACGCCCCAATTTTACTCCCAGTTGCTCTGCTAATTTTGCCGCCTTGTCTTTGGCGTCTTTGACCGCTTCCTCTCGCGCCTGCGCACGCAAATTTTTTGGCTCATCTATGGTAAACGTAATACCACTCACTTGATTGGCGCCAGCCTCGCCCGCGCGCGCCAGCACTGCTGAAATATTTTTTAGATCGCGAATTTTTACTTCAACACTTTGCGACACGGAATAGCCCGTTATGGCGCTCCCTTTTTTTTCTTCATAAGAATATTTCGGATAAATTTGATATTGCGTGGTGCGGATATCTTCGTCTTTTATTTTGAGCTCTTTCAGCGCGGCAATCAACGCGTTCATTTTTTCTGAATTTTCCTGCTGGGCCGTGGCAACATCTGATTTTTCTGTCACAAGGCCAACATTGGTTACGGCAATATTAGGCGTGGCAGTTACTTTACCGGAGCCAGAAATAGTTAAGGAACGCGCGACCGGTTCTGGCCGGCCAATATAATGAAACTTTTTTATGTTACTGGCGATGAGTGTGAGTAAAAAAATTACCAGCGCAACACCGACCAATACGATAATCGGTTTTTTTGCGTGTGAGCCGCCGGCAGACGCGCATGAATGTGAAGAGCAGTGTTCCATACGATAAAATGTTAAAAACAGTATAGCGCATTTTGAAATAAAAAAAAAACGACCAGTCAGGACATCTGATGTACGTTGTGATCCTTGCGGTTCACGACGTACAATGGACGTACCTTAACTGGTGTTTACCATGAACCTGTAACAGTTCTTGGCATTCGATGGTAGATTTTTTCGCGCCACGCACACTGTCATCGGCAACAGCGTTCGTTTTTGGCCTTTCTGATTAGGCCTGCGCTTGTTGGCTTATTGCCTTGCGGCTTTTACACCAACCACCACATCATTCGATCTTGCGACCTAGCGTAACAAGCGGCTCTACTGTCATCCCGTAAGGGCGACACCGCTCGTTCTTATGACTGGACTTCGGTCTTCTCGTGGCGCTGTCTTAGTGCGCCCACATGATTGCTTGGACTCATCGCCCGCGCATCCTACATGTAGTGCATGTGATGTCTCCACCACGCGCTCTTCATGTATCATGTATGAGAATGTGCTGTGAACAACCCATTGCTGAATTGTTCCCGAGTGTTGCTATTTCACGACCGAAGCCGTGCTTTTGCTTCCCCACCGCCTCCGAATTTAGGCGTTTGAGAACTCGTCACCAGATTGATTTGCTTTGGTCTGCACGACCGCCGCGTCTGGCAATTTTCCCTTGTGGATTCACTGGCCGGAACTGGGAGTTCCTTTTTCCAGCTGGTCTTTTTCGTTTCGGGAAGTTTACTTGCGCTTATTCCCACGAATCTTACCGGCGGTAGCCATTGACTCAACCCTTCCCTTGCGGGCTAGGTCGTCGCACATCTTGGCCTCAAGGACCAGCCCTGCACACCCACGTGTACAAGACAGATGACGACCTGATACAAACGACTGCATCAGAGAGTTTTTTGCGTCTAAGGATGCTTCACTGTTTTTATTCAGTTCCTCTGCACAGCATTACGGCCGCACCGGTTACCTATTATTACAGTGCTCATCGTAATCGTTTGGTCAGTCCCTTTCGGAACCTTCCACTAGAACCTTCCCCCGTAGTGCCTCGTCTCACTCCTGTTATCCTCCAGTTCAGAACCGGAGAACCCTTTGGGTGTCGCAAGGTCTTGCGTAGGTGCTCTGGACGAGCTCCTTTTTCGCAACCACTTATCAAGTGGTGAAGAGTAGTTTATATGACCACCTAAATTCTGTCAAGTGGATAGGTGTGGATAACTTTTATTTCAAAAATAGTGCCTGCACGGCCGGCAATTTTTTACCGCCTAAAAATTCCAACAGGGCGCCGCCGCCCGTTGAAATGTGCGCGTAGCCACGTATGGCGCGCGCCTGCATGATTGCCGTAACTGTTTCACCGCCACCCGCAACAATGTGCGCGCCATCGCGGCCGCGTTTAGAAAGTAGCCGTGCAATTCGGTACGACCCCAGATGAAACGGCTCGCGTTCAAAAACGCCGGACGGGCCATTCCATATTATGGTGCGCGCGGCGACCAACAGTTCTGACATCACCACAAGTGATGCCGGTCCGCTATCTAAAATGGCGCGGTTGCCGGTGCAAATTTTGCCAAGGTCGCCGTCGCCGTCCGGCAGTGCCACCTGCCAAAACTGTTTGGACACGCCTCGTGAGCGGCCGACCATCACATCTATGGGGAGAATAATTTTATGCGCAAATCTTTTGCTTGCCAGCACGCGGCGCGCTTGTGCCACGGACGGTTCATCAACGCGCGAGTCGCCGATACGAGCTCCGCGTGCGGCAAAAAACGCATTCGCCAATGCCCCCACAATAAAAATGTAGTCGGCGTACGATGCAAATGTTTCAATCACCGGCATTTTGGTTTCCAATTTGGCGCCGCCAATAATTAATGCGAGTGGCGTGCGCGGTGCTTTCAGGATTAACTCCAGAGCGCGCACTTCTTTTTCAAATTGTAATCCGGCCACGCTGGGGAGCATTTTTGTAATGGCATGTGTGGACGCATGCGCGCGATGCGCCGTCGCAAATGATTCGTTCACAAAAAGTTGCTGGCCGGCGGCCAATTCGGCCGCATACGCCGGATCATTTTTTTCTTCTCGCGCGTCAAACCGTACGTTGGGCAAAAATTTCAAGCGTGTTTTTAATTTTTTTTCTAAATATTTTTGTACCGGTGCCAGCGACAGTGCGGCAACTTTTTTGCCCTTCGGCCGGCCGCGATGACCCATCACGGTCACCAGCGCCTTTTTTTGTAATAAAAATTTGAGTGTGGGGAGCGCACAGTCCAGCCGATACGCTGATTCCGGCGCAATGACGCCGTGTGACACGACGACATCAGAATCAACGCGCACCAAAACGCGCGTTCCGGATAAAATTTTTGCGCGTGAAAGTGTGCGGAGCGGCATAGAATAATACCATCGTACGCCGTTACTCCCCTATGAGCAAGTTACTACATGATAGTTCGTTTGGTGCGTGATCCACGGAATGGTGCGCGCGATGGACTGCCAAAATGTCCGCGCGGTCGTTGGGGACGCGGGCCAAATGGCCGACGTTGCGATTGCGGCGCCCGCTCAACCGATGGCGCCGCGCTCATACCACCTACCTGCTTAACCGGAATTTGTTTGCGAATGAGCCGTTCAATGGAAACAATATCGCGGCGTTGGTCCGGTGTGGCAAAAGAGATGGCGTGTCCTTCGTGCCCCGCACGGCCGGTGCGACCAATGCGATGGACGTAATCTTCGGCGGCGTCCGGCAAATCATAATTCAACACCAGCTCAATGCCTTTGACATCAATACCACGCGCCGCGATGTCGGTGGCAACCAACACGCGATACGTTCCATTTTTAAATCCGTCCAGCGCACGGCGGCGTTGTGCAAGAGTACGATCCGAATGAATTTCTGCGGCCGCGTGGCCGGCGGCAGAAACGGCACGTGTAATTTTTCGTGCGCCGTGTTTGGTGCGGGAAAAAACCAAAACCGTGCCGCGCGTTTCACCTAATACTTTGGTGAGCAGTGCGCCTTTCTGTTCTTTTGAGACAAAAATAATTTCCTGCATCACGCGCTCTGCGGCCGTGCCGGCAAGAGCAACTTCCACCCGTACCGGCATTTTCATATGTGCGCCGGCGAGCCGCATAATTTCCGGCGGCATGGTGGCGGAAAATAACATGGTCTGCCGTTCTTTGGGAAGCGCCTGCAAAATTTTGGTGATCGCCGGCATGAAGCCCATATCAAACATACGGTCAGCTTCGTCCAAAACCAACGCATGTACGTCATGGAGGTGCACGGTTTTTTGCTGAAGATGATCAAGCAGACGACCCGGTGTTGCCACAATAATACTGGGGTTGCGACGAAGTTGTTGAATTTGCCCGCCCATGGACATGCCACCAATCAACACCGTAGAACGCATGTTGAACGGACGCGCAATGCGCTGAATCGTTTCTTCTACTTGCAACGCCAACTCGCGCGTCGGCACCACAATAAGCGCGCGGCCGCCACCGGCCGCCACAATGCGTTGCACGAGCGGCACGGCAAACGCCAGTGTCTTGCCCGTTCCGGTTTGCGCAATACCCACAATATCCTTGCCCGTAATGGAAACAGGAATGGATTGCGCCTGAATGGGCGTTGGCGTAGTATATTGTGCTCGCGTGAGCACTTCTAACATGCGTGGCGCAATGCCAAGGCCGTTAAAGGTGGAATTGGGTTGTGGGGTCATAAGTAGCAAAGCGTATCAGGTAAGTGACAAATAGTCAACTACCTTTGTGGGGGCGTTCAAACAATTCATAATCACATCAGCTCCACCATTTCCATGAGCCGATGCGCATACCCCCATTCATTGTCATACCACGCTAAAATTTTCACGAGGTCGCCGTCAATGACTTGCGTGAATTGAAGATCAACAATGGCGCTTGCCGTGTTGCCGATGATGTCCTGCGAAACAAGGCCGCCTTCAGAACAGGTGACAATTCCTTTCCACCGTTTTTGTTTTGCGGCCGCGCGCAGTGCGGCGTTGACCTGTGCAACAGAAGTTTTTTTGCGCGTCACAAAGGTGATGTCTGAAAGCGAGCCACAGGGCGTCGGCACGCGAATGGCGCACCCATCAAACTTGCCGCGCAATTCTGTGATTGTTTCCGTAACGGCGCGCGCGGCGCCGGTTGATGTGGGCACCATATTAAGTGCGGCGCTACGACCGCGCCGAAAATCTTTGTGCGGGCCATCAACAAGTGCTTGATCTGCGGTGTATGAATGAATGGTGGTCATGCCGGCTTTAACCACGCCAAAATTTTCGTGTATCACGGCGGTTACCGGCGCCACACAGTTGGTGGTGCAACTGGCGTTGTTAATTATTTTGAGGCGACCTAATTTTTGATCATTCACGCCGCGCACCACTGTTGGCACGTTGCCGCCTTTTGCCGGCGCAGATAAAATAACGGCGCGCGCGCCGGCCGTAATATGTTTTTGCAATCCTGCTGAATCCGTGAATCGTCCCGTAGATTCAACCACCACATCAACGGATAATTTTTTCCACGGCAGAGCGGCCGGATCTTTTTCTGCGAGTACCGGAATTTTTTTGCCATCCACTATGAGCAGGCCGCCGCGCGCCGCAATTTTATGCGGCCACCGCCCGTACACGGAATCGTATTCTAATAAATATGCCAACTGCTCGGCGCTCGCCAAATCATTAATTGCGACAAAATTGATTGCCTTTCTAGCAAACCCCGCCTTAAACGCCTGACGACCAATGCGACCGAACCCATTAATTGCTACACGTGATGCCATATTGTTTTTAGAAATGTGCCGATATTATAGCACTTATCCGGATTTCCACAGGGATAACCTGTGGAAAACGGCACTGCCAGTGGATAACTTTTTTATTATCCACAGAAGGCCCATGGTTATGCACTTTTGACGCTTGCGCAATTTTTTAGCTATGGCATAATCAATTCAATATTCATTAATCCAAGTTAATATGCCACACAAGGAGGTCCGCACCCGCATTACGCTCCGCACCGTGTTCACCGAGTTACGAAAACTTAAGGGTGACATTATTGAGCACATGGACAAAAAGTTCGCTGAACACGAAGAATATTTTACCTGCATCCAGCAGGATTTGTTGGAACTCAAAACCGACGTTCGTGTACTCAAGACAGAAATGTCAACGGTCAAACAAGAGCTTAAAGAATTCCGCGCTGAAACAAAATCGTTCCACAGTGGATTCGGTGCAAAATCGGGACGCCAAGATACGTTCAACTTTTTACTGACCGGAATGTTAGAAGCAAAAAATATTCTTACCCAGCAACAAGCGAGTGAACTGCGCACGGTATAGGCCACATAAAAAATCGGCTGCGGGGCCGATTTTTTATTTTATTATTCCTGCCCCACATGAAACCGCACAAACCGTTTTACTTGAATATTTTCGCCAATTTTTGCGATGGCCGCTTTTATGAGATCATCAATAGTTTGTGATTCATCTTTGACAAACTGCTGATTAAGTAAACAGACGTCACCGTAATATTTTGCCAATTTGCCATCAACTATTTTTGCAATTATATCATCTGGTTTGCCGGAACCCGCCACTTCGGCGCGATAAATGTCGCATTCCTTTTCTAACACCTCGGGTGGCACAGACCCCGCTTCCAAATATAACGGATTCATCGCCGCAATATGCAACGCTATATCGTGAGCCAAGGTGGTGAACGCTTCGTTGCGCGCCACAAAATCCGTTTCACAGCGCAACTCCAACAGCACGCCAACTTTGCCGCCGCCATGAATATACGAATACACAATCCCCTCGCCGGCCACGCGGTCTGCTTTTTTGCCGGCCTTTAGAATTCCTTTTTTGCGCAGGAGTTCTTCGGCCGCGGTCATGTCGCCACCGGTTTCT
The DNA here is from genome assembly GCA_964623315.1 of uncultured Gammaproteobacteria bacterium. GTDB lineage: Bacteria > Patescibacteriota > Patescibacteriia > Magasanikbacterales > 2-02-FULL-50-9b > CAZUSU01. The sequence goes on along the minus strand of CAZUSU010000036.1, from coordinate 2,011 downwards.
TCCAGTGCCGCTTTGACATCTACTACGCCGGCGCCTGTTTTTTCACGTAACTCGGTTATCAATTTTGTGTCTAACATAAGAACGAAATAAAAATTATCCTGCGGAAATAATTTGTGCAGGTGGCGCCGTGGCGGCACGCTTTTTTGCCGTTTCTTCTGCGGCTTGTGCCATCACGGCCGCGCGTTCTGTTTTGCCTTCCAAAATGGCATCGGCAACTAGACGAGTCATCAGCCCAATCGCTTTGGATGCGTCATCGTTACAAGGAATGGGATACGTCACCTGATCCGGATTCACATTGGTGTCAACCAAAGCAACCGTTGGCACGCCGCGCATGAGCGTCTCATTAACCGCTGTTTTTTCTGTGCGAATATCAACGATGAACAGTGCATCCGGAACTTTTTTTAACGTGACCATGCCGAGCAGTGTTTCATTTTTTTTGTGCAAATCCTCTTCCAGCCGCAGGCGTTCTTTTTTGGTGTATTTTTCCCACACGCCCGTTTCACGATCACTGCGCATTTGGCGAAAACGATCCAGCAGTTTGCCGATTTCATCGTAGTTAGTAAGGAGGCCGCCGATCCACGCAATAGTAACGTAGGGCATGCCGCACCGCGTTGCCTCTTCTAAAATAATCTGTTGCGCCTGACGCTTAGTGCCCAAAAACAAAATCGTCTTTCCTTGTGCGGCGAGTTGTTTCATAAATTCCAACGCCTCGGCAAGTTTTGTTTGCGTTTCCTCCAAATTAATAACGTGCACGCCCTGACGTTCGCCAAAAATGAACGGCTTCATTTTTGGATGCCAGCGCGTTGCGCGGTGGCCAAAGTGCGCGCCCGCGCTCATGAGCTCCTCAAGTTGAGGGATGGTGGTCATATGATTTTGCCTTTTAACGACGCCGGCCTCGCACGTGGACCCGCAGTTTAGTGCTGTGGGCAGGACACGGGCGGATTTTTGTAGCCGGGTGATTTGAATTAGATTGGGGAAAGTTTAGCAAAACTGGAATGGGGCGTCAAGCATCCTCCCGATTCGCCTCCTTCAGCGCCTCAATAATTCCGCCAATATCCCCATCCATTATTTTTGGCAAATTGTGCCATGACATTTCAATGCGATGGTCTGTCACACGGTCTTGCGGAAAATTATAGGTGCGAATTTTTTCGGACCGATCGCCGGAGCCGATTTGTGATTTGCGTTTTGCCGCTCGCTCGGCCGCGGCGCGCGCAACTTCTGCTTCAAAAACGCGGGCACGCATAATTTGCAATGCGCGTTCTTTATTTTGTTGTTGCGAGCGTTCGTCTTGGCACGTTACCACTATGCCGGTCGGGAGGTGCACCATACGAATGGCACTGTACGTGGTGTTCACAGATTGCCCGCCCGCGCCTTGCGAAGTGGTTGCTTCAATTTTTAAATCTTTCGGTTCCAACACAATGTCCACCGCTTCTGGCTCCGGCATAATTGCAACCGTTACCGTTGAGGTGTGCACGCGTCCGGCTTTTTCTGTTTCCGGCACGCGTTGGACACGATGGACGCCGCTTTCAAATTGCAAATCGCCATACACGCCGCGCCCTTGAATTTCAAACACCACTTCTTTGACGCCGCCAATACCGGTGCGACTGATAGACATGAGGTCTGATTTCCACCCGCGCGTGCCCGCATACATCGTGTACAGGCGATAGAGTTCTGCCGCAAATAATCCGGCTTCGTCGCCGCCCACGCCGGCGCGGATTTCAACGATAACATTTTTGTTGGCGAACGGGTCTGGTTCGCGGAGGAGCTCGACGATCTCCCGTTCACCACTATCAATTTCAGCGCGCATCGTTTCTATTTCTGTCTGTGCCAACGCGACCATGTCAAGATCCGTTTCCGTTTCTACCATGCGCTGTGCTGAATTGAGTTGTGTTTGTAATACGGCGACATGACGAATTTTTCCAAGCGCCGGCGATAATTCCGCATACCGACGCGATGCGATTAATGATTTTTGTTGATCAGCCAAAACAGAAGGATTCTGTAGATCCGTTTC
>CAZUSU010000035.1:0-3930 GCA_964623315.1 uncultured Gammaproteobacteria bacterium | reverse complement strand
TCTCCCACCGAAAACTGCAATTTACTTGAAAATATTTCCAATACACCGACGCCCTTGCTGTTGTGTACGCCTGTTTTAAGGTTTACTTTTGCAGGTATGACCGTCATCGGATCGGTCACATTAGGATTGCCGACCGAAAATGTTCCCCACTGCGTTCCGGTTGTCCCATTTTTTCCTGAAAGCTTAAACACAAAAACGTGTTCACCAATTGTGGTGCTATCAAAAGGGCCGACCACTGTTTCGCACACCGACACGCCGGCTTTACACGTTTGCACCACCACTCCATCAATCAATATTTCCGTTTTTTTCACTGTGGCCGGATTTTTTATTTGCACCAACATTGAAAACTGATCAATATTAACACGGAGCAGTGTACTGCTGGTCACCACTTTTAGTACCTGCGGTGACGCCTTAACCGGTGCGGCAAACACCGGCGTCACTAAGAGACCGGTTGCAATAATTGTTGCGATGGACATGAAACGAACTGTTGTGTGGCGCATATGATGTTAGTATGACAAATTTTTTTGTTTGGAGCAATATAACAAAACAGGGCCTTTCAGCCCTGTTTTTACCTCGTATATTTTTATTCAACAACGTACGGCAACAGCCCCAGCTCGCGCGACACTTTAATAGCGCGCGCCATTTTGCGCTGATGCTTGGCGCACAAGCCAGAACGGCGTTGTGGCGCAATCTTCATGAATGAAGAAACAAAACGACGCAAGGTCATGGTGTCGCGCGGTGAAACATCTGAGATGTTTTGCACGCACAAATAACACATCTTTGCTTTGACCGGTTCGGCCGTGCGTTGAGTATTTTTGTGTGCGTCTTTGCCTTTTGATTTGTTGAATGCCATACGTTAAAAGGGGATATCTTCTATTTTTATTTCTTCTTCATTGGCGGGGAGCGGAACGGCAACGGGTTCATCTATCGGACCGGATTCACGCGGCGCGCCAGAACCTGCGGCTCCCGGCGGCCGGTCAAGCAAAATAACATTATCTGCCACGATTTCTGTACGATTGCGTTTTTGGCCGTCTTGCGTGGTCCATTCGCGCGTCTGCAAGCGACCTTCCACAAACACTTTGCGTCCTTTTGCCATGTACTGTCCGCAAATGTCCGCGAGCTTGCCCCACGCAACCACGTTGTGGTACTCCGGCTTTTCGATGCGCTGACCGTTCGCATCTTTATATGAATAAGACGTAGCCACACTAAACGAACACACGTTCTGTCCGTTAGGCGTGGTGCGCACTTCCGGATCTCGCGTCAGGTTACCGATCACTTGGGCACGGTTGAGATTCATCATACCTCCTTGTGGGATTATATTGTCGGCGTTAAGTCGCCGGCTAATAGCTCATCAAGTTTTTTGTCTATTTCTTCCAGATTCACCTGCTTCACTTCTTCTTTTTGTTGCACGTCCATGGTGGTGTCTGTGCGCGACGTTGCAAAAACCGGCACGGCCACACGCGCGACATCTGCGGCGCGATCTTGCGTTTCGCGGCGCTCGCCCCGTTCTTCGTCGCGTTCGCGCTCACGACGCGCCGTTTTCAGTAAAATTATTTCGGCAATTTGCGGTGTTTTTTTGATGCGCGCCGGTGCAAAAACTTCAACAGCATAACGAATAACATCGGCGGTGAGTTTTAATTTATTCTGAATCACTTGGCTTGCGGCCGGCTCTGAATTAAACGTAAATGTGGACACGTGGCCGTGTGTGTTATCCTTGATAGAATACTGTAACTTAAATTTGCCGAGTGGTGCGGCTTGCACATTGGTCGCTCCCGCATCAGTGAGCACTTTCTGCACACGATCCCAGCTTGCCGGAATATCGGTGTCGGAAGTACTGCCTGCGCAGATCACGGTTAATTCGTACGTCTTCATAAGTAGTGGCCGCATGGTACCAAAAGTGCGCAGATGCTGTCAATAGTGTTAAAATGTGACCCATGGATTTAAAACGTTTACGCGCTGTCCGTGATATCTGCCCGCTTGCCTGCGGCCCTAACCGAGCAATTTACACCACAAATTGGCGTGCCGAATCGGTGCCGCCGGATCATGCGGCGCGGATTTTTGATGGTGGCTACACCACCACGGTGGTGCACAACAGGATATTGACGTGGTACCGAACGTTTACGCATGTGGCGGCCGAACCGCCGCCAGAAACTTTTGATTCGCTTTTCCACATTCACGAATGGATTCCGCCGGCCATGCCAAAAAATTTTCGCGGATGGTTTCATCTGCCGATACCGCATCACGATGGCATCGCTTTTTTTACGCATACGCCGCACACGGCTTCATGGAGCGCGCACGCACGCCGTCATCTGGCCGTGTTCAAAAAATGCAATGAAATTTTTTTAGAAATCGGCACGGCCGAAGATTTTGCAAAAAATATTGTGCATGCGCAGGTGCCGAATTTTTTTCATACGGTCTTTATTGAATTGGTGGGCCGACATCTGACCGCACATGCGGATTCAATAGAAATTTTGGTGGCGCGCCACGTGACGGGCGCCGTAGCCGCCTGTTTTGTGTCCGGCTACTGCGATGAAATTAATCAGGCATATTATATTACCGGTTTTTTTGATGCGCGCTTTGGCCGCACGCATGCCATGACCGGCCTCATTGATTGGTGGATGACCCGTGCGCGCTCCCGCGGATGCACGGCGGCAAATTTTGGCGACATGTGCGGGCCGCGTCCGCTCCCCCTTGATTCAAATATCGGGTACTCAAATTTCAAAACGCATTTTGGCGTGCAACGCGTGTGGTTCCCGCGCGGATTCTGGAAATTTGCGTGGCGCGGTGGCTGGCGAAAAAAATGAGGGCGATTCGTTCCTGCGCGCGGCAGTGTACGAATCGCCCGTCGCTAGCGCACTAGCGCGGCAGTTCCCGTGCAATCAACAGCGCGATGGCCGCACGCGTGAAGCCGCAACCGGCGAGTTGCACGGCATCCCGCCAGTCCATGAAATGGCACCCGTCGATCTTCTCGCCGATTGAGCCCTTGACCGGTTGGAGCGGTGCCCGGATGACGTAACGCGGGGACGGGGCGTGAACATCCAGCTCCAGCTCATCTTCTGTGAGCTTACAGGAATAGAAGCGCACTCCGGCCGGTTCGCCGTTCGGCAGGAAGAACGCCGTGTTGAAAAAGGCGTTGTTCGGGTTGTAGGGAGCTCCACTGAACTGCAGGAGACGCCGTCCGAGCGGCAATCCCACTTCTTCTTCCAGCTCGCGCGCCGCCGCTTGGGTGTGTGTCTCGTTCGGATCCACGAATCCGCGCGGCACGTTGTACACGAACTCCTCGGGAGGGATTGCGGCAAGGGGCCGCCGCTCCATGAGCAATCCGACGTAGATCTTGCCATTCACCCGCGCCCACGGCACAACCACGGACCCGCCGCCGCGTACTTCCGTGAACGACCACGAGTCGTACGGTCCGGCCGCGGCCTGCTGGTACACCAGCGCACCGAACTTCAGGTTGAAGATGAGCACTTTGGCGAGCCTCGACAACTCGAAACGCCCACCATCCTGATCTTGAACCAGTACCCTCCAACCGACGTTGGTGTCTTTGGTGATTGGCCCCCCGGAAGCGGTAATTCTTCCGTAAAAGAAAGAGAGTCGCGTACCGCCAGGGTGACGATTTTCATGACAAAACTCCGATGCCCACTGGTGTGGGCGAAAAAGCTACGTAATTTGTATCACGCTGGGTAAAAAAAGTCAAGCTCGTATCATCAGGAGTTTTTCAGCGCCTTGACACAACCTACTCGCATCAACTAAAATAAAAAAATCATAAAAGGAGGTATGAACTATTTTCAAATTAAAGAGAATGTCACAACTGACGAAAAGTTTTTGATCTCAATGTTCCCGATTAACTAAAAAATCCCCGCAGTGTGGTATATAAACCACGGCCGGGATTTGCAAGTACTATACAAAAACAAATTAACGGTGTCAAGA
>CAZUSU010000034.1:0-17738 GCA_964623315.1 uncultured Gammaproteobacteria bacterium | reverse complement strand
GATGTGCTCAATCTGTTTGTGTATTCTGATCGCGAGCAGTTTGCGGTTAGCATTCAAAGCAAAGCTGTTGCACATTCAATGAAATTAGTGTGGCAGGTTGTGTGGAATCAGGCGTATGTGGTTGCTGACAAAAAATAACTTGACAATAACAACTAAGAGCGGTTATCATAGATACATGACCCACCTCCGAACAAACAATAATAATCGCAACGCGGCGCTCTGGTGAGTGAGTTTTTGTGCGCGCACATAAAGCTCCCTCGCTGGGAGCGTTTTTTATTCCGGGGTAGTTGAGTGGTACAACGCCGCGCTGTTAACGCGGATATCGCACGTTCGAATCGTGCCCCCGGAGCCAGTTTAAAAAAATTTTGCCAGCCCCACAGTACCTGCACGGGCTAGCGCGCGCACTTGTTGGTCAGCACATGGGGTCAACCGCACGCTCCCACATTTTCTGGTATTTCTGCAGGTACTCTTGTTGTGTTTCGGCTGTAATAATCGGTTTTTGTAGTAAAATTTGGCCGAATAAAATGCCGGCAACGGCAGAAACGAGCCGTCGCGCATCTTTTACCGGAATTATAACGCCGGTTTTTTCGTTTTCAAAAAGCTCCGGTGCCACGCCAACGTCAGTGGTAATGGTGGGTACGCCTGCGGCCGCGGCTTGCACCAATGTGCGGCCATACCCTTCATATAATGACGTGTTCAAAAAGAGATTGGCGCCTTTTAAATAAGGCGCAACATCGTCCACCCACCCCAGCACTCGCACAAAAGGAAATTTTTCAACGGCGGCGCGCTGTGGCCCATCGCCCACCACTACCACGCCGACATCAGGATGCTTTGCAATAAATTCTTCCAGCGCTCTGCACGCCCACAAAATTTGTTTTTCATTCGTCATACGCGACGCGAACAAAATAATTTTTTTGAATTGGGGAAAGCGCGCGTGCAAATTGGTGGGTACGGCGGCGCGCACGGCAGTAACATCAACAAAAATTGGTAGGACGGAAATTTTTTGCGCATCAATGCCGCGCACTCGTTGTGCAATGGACTGCTTGATGCGCTGACTCACCACGCGTATATGATCCGCGCGCCGCAGTACTTGCAATGCAATCACAGTGCGTATCATATTAATAATTTTTTCTCGTAAAAAAAATTTATTCAAAAAATCAACGTGGCATTGCACCTGCAGTTTAACGTGAAACTTTTTGCACAACAACAGACCAATAAGCCCAAGCTCAAACGGATCTTGAGTGGTAACTAAAACGTCACTGCCACACAGAGCTCGCTGAACAATGACATCGCGCGAGCGCGTGTACGTGCCGTACCAGCGCCCTATCGCCGGATACACATGCAGTGCGCCCTCGTGGTGTTCTTGGCCGGCGGCACCTCGCGCATTGGAAACGATGATATTCAACTCGTCAACGAGCGCCGCGTATACGCGCATGCGCTTGCGCGCGGGACTGTCCACAGCAAGGATTGATTGGTCGGAACTTATCATCAAAATCTTCATAGTGTAGCAAAAATTTTAAGCAGTTCGTCGGCTATCGCGGCCCAGCTGTGAGTGTAATTGAATTCGCGCACACGCGCCTGCGCCTGCGCATACGATGCGTCATCCGCCAGCCACAAAATTTTTTGTGTCATATCTGTTATGGACAACGGATCCACCAGCACACCAACATCTTTTAATTTTTCTGCGTAACCGGATTCACGCGTCAATATAAAAGGTTTGTTACAGCGCAGTGCGTCTGTAATCACGTGCGGCGAAATTTCGCCGAGCGATGGCATCACAACCGCGTAACACGTCTTAATTTTTTCCATCAGCTCCGCGTGCGGCGTATCGTGGTGCATGTCAAGTGAAATATCGGGGTCAATTTTTTGTGCCGCCGCAAAAGCAGATTTAAAATTTTCAATATTTTTATAGGCAAGATCGCGCGTGGCAAAAATAAAATTTTTTGCGCGCGCCGGTTCGTCGGAAATTTTTTTATCAAACCGATTTTCAACAATAAAAATTTTCTGCGCCGCCAAATTATATGGCGCCATCCATATATCACCCTGCCACGTCGTTGAAAATACGATTGCGCTTGCGTGGCACAACGTCCAGCGCGTCAAAACAAAAATTATTTTTTCTTTTAAACTAAAGGCGCGCGGCTCCAAATAAAATTTGGACAACAACATGCTCGCGCCGGTGCGCTGTACAAACTGTTCATACAGAAAATCACCGCCGGTGCGGATTATTATTTTTTTGCCAAAGAGCCGCGCGGCCGCAACCGCAGGCAACCCAACGCTGAACGTATCCAGCGCGAGCACAAAATCCGCGCGCGCCACGGCCGGCAGGACGCGCGCAAAAAATAACAGGTGGCGCACGCCCGTTGGTAATCGGCGCTCAAGGCGATACGCGACCACTGTGACCGTGTGTCCGGCCGTCGCCCACTCGCGCTCCAGCGCCGCGGCATACTGTGCCGGCCCGCTCGTGGCTGGCGGATATATACCCGTTGCAATGCAAATGCGCATAATACAGCCATTCTAGCCCAATTGCGGGAGAAAATCAAGGTTGCTATACTGCACCCATTATGTTTATCGGAGCCCACGTTTCTGCGGCCGGCGGTGTGCAAAATGCGCCGGCAAACGCACATCAATTTGGTTGCGAATGTTTTCAATTTTTTTCCCGCTCCCCACAAGGCGGCGCCGCGCCAAAACTAACGCCGGAAATTGTATCGGCGTTTTTGGACGACTGCAAAAAATTTAATCAGCGCGAATGGGTCATCCACGCGCCGTACTATATTAATTTTGCATCGGACAAAGAATTTTTGCGCAAGCGATCCGCGGCAATTATTCGCGAAGAGTTGGAGCGCGGCTCATTGTTAAAGGCGGCGTATGTCATGTTTCATCCGGGGTCTGCCGCCGTGCTGGGGCGACCAGCCGGACTCAAAATTACCGTTGAAGGGTGTCGTCGCGTGCTCAACAACTATGATGGACACACCGAATTATTACTTGAAATTTCTGCAGGCGCCGGCGCAGTCATCGGCGACACCTTTGAAGAGGTTGCGGAAATTTTGCACGGCGTTGACGCGGACAAATCTTTGAAACAAAAAATGAACGTGTGTTTTGATACACAGCATGCGTTTGGTTCTGGTTATGATTTGCGCGATGCCGAAGCCGTACATAAAACTTTTTCAAAATTTGATAAAACAATTGGTCTTGCGCGCCTCAAAATGTCGCACTGCAATGATTCAAAAATTGAGTTGGGCGGACATAAAGATCGCCACGAACATATCGGAGACGGAAAAATTGGTCGTGCCGGTTTTCGCGCTTTGGTTGCAGAAATTACCGCTCACCCAAAACTAAAACACCTCAACTTATACTGCGAAACCGAATACGATAAAGTGGTTGACGACATAAAAATAATGAAAAAACTGCGTGACACCTACAACAGCTAGACCGTGTCCACCCCGCCACGAGTAAACGGGTTGCATCTTAAAATTCGCCACACCGCCCGCGCGCCGCCCCGCACTACGCCATACTTTATAATTGCCTGCGCGCCGTACTCACTGCACGTCGGCTGAAATTTACAATAGCCAAACGGAAATAATGCGCGCGCCGGCCCGTGGTCTGGTGAAATCGTCCGCTGATACATTCGTATGAGCAAAACGGCGACGTCGCGCGGAGCCAAAAACGTCATACTTTTTGCACCAGTCGCAGATTAAACAGAAGTTTTTCTACAAATGCCACGCGCTCTTTGTCCGGCACTGCCACAAATGGCGGCCGCACAATTATTACCACATCAACGGCCCCCGCAAGCGCACCCACCAGAATGGCGCGGCGTATGACGTCGCGAATTTGTCGCTTCAATCTATTGCGCACCACGGCCTTTTTGGAAACCGACGAACCAACCACCACGGTAAAACGCGGCCCCACATTAATGAAGGCCGCGCGGGTTAATATAAAAAAAGTAAGCTCCGAAACGCCGTATTTGCGACCCTGTTTGCACACCCGTTTGATTTCCTTATCAGTTGTGATACGCTGTGCGCGCGCAATCACATTATTTTTCGCTTGAAACCGTCAGTTTTTTGCGGCCTTTGGAGCGACGACGCGCTAAAACATCGCGTCCCGTAGCTGTTTTCATCCGAACTAAAAATCCGTGGGTCTTTGCTCGCTTCCGTTTCTTTGGCTGATACGTACGTTTTGGCATAAAATTAGACGGCATTATAGCAGATTTTCTCTGCCAGCGTCCAATCTATCAAATCCACAGGTTATGCACAAGTTTTCCACAGCTTATACACTTTTTGACACGTTTTTAGGCACTTATCCACATTTTACATTCGTGTTATAGTACCCTCGATTTATCACTGCCCCTTTTTATGAACCCTCAAGAACTCTGGCATGCCGTGCTCGGTGAGCTGGAATTATCTATCAGTAAAGCCAATTTTAGCACGTGGTTTGGACAAACTTACGTGGTTTCTTTTGATGATGGCTCCCTCACCGTGGCCGTACCAAACGCCGTTAACCAATCATGGCTTGAAAACAAGTATAGAAAGGACATTGTGACTTCTGTTGAACGAATTTTGGGACGGCCGGTACAAAAAATCTGTTTTAAGATAGAAGCAACGGGCGGAGTGGCCACCAAAGACATCCCGCCAGCGTCCATGACTATTCCGTCGCCGTTTGTTAAGGTAGGACCAACCACCACAAGGCCGATGGTGCCGGCGGCGGGCCAGCAAACAACCGTAACAGACCGTATTGAAGCAAAAAATCGTCACGGCCTAAATCCGCGCCACACTTTTGACTCGTTTATTGTTGGCAAAACCAACGAATTGGCACACGCGGCCGCGCAGGCATCTGCAAACAGGCCGGGAGAGGTCTATAATCCCTTGTTTGTTTATGGCGGTGTTGGTCTTGGAAAAACCCACCTCTTACAGGCAATTGGCAACCGCATGTGCCTTAACAACCCAGAAACGCGCGTACTTTACATATCATCGGAGCGGTTCACCAATGAATTTGTTGCGGCCATTCGGTCAGGGAGTGTTAAACAGTTTAAGGAAACATACCGCAACATTGACCTCCTTTTAATAGATGACATTCAATTTATTGCCGGCAAAACAGAGACACAAGAGGAATTTTTTCACACTTTTAACGAATTACACCAATCAAATCACCAAATTGTGATGACTTCGGACCGGCCGCCCAAAGCAATTCCTGGGTTGGAAGATCGTTTGCGCTCACGTTTTGAATGGGGAATGATTGTGGACGTTGCCACTCCAGATCTAGAAACGCGGGTCGCCATTTTGGAATCAAAGTGTATTGAACGCAAATATTCGCTGAGCAAAGATGTTTTACAAACCGTTGCAACGCTGGTAAAAAGCAATATTCGTGAGCTGGAGGGCGCGCTTAATAAAATTATCGCCCACCACCAACTCAAAAACGAGCAACCAACGACCGATTCGGTCCGCGGCTTGCTCTCCGGCTATGAGGATCAGTCCTACAGAAAATCCGTAACGCCGCGCGACCTAACCATCGTGGTTTCTCAATATTTTGACGTCAGTTTAAATGAAATTATGAGCGCAAATCGTGAAAAGCGCCTATCTTTCCCTCGTCAAATCATCATGTTCCTTTTGCGGGAAGAATTAAAATGCTCTTTTCCTTCAATCGGCCAAGAATTAGGAGGACGCGATCACACCACCGCTATGCACGCGCACGAAAAAATAGCGCGCGAGCAAGAGAACGACCTTAAACTAAAACAGGATATTGCCGCAATTAAACAGCGACTTTATACGATCAGCCAATCAGGTTAGGTGTTGATAAGCTGTGGAAAAACTGTGTGCTCCTTGTGGAATGACTGTTAATTTACTGGGAATAAAATCAGGGGTTATCCACCAGAAAAAAATAGTGTCGTCGTTATTCACATTTCATCACGCATCTATACACACCACTTCTCCGCAGGTGGATAAGAGGTATAAGTACTCTGATGAGCTCTTTTTTTTCACTTGTCCACTTATTCACCGCACCTACTACTATTACTAAAATTATATATAAAGAATTATGAAATTCACTTGCACCAAGGAAAATCTTTTGAACGGTATCACCGCCGTCTCTCCGCTAACGGGCAGACAGATTCATTTACCCATATTAAATAATCTACTCATTGACGCTCGCACCACACAAATAACCATTACTGGAACAAATCTTGAGGCAACAATAATTGCCGTTGTAAGAGGAATGGTAGAAATTGAAGGGTCTTATACTATTCCGGCAAAAACAATCGCTGAATATGTCGGGCTACTTCCCGCAGAAGCGCGAATTGAGTGTGAAATGATAGGAACAGAGCTCCAAATAAAATCCGGCAAACAAAAAGCAAAAATAAAAGGATCTCCCGCAACCGAATTTCCAACCACGCCAACCAACGAAGGGGTGACCACCCTCTCTTTACCTGCAGACCAGCTTAAAAAAGCGATCCAGCGCACGCTCGTGTCAGTTTCTCATAGCGAGGTGCGACCAGAACTGCAAGGGGTTTATATGTTCAGCGAAACAAACGACGCCCTGCGTGTTGTTTTTGCTTCAACAGACAGTTATCGCCTTACCGAAGTTTACGTTGATCTTTTGTCGCCGGCTCAAACCGTTGTACGCGCCATTTTACCCCAAAGAACAGCACAAGAAATTTCTCGGGTATTACCAACAGACCAAACCGTTATAAATCTTATTTTAAGCGAAGGCCAAATTTCTTGTTCAATTGGTGATGTAATTATTATTTCACGACTGATTGACGGAAATTATCCTGACTATAGACAGATTATTCCAAAAGAATGGAAAACCGAAGTTTCTGTTCCCACCGAAGAAACACACAAAGCCATTCGCGCCGCGGCTCTTTTTGCAACGCAGGGAGTTAATGCCGTTTCTGTTCATATTGCGCCAGAACAAGAAAAAATGATAATAACATCGGCGTCGTCGCTTTCCGGCGAACAGTCAGCCGAGATTTCCTTACAAGGAACTGGCGACGAAAATACGGTGACGCTCAATCAAAAATTTTTACAAGACGGACTTTCTTTTGTGGGAGAAGAGCGTTCTGTAATAAAAATTGTTAATGCCGAGTCGCCGTGCGTGGTAAAACCAGAAAAAGCCGATGATTATTTGTACATCATCATGCCTATTCGGCAGTAGTTAAAAATTAATTGAGCGCCTCAACAATTTGAATGCGCACGCGGCGCGCGCCAAACTGGCGTGCATCGGCGCGCGACTTCATCCACAAATCCATGCGGCCGGTTTTGTAGCGGGCGTTCATGCGGTCATTGACCGTAAAAATTTTTTCGCCAAAGTAGTCGGGAATGCGAATTTTAGTGTTGTAGGGCAACCAGTTGGCGGCAATGAGGCCATCGTACACCGGTTTGCCGTTTGAGGTGGTGTATGGCGACGCATCGGTTTGATCCGGTGTAGAAGAATACGCCGTTGCCACCACAGAAAGTGTGCTGGTAATAATAGTTGGTTGTGACGAGCCGCCATCTATTGTTGGTTCAAAGGTTGGTATGGTAATGTCTGCGCCTACTGCCACAACCGAATGAGGATTTATGGAAATAACAAAAAAGGCGATATAAACCGCGCCAACCACCATCTTCCGTATTAAATTTTTGGACTTTGCGGTACAATCAAACATATGGTTTTAGGTTCATATACTAACACATGAAAAGTTTTTTGTCAAGGGGAATGCATAAAAAAATACCTAATTTTAGCCAAAAAATTGTTAATCCTTTGCGTAAAAGCAGAAGGTTTTTTACGATGCGTCGCGTGTTGTGGGGGGTGGGCTCTGCGGTTGTATTAGCGTTCTTTTCGTTAACACTTTTTGCGGCATGGATCACGAGCGACCTTCCGGATCCTAACCGTCTTCAGGATCGTGCTATAACGGAAAGCACAAAAATGTATGACCGCACAGGCGAGCACCTAATATATGAGGTGTACGACGAAAAAAAACGGACGGTGGTGGAAATTTCGCAACTGCCGCGCCACATTATAGACGCAACAATAGCCATTGAGGATCTCCATTTTTATGAACACAAAGGGGTGCGGTGGTTGAGTTTGTTGCGTGCCACGGTTTCTAACGCACTGCGTTTGAGCAGTGGCCGCGGCGGGGCATCAACGCTCACCCAGCAATTGGTAAAAAACGCCATTCTTACTAATGAGCGCACTTTTGCGCGCAAGGTAAAGGAGGCGGTGCTCGCCATGCAAATTGAGCGCCAGTTTACCAAAGACCAAATTTTAAAGCTCTATTTTAATGAAATTCCGTACGGTTCCACAAACTATGGCATTGAGGCGGCGGCGCAGGCGTACTATCGTAAGGGTGCGCGCGATCTGACCGTCGCAGAGGCCGCAACACTCGCGGCTATTCCGCAGGCGCCTACACGGTATTTACGCAACCCAAAAATTCTGCGCGAACGCCGCAACTACGTTTTATTGCGTATGCGGGATAATAAATTTATTACCGAGGCACAATATCAGGACGCAAAGAATCAGAACACCGACATCATTATCATTCCTGTTTCCACCATTGCGCCACACTTTGTGATGTACGTGAAAGAACGACTCGTAGAATCATATGGCGAGCAATTGGTGGATCGCGGCGGTCTGAAAGTGATCACCACACTTGATTTTGACACACAGAAAATAGCAAACACTCTGTTGGAGAAAGGTGTTGCTGACGCAGAAAAAAAATATAAGGTTTCAAACGGCGCCCTGCTTGCCATGGACCCGCGCAACGGAGAGATAATTTCTATGGTGGGGTCACGTGATTTTTTTGATGAAAAAAACGGCGGTCAATTTAATGTGACCACGCAGAGTGTGCGGCAACCCGGTTCCTCATTCAAGCCAATTATTTATGCCGCCGCGTTTGAGCGCGGGTTCCCACCTGATACCGTTTTTTTTGACACGGAAACGGATTTTCCCTACGACGGGCGCACCTACAGCCCCCGCAACTATGACTTTAAAGAGCGCGGGCCGGTAACCATGCGCACCGCGCTCCAAGGTTCTTTAAACATACCTGCGGTAAAGACCGTTTTTTTGGTTGGCGTTGATCGTGCGTTTGATTTTGCTGATCGCATGGGGTACACAACATTTAAAGACCGCTCGCAGTTTGGACCGTCGGTGGTGTTGGGCGGTGGCGGCGTCAAAATGATTGATCATGTGCGCGCGTATGGCGTATTTGCAAATGGCGGAAAATTGGTTGAGCCAACGGCCATACTACGCGTGGAAGATCGGTCCGGCAAAGATATTACCCCAAAGCGCGAAGACCCGCGCGAGGTGCTGGCGCCAGAAATTGCCGCAACAATTACCGGTGTGTTGTCTGACAACGAAGCTCGTGCGTATGTATTTGGCCGAAATAATTATTTGACCGTTGCTAAACGGCCGGCGGCGGCAAAAACCGGAACAACGAGCGAATATCATGACGCGTGGATTGTGGGATATGTGCCACAATTGGTGGCGGCGGTGTGGATGGGTAACAACGACAACAAACCAATGGCAAAAAACTCTGACGGCGGACGAATTGCCGCGCCGGTGTGGCAGTCATTTATGAATGAGGCGACGCGAAAAATGGCCGTTGAAAATTTTCCTAGTCCTCCGGCGATTGATACCTCAAATCCGATGTTGCTTGGTGTAACCGGCGGTGGTGTTACTGTTTCTATTGATACCGTTACGGGCAAAAGAGCCACCACTGACACGCCGCCCGAGACCACAGAAAAGCGCGTGTACGTTCCGGAACATGACCTGTTGCACTATGTGGATCCGGAGCAACCGCTTGGTGACGCGCCGGCGCGCCCGAGTGCGCATCCGCAATACGCGGCATGGGAAAAGGGTGTTCAGCGTTGGGTGAGCAAGCAGTTGGAAAAACCGGATTCAAAAATTGTGTTTGGAGATCCGCCGATGGAGTTTGATGACGTGCATAAAAAAGAGTTGCGGCCCGCGTTGTCCGTTGTATTTCCCCAGAGCGGCGAAATTATTACTATCGGCGAAATGGCGGTAAAGGTTGAAGTGAGCGCACCGCGCGGCATTACTCGGGTTGAATATAGAATAGACGGTTCACTCGTTGGGTCGGTTACGGAATTTCCGTTTGGATTTTCGTACCCCATTTCCGTGTACAAAAAAGGGACACACACCTTGCGGGTCACTGCGTTTGATGACGTGAGCAACGCGACGTCGCGTGAGATTTCGTTTCAATATGCGCCCGAGGCGGCCGGCGCACCATAAACACTTGTTTTGTCGCTCGGCGTCCGGTACAATTATCTGGCCCGCTTTTTATGGTGCCATAGCCAAGTAGTAAGGCAGGGGTCTGCAAAACCCCTATTCGTGAGTGCAATTCTCACTGGCACCTTTTTTTATATCGTCAACCAAGAGCTTGACAGTTTTTGTTAATATTACTATAATGAATTTCTTCAAACTTGTTTTGCCTTTTTTCGCGCAGTAGCGATGGGGGGCGGCGAGAGAACGTCCGGTACAGGAGCTAGCATGAAAACGGTGCGGAAGACGAAGACGGAGACGAAGGTAGAGATCGTCATGGCCGGCGTGGTGACACGTGGTTTTTCGTGGGGGGCAGACGATTCTCTCCCGATTAGCGAGCCCCTCAGCATGCGCCTTGAGCAGGTCGGTGCCAACGGCGAAACGTGTACGGAACTGCAGATTGAAATCGAAGGCGCGCGGGGCGGCTGGCGTACGGTTGAGTTCAAGGAGCATCCGGCGCGTGTGGCGGAGATGCTCGGCAAAGCCGAGTTCGTGATCGCGGGTGATCGTTTGCCTAGGGCGCATCGACACGCAATCGTTGTTTCCAACCGGCACGGTGAGATCGGCATCGTGTACGTGCAGATGGTTGAAGACAAGGCGTTCGGCTATCACACGGTTTCGTGTACTCTGCCGATCGGCGGGTTCAAGAACATCGTTCCTCTTGGCGCTCAGTTCGAGAAGATCGGCGGTGAGGCATTGGCGCTTCCGTTGCATAGTGCCATGGATTTCTTGTCCATGCATTTTCGCGGAAACTCTGCGCGGCGCCATCTGAAGAGGGCACAGATTCCGTCCGGCATGAAGCTCGCGGAGTTCGATCCGGTGGGCGATCAACCCGCGCGCGCGGCGCCGACCGTTGGTCGTTGGAAGTTCTAGCCACACGCCACGACACATCAACACCGTCATCTCTTCATGCCCACACGGGTGCGGAGCGATGACGGTCTTTTTTTTACGCCGCCCACCTGCTAAACTGACTGCTATGGAACCAAAAAATCACCAGCGACTCATAATCATAGACGGCAACGCCGTTATTCACCGCGCGTTTCACGCCATTCCACCATTGTCCACCACGGACGGTCTTTTAGTAAATGCGGCGTACGGATTTCTAACCATTTTATTTAAGGCAATTAAAGAATTAAAGCCAACGCACTTGGCCGTGACGTTTGATGTGGCGGGCGGCACGTTTCGTCATGCAGAATATAAAGAATACAAAGCGACGCGCGTCAAGCAACCGGATGAATTATACGCGCAGATTCCGGTGGTGAAAGAAATTTTGGCCGCGGCCGGTGTGCCGGTGTATGAAAAAAAAGGGTTTGAGGCGGATGATGTGATTGGCACGTTGACGGCGCGTGTCAGCGATGCGGACTCTGTGGTGGTAACCGGCGATATGGACACTCTGCAACTGGTGGACAAACACACGCGTGTGTACGCGATGCGCAAAGGCATGACCGACACAGTAGTGTACGACGAAGCGGCGGTGCGCGCGCGGTATGGTTTTGATCCGGCACAACTCATTGATTATAAAGGGTTGCGCGGCGATGCTTCGGATAATATAAAAGGCGTGGGGGGGATTGGCGAAAAAACGGCGACGGAATTGGTGGTGCAATTTGGCTCGGTAGAAAAAATGTATGCGGCACTGGAAGCGGCGGCCGCACACAAAAAAGTTGCCGCCGGAGTAACTGCGCGCGTGCAAAAAATATTGCTGGAACAAAAAGAGTCGGCGTTGATGAGCAAAAAATTAGTGACAATTATGCGCGATGTGCCGATAGAGTTTAATTTGGCCGACACAAAATTTTTGGGGATGGATCGCGACGCCCTGTTTCCGGTGTTGCAAAAATATAATTTTTTGTCGTTGATGAATCGGTTGCCAAGCAGAGTTGGCGGCGGCGAGGAAGAAAAAAAATCCTCGCGCACGCGGGTGGCACGCGGGCCCGTTGTTTCTTTGGTCACCGAGCCGAGCGGCGCACATGCGTTGGTGGCCAAATTGCGCGGCGAGCCGCGCGTTGCCGTTTTTGTTTTGGCATCGGCCCAGCGCGGGCTGTTTGGTGACGAAGCGCCGGTCATTGGTTTTTGCTGGGGGCGCGAGGTGGCGGCCGTTACTGTTAATTCAGAAAAAATATGGGACGAGCTCGGCCGTTTTTTTATGGAAAAAAAAGTTGAGCTGGTGGCGCACGACGTTAAATCTTTGATGCATGTTTTGGCACAGCACGGCATTGTGGTGGGTGGCGAAATTTTTGATGTGATGGTTGCGGCGTATTTATTGCAGGCCGGCACACGCGCGCATGATTTGCCAAATTTGGTTATCACTATTTTGGGCGAAGATGTGCCGGTCACCGAGTGGGCGCACGGCGACCCGACGCGCGCCGGCCGTGGCGCTGAACGGGTGTGGCGCATTGCAGAAAAATTGCGCGCAGAAATGGCGGAAAAAAATGTGGCCCAATTATTTGAAGACATTGAAATGCCATTGGTCGGCCCCTTGGCGCGCATGGAGCGGTATGGCATTGCGTTGGACACAAAATATCTGGGCAAGACGGACGAAAAATTAAGCGGCCAGCTGGAAAAGATTTGTAAAAAAATTTATAAAATGGCGGGGCGCGAATTTAATGTGGCATCGCCCCAGCAGGTGGGCGAACTGTTGTTTACTGATTTGAAATTATCCGCGGCCGGAATTAAGCGCGGTAAAACAAGAATCTCCACAGCCGCAGGCGAGCTGGAAAAACTGCAGGGCATGCATCCGGTCATTGATTTAATTTTGGAGCATCGCGAAATTGCAAAATTGTTGAACACCTACGTGCAGGCACTGCCAAAACTGGTGGCCGCGGACGGACGCGTGCACACCTCCTACAATCAAGTGGTTGCCGCAACCGGCCGACTGTCTTCGCAAGACCCGAATTTGCAAAACATTCCGGTGCGCACGGAATTGGGACGGGAAATTCGTCGCGCATTTGTGGCGGCGGACGGCTTTGCATTATTGTCGTGCGACTATTCGCAAATTGAACTGCGCATTGTGGCGCATTTGGCCGGCGACAAAAAATTGATTGAAATTTTTGAGCAGGGTTTGGATGTGCATCGCGCAACGGCGGCAGAAATTCACGGTGTGGCGCTGGCGGACGTCACTAAAGATCAGCGCTTTTCTGCCAAAGAAATTAATTTTGGCGTGCTGTATGGGATGGGCGCGTGGGGCGTGGCCGGACGCACCGGATTGCCACTCCAGCAAGCGCGCGCGTTTGTGGAAAAATACATGGCAACGTTCAGCGGCGTGGCAAAATTTTTGGAAGAAACAAAATCTGCGGCGCGCGAGCGCGGGTTTGCAGAGACCTTGTTTGGCCGCCGTCGCTATATTCCGGAGTTGTCGTCCGGCGTTGCGGCGGTGCGTGCGGCCGGCGAGCGCATGGCCGTGAATATGCCCATCCAAGGCGCGCAAGCAGACATCATAAAAATGGCGATGGTTGCGGTGGACAAAATGCTGGTCGCTGATTATGGTGTTGGCATCGGTGTTTCTCCTGAAGAGCGTGACGCGTCGGCCCGCATGTTGCTCCAAGTTCACGATGAATTGATTTTTGAAGTGCGCGAAAAATTGGTTGAAGAAGTGCGCGAAAAAATTTTGAAAATAATGATGGGCGTTGCAAAATTGAGCGTTCCGCTCAAGGTTGATAGCGCGGTTGGGGATTCATGGGCTGACCTTGACTAATTGGTACAATTGTGTAATAATCGCTTGTCAACCGTGCATCTTGCACGTCACTGACGAAGATCATCAAAAAGGAGGTCTCCAATGGTGCGTTTCTCTCTGTTTTTTGTGTTTGTCGCCATCGCCTTCGTGGCGTGCGACGGGCAGCATCCCCAGTCCCCACAGACCGCCTGCGTCTGCCCACCTGCTCCGGTGTGCGCATCCGCACCAACCGCCTCGATCGCGGCAGTCGTCGTTCCGAACAGTGGAACCAAGGGGGAGTCGACGCAGCCCAGCCAGCAGGCCTTTCGTAGCGGCCAGGCGTTCCAACTCTCGGTCAACTACATGCGGCCGCTTTCCAAGGCCATCGCGCTCGGGAGGTTCAACGGGTATAACGACGACATCACGTCCGAGCGCTTCCCACCGAACACGAACGAGTGTGGCGTTGAATTTGCCACCATGCGCCTGTTCAGCTTTGGACGCTACGTTTCGAGCGACGATGCGGTTGCGGCCATGACCGAAGAAGGATTCCGTCCTGCAACGCTGCGTGAGCTGCTCTCGTTCGCCGCGCAGTTTCCAGAAGAACAGCTGGCCAATCCAATCGTGGCACTCGGATCGGTGTGGGAGAGCACCATCCATTGGCACGTCCCCTGCCTCACAGGGTTGAACGGCAGGCGCGACATCTACCTGTACTGGTTGGGCCTTGGCTGGGATGATAGCTGGCGTTTCCTCGCCCGCAAGTCTTGAGTTCTGCCCTTGGCCCTTGGATCCTTTGGCCTACTGACCCGCCGGCGTTTCGCTACCCAAGCGAGACGCCGGCACATTTTTTTAATTTGACGCGCCGGCGCGCATGTTGCTCCAAGTTCACGATGAATTGATTTTTGAAGTGCGCGAAAAATTAGTTGAAGAAGTGCGCGAAAAAATTTTGAAAATAATGATGGGCGTTGCAAAATTGAGCGTTCCGCTCAAGGTTGATAGCGCGGTTGGGAAAAGCTGGGCTGATCTTGACTAACATCATGCCTGTTTCGGTCACGCGTCGGCGCGCTCCTGCGGCGCGCCGCACTGTCTCTCGGCAAATTCAGTAGCGATTGTTTTTGATGTGTGATGGCGACAACAGAAAATCGGATTTAAAAAAGAAAAGACCCCATAAGGACAAAACCTTGTGGGGGCTACTTTTCTGTTCGTGATAAAAAAATCATATCACCACAGAGATTGTTTGTCAAATACTGTTTTTAAATGACAAAGCCCCATGCGCTATTTATGAGCAACCATCCGGAGGCCCACGCATGAGGACTTACTCATCTTGAAGAAATCATAGCAGTGGTGATGTGGGTGTGTCAAAAAAAAACGCCGCACGGAGAGTCTTAAGTTCAGACTCGATCCGTGCGGATTTTTTGGTTGTTGAGTTGCTGGCTAGGCTAGGTGCCCTGACGCTTGATCGGGAGGCCGAAGTGGACGCAAAGCGCACTGTACGCGGTTTCGTCAGCGCGCGGGTTGTTTACACCCACGCAATTGGTTCGATACACGATCAACTCCCGAGCGAACCGCTTGAGAGTGTGGCTTTCCGTGGAGTGTTCAGTGACCCACTGGTTCGCGAGCTCAACGAGCGCCAAGATGGCCATGTCGCTACACGCGACCCACTGCCGACCCAACCACTTGGGCTGGATGTCCTGACGCAGAAAGCACAGGGTACGATTATTCTCCGTAGAATGACTCATGTCCTCCGGCGACGTCGTCTTCAGACGCCTGACCCACTCATTCACGGTGAGTTCCCTCAAGCGCACCAAGGACATTTTGAGGGGCATCGCCACCTGCAGTCGATTGAGCATGAAACGAATCTTCTCCAGCGAATCGTCGGAGAGTGCGTTCCATTCCTTGGTGCTGCTCCACCGGAGTTCCTTTACCAGTGCAAGCCCGATGGAGATGGCCTCGTCCGGTTCGTCTCCCTGTTGAGGTGGAACGTATTCGAGGAATTGACCGAGGCGACGATCAATGCTCTCTTTTGCTTGCGGGGTTGCCATTCTTACCTTCCTCAACCCGCTCCTGCCTTCGGCGTTATGCTTTGGTCAGGGCTAAGTTGTAGGGAAACCGTATATCATCCACCATTTTTTGTCAACCACCTCCGCTTCCGGTAAGATACCCCGTATGATCCTCTATCTCTACGGCCTAGACACCAAACGTTCACGTGAACACCTTGATAAACTGATTGAGAAATTTTATCGCGAGCGGGATCCGCAGAAGCTCAATGTGAAGCGTGTGGTGGTCGGCGGTGAAGCGACGGATTTATACAGCGAACTGCTCACCGCGCCATTTCTGGCCGAGAAACGCATGGTGGTGGTGGAGCGGATGGTTGAAAATGGCGACGCGGAGTTGTTGGCGTGGTTTGGCGGGCGGTTTTTGGACAATGAGCCGCCAAGTGACACCATCATAATTGTGTGGGAAGCAGAGTTGGCAAAAAAATCCGGCACCGCGGCCGCAGAAAAGTTGCACGGCCGGCTGGCCGCCACAAAATTCGCGCAAGAATTCCAGCCGCTTGAAGGAAAAAAACGCGAGCAATTTATTGTTCGCGCCATTGATGAGCGCGGCGGGCGCATTACCGCAGATGCGGCGGCGGAATTGCATCGGCGCGTGACAGATGATTTTGAATTGATGAACGCGATTGATGTGCTGGTGGCGCATGCGGGTGCGGGCGCCGTGGTGACACAGCGCGATTTGGATCTGTTTTTGCCGCCGGACATTGAAGCGAAAATTTTTGACGCCATGGATGCCATGGCGGCGCGCAACCGGCCGGCCGCCATGCGGGCGCTCGCAAATGTGTGGCACGTGGACAACGATCCGGTGTATATTTTTGCCATGTTGCACCGGCAGGTACGATTATTATTTCAAACGCGCGAATTGCTGGACGACAATCCGTCCGTGAATGAGGCGTCGGTCGCCAAAACACTGACCATCCATCCGTTTGTCGCCAAAAAATTGTTGTCGCAGGCGCGCGGGTGGACGCGTGCGGAGTTAGTGGGCTGGTATGACCGCTTAATTGAAATTGATTACGCCATTAAACACGGGTCAAGCGATCCACGCGTGCTGATTGACACATTGGTGGTGGGGTGATACACTTCCCCCACGCAAACATTTATTACACGCTCACGTAATTATTGAAATCAAAAGTTATGCCAAATTTGGCTCAAGCAAAAAAGGCGCTCCGCAAGGCGAAAAAGGCGTTTGTCCGCAACGAAGTGATTCGTGACGGTGTACGCAAACTGCGCAAGGCGGCGCGCATCGCGGTTAATGCGAAGAACAAAATTGACGGCGCTAAAGTTGCGCGCGAATTGCAGACAGCGCTCGACAAAGCGGCAAAGCGCGGTGTGGTCAGCATGAATAAAGCGTCGCGGCTCAAGTCGCGGTTGGCGAAGAAATTGCGAGCGCTCTAAAAGCGTTGGCACGAAAAAGTTCTCGGGTCAAAGCTCGGGAGTTTTTTATTCCTCTTGCGCGGCCGGCAGTTCCGTCAACTCAACTTGCGCCACCTTTTCAAATTTCGTATCAAATTTTTCCAAGCGTTTGCGCGAGTCGTCAAAAGCACGCGAAGCATTGGTCAGATGTTTGCCAACGAGCGAATAATCCCCATTGAAACGCTCAAGGTCGCCCTTGAGGCGCGTCAGATTTTGCATCATTTCGCGGGCTGATGATTCAATTTGCATGCCGCGCAGGCCAAGCAAAATTGTTTGGAGATAAACATATAAACTGTTGGGCGAAACCGGAATGACATTGCGCGAATGCGCGTAGTGGATGAGGTCGTTTTCTTCTATCCCCTTCACGATGATTTCATAATATA
>CAZUSU010000033.1:0-10558 GCA_964623315.1 uncultured Gammaproteobacteria bacterium | reverse complement strand
CTCACCGGCGAGCCGACCCGCCGCGGCCCGCTCACGCGCCGATTCTGCACGGCCTTCGCCAAATCCCACGCGAACGTGGAAAGGCGGAGGATCTTGCGACGACCGGTAAGGCCGTCGAGGGGCGTGAGCACGCTCGCCGCCACGAGACGCGCGTACACGTCATCGTAGCGAACCGTCATGTCGGGCGCCGTAGCGGCGACCAACGCACGCAGTTCGTCCGTGCCGATGTGGGGCGTGACGCCCGTGGCGCACCTCCGCATGATCGCCTCAATCACCGGCTTCACCTCGTCCAGCCGATGACCTCGACGATCCGCCGACAGCACCACCTGCACGACAGCTTCCGAAAAAAACCTGACTGACATTTCACCCTCCTGCCCACGGTTGTTGGTTCGTTTGGTTTTGTGGGCGTGAGATGCCAATGTATCAGAATGGCAATATTTTGTCAACCTCATACTTTACACAAAAACAAAACAGACCCATAAAGGCCTGTTTTGTAAGAAACTGACGGATTAGCGATCGTTGTAACCGCCGCCGCCTCCACCGCCGCCAAAGCGACCGGCGCCTGCTGGCTTCGGACGTGCTTCGGAAACAGAAATGGGACGACCGTTGAAATCCTTGTTGTTCAAGGTGTCAACGGCATTCTGGGCTTCTTCACCAGAGGACATTTCGACAAAGCCGAAACCCTTTGAGCGACCGGTCATTTTGTCTACCACTACTTGAGCGGAGACAACGGTACCGGCTTGCTGAAAGAATTCCTTCATTTGTTCGTCAGTCGTGTTGTACGGCAAATTGCCGACAAATAATTTGTTATTCATATCACTTGATGTGGACGGGTTTTCGAACCGTGGCCACTAACGTATAACGTAACTCGATCATGTCTCGACCCGACCACACCATGCGCCCGTGAAAATCACAGGTAGTCGCGGTGTAGTTTTGAACATGAACTGAACTGGCGGAGAGAGAGGGATTCGAACCCTCGATACCCTTGCGGGTATACAGGTTTTCGAGACCTGCGCCTTCAACCACTCGGCCATCTCTCCGTATAGCATGAGTGCAGCGCACCCACAGGATACCAGAACAGCGTCGGTTTGTCAACCCCGTGACACTTTGAGGTACTCTTTGCCGGCACGCGACTTTTGTGCAATCGCGCAGGTCACGCGCAGTACGCCGTGCGCATACCGCGCCAACGACTGGTCCGGATCCGGCGATGCGGTGAGCCGCGCATGCGCCGCATACTCTGTTTCGCGTCGCTCGCGTGTGCGATAGCGATCCGCATGCACCTCTTTGCGTTCACGATGCGTTCCTTCTACATATACATAGTTTTCATCCAGCCACACTTTTAACTTGTCATCGCTATGGAGCGGCATTTTAAACTCGGCCACCACGGTGTCGCCTTTTTTATACACGGAGATATCATCGAAATGAAGCATAGTCCTGCTATAATAGCACTATGGGAAAAAATTCGCACCTTACCGCTCATGCCAAAATAAATTGGCAACAACTTTCTATTCAAAAAATATGCGCCATATTAGGCGTTGAATTAGCCGTCGGATTGTCGCCAGCAGAAGTTGCAACGCGCCGCGCCGCCTATGGCGAAAATAGATTGCCGGAACCGCATCGCCCGTCCGTCGCGGTGTTATGGATAAGACAATTTAAAAATCCACTCGTCGGAATTTTGTTGTTGGCAACGGCGGCGCTCATATTAACAGAACACCTTTCAGACGCAATGGTGCTGGTCATTGTGGTTGCCATCAACAGCGTCATTGGAACGTACCACGAATATCGCGCGCAAAAAACGGTAACGGCATTACGCACGCTTATAACACACACCGCCGTGGTGCGACGCGATGGTGCGGTGCATCATATTCCCGCACATGAGGTGGTGGTTGGTGACGTTCTGCTCTTGCATGAGGGCGATCGCATTGTTGCAGATGCGCGATTGGTTGAAACAGAATATGTCCGCGTGGATGAATCCGTACTAACCGGTGAATCACAACCCGTGCCAAAAGATGCCGGAGCAAAAGTAGACGGAACCGATCCTATGCGCGCGCCCACCATGGTATTTACCGGCACAGCCGTTTGCCATGGCGCCGGCACAGCCATCGTTACTGCAACCGGCACACAAACGCGCATGGGCGCCATCAGTGCGCAGTTGCGTGAATCACACACACCCATTCCGCTTGAAAATGATCTGCGCGTGTTGTCGCGCGTGATAATTGTGGTGATTCTTGTATTGGTGAGCATCGTGGTTGCGCTTGGTTTGCGCACCACCATGCCAATCGCGGAAATTTTATTTATCGGCGTTGCTCTGGCGGTTTCCGCAATTCCGGAAGGACTTCCCGTGGTGCTTTCGTTGGTGCTTGCCGCCGGCATGCGGCGCATGGCGCATCACCACGCGCTCGTCAAAAAATTATTTGCCGTAGAAGCGCTCGGCCAAGCACAAATTTTGGCATTGGACAAAACCGGAACAATTACTTTCAACCAAATGATGGTTGCCGAAGTGCGCACAATGCATGATGCGTTAGTAATAACCGGCGATGGATACGAGCCGCACGGAACTTTTTTACGCGACGGCCACATAGTCAAAGCCGACGATTTAAAACCTCTTCGTGACGCCTGTGCACAACTGCCAACGCTCGTGCATGCGCGCATCATTCCTCACGAGCATCATACCCAACATTTTGGCGATCCCACCGAGGCGGCGCTTTTGGTGTTCGCGCAAAAACTCGGCGGCATTCAGCACGTCGCGGTCACGCATGCGTTGCCGTTTGATTATGAAAAAAAATTTGCAATGAGCGAAGTGGCAGTAAGCGCACGTGCCAGCATTGTTTCCCTCGTGGGCGCGCCGGAAATAATTCTGGCCGCCTGTACCCGTCTCACCACCAGCGAACGCGACACCCTAGCCGCCGAAGTACAGCGTATGGCCGAACGGGGGTTGCGCGTCATTGCCTATGCGCGTAAAACCGAACCGCACCACGAGTGGAACCCTTCTGCACCACAACACGACTTTACCTTTGAAGCGTTTTTTGGTTTGCGTGATGCCATCCGGCCAACCGCCGCCGCCATGATTGCGCGCGTAAAAGGCGCCGGCCTACGCGTAGTTATGATTACCGGCGATCTGCCCACCACCGCACGCGCCGTTGCGCGCGAAGTGGGAATTTTTGAGCACGGCGACCACATTATTACCGGCGCCGAACTCTATTCCCTTTCGGATGGTGAACTGCGCGCGACTCTCCCGCGTGTGTCTGTTTTTGCACGTGTCACGCCAGAGGACAAATTGCATATCATTGAACTGTTTCAACGCACGGGGCTAACCGTTGCCATGACCGGCGATGGTGTTAATGATGCGCCATCATTGGTAAAAGCAGATCTTGGTGTTGCCATGTCTCGCACCGGCACAGATGTTGCGCGCCAAGCCGCTGACGTTTTGTTGCTGGAAGATAATTTAGAAGCGATTGGCAGTGCAATAGAAGAGGGACGCGTCATGTATCACACGATGCGCAGGGTATTGCTGTATTTATTTGCAACGAACTTTGGCGAGGTCTGTTTGATTGGCGCATCGTTTGCGTTGGGGTTGCCTCTGCCGCTCGTGGCCGCACAAATTATTTGGCTCAATTTGGTGACGGACGGATTTTTGGATGTCGCCATTGCGCTTGAACCGCGCGATGACAAAGCACACATGCCACGCCCGCGTCGCAGTCGTTCATTACTGCATCTGCGCGACGTCTGGTCGCTCATCAGCACTGGCGTTGTCATGGCCGGCGGCACCCTATTTATTTTTATGCGCCACGACGAATTATCGCTCGATGAGCGACGGACGGCGGTGCTCGTAACCATCGCGCTTTTCCAGTGGGTGCACGCATGGATGATGCGCACAGAACGGCGGAGTGCGTTTTCCGTTTCACCCCTGCGCAATCCGTATTTAATTGGCGCCACCCTTATTGTATTCGCACTGCAGATGGCCGCGCTGTACGCTCCGTTCATGCAAAAAATTCTGCACACGACGCCGTTGTCCGGCCGCATATGGCTGGAAGCGCTCGGCGTTACCCTGCTTACCGTTGTGGTGGAAGAGTTAAGAAAATGGTGGCGGCGAACGCACTGAATATGCGACGAGTAAAAAAATATATCCAATTTATTTCAATCGGATTTTCCGAAATGGTGGCGTGGCGATTCGGTTTTTTGATGATTGCCATTGGCGCGGTGATAGGATGGTTAGTGATGATTGCATTTTGGCGCGCCGTGTACGCGGGTGGCAACCAAATCGGCTCGTTCACCCTTGCACAACTTATTTTATACTACACCGTCAACTCAATTTTCATTATCATACTGGATTACTCTTTTGTATGGGATGTAGCCACCGATGTCCACGAAGGTCGTTTATCTGAATACCTCGTAAAACCGATTTCCTATGTGAGCTCACGTTTTATGCGCGAATGTGGCGCGCGTGCCGCAACTCTATTGGCCGCGGTAACTCCACTCATCGGCGTTATTTTTTATTTTCGCGAAATGTTGCCCTCATCATACACTGCGTGGTTATTCTGTCTCATGACGTTATTTTTGGGATTTATTGCAACAGCGTTATTTGGTTTTACCCTTTCATTAGCTAGCGTTTTTTTACAAAACCAACACACGGCGCCGTCTATTTTTTTTGCTATCAGTTTTCTGTTAGCCGGTCGCCTTATTCCGCTTGATGTTATGCCTCACTGGCTGGCTACCATCGCACGCGCAACTCCCTTTCCCTTTTTGGCCAGCGTTCCCATTGAGTTTATTCTTGGCACGCGTACCGCGCTGAATGGAACTGAAATAACTCTTTTACTTGGATGGTTAATTATCTTGGGCATCGTGACCAGTTTTATGTGGAAATTCTCCGCAATCAGATATGAAGCAAGCGGTAACTAACATAAAAAGATTATGGCGTATTTATTGCGCCATATTTCGGCTTTCCGTTATGACGCGATTTACCTATCCCGTTTCCGCGACGTTAAATTTTTTTTCTGTTTTCATAGACATGGCAATTTATATTGTCTTCGCACAAGTTATTTTTTCTTATGTGCCCCACGTCGCCGGCTTTTCGCGTGATCAGCTTTTTTTAGTGGTTGGCAGTTCAATGCTTATTGAGTGGATGAGCTGGTTCACTTTTCGCCCCGGCACCGGACAACTGCCCGATATCATCAGATCCGGTAAAATTGAAGTTGCTTTTTTGCGACCATTGCCCTCGCAATTTTCTGCGACGTTCACACGAATGGATATTGAAGACGTAACCCGTGTAGCCACGGCACTCATAGTAATAATCCCGCACATCTCCGCCATTCCGTCGCCGATTATATTGCATGTTGGTGCATATATCGTGGCGCTTTTAGCCGGACTCATTATTTTATTTGCTTTTTTATCATCCTTAGGTTCACTCGGATTCTTCTTTGGTCGCATGGATGGCATGTGGGCGATACT
This sequence comes from uncultured Gammaproteobacteria bacterium, assembly GCA_964623315.1. GTDB lineage: Bacteria > Patescibacteriota > Patescibacteriia > Magasanikbacterales > 2-02-FULL-50-9b > CAZUSU01. The sequence goes on along the minus strand of CAZUSU010000033.1, from coordinate 5,110 downwards.
CAATGAAATAAACAGTGTCTCACGTTATCCGCACACCATTTTTTCACGCAAAGTACAGTGGATTTTTTTTACCATGCTCCCCACCGCTTTTATCGGTAGCATACCGACGTTGGTATTAACTTCAACCCATTGGCTGTGGTGGTTATTGCTTATGCTCGGGGCGGCGACGGTATTCTTTTATGTAAGTACGCTTTTTTGGAACTGGGCCGCGTCACACTATAGCGGCGCATCCGGCTAACTGATATACTTTTCTGGCTATGCCGATTATTGACGTTTCACATCTCACCAAAACGTACGAGTATTATAAAAAAGAAGCCGGATTGGGCGCGGCACTGCGTGGTTTATTTTCGCGCGAAAAATTATTTACTACGGCGGTGAATGACATATCATTTGAAATCGCCGAAGGCGAGTTTGTGGGTTTCTTGGGACCCAATGGTGCGGGAAAAACAACAACGCTAAAAATGCTGTCCGGCATTTTGCACCCCACCGCTGGCACGGCACGCGTCATGGGATTTACGCCGTGGGAACGTCGCCGTGAATTCCAAAAACAATTTGCTTTGGTGATGGGACAAAAAAATCAACTCTGGTGGGATTTACCGGCCGTTGATTCTTTTATGCTGAACAAAGAAATTTATGAGGTTTCAGACCGCGCGTATAAACAGACGATGGGAGAATTGACGGACTTGCTGGATATCAACGATATTATTGACCGGCCGGTGCGCAAACTGTCGCTGGGACAACGCATGAAGGCGGAGTTGGTTGCCGCATTATTGCACGCGCCGCGGGTGTTATTTTTAGATGAACCAACTATTGGGCTTGACGTGGTGTCGCAACTAAAAATTCGTGAGTTTTTAAAAAAATACAACACCGAGAAAAAAACCACCATCGTTTTGACGAGCCATTACATGGATGATGTTGAAGCGCTCACCCGCCGTGTCATAATGATTGATCATGGCGCAAAAATTTTTGACGGTCCGCTGGAAGAAATGATGGCAACCTATGTTGATCACAAAATTTTAGAGGTGACTTTTACCGAGCCGGTGTATAAAAAGGATTTTAAGGGGTGCGGCGATATTACCGAATTTAATCCGCAACGCGTTGTCTTGTCGGTGGCGAAAAAGGACGTGCGCGCGACGGCCACCAAATTGCTCAATAATTTTCCGGTGGATGATATTTTAATTAACGAAGAGTCGCTGGATGATGTGGTGCGGAAGATGTTTCAGAAATAAATGTCATGGCCGCCAATCGCATGAAGATAAATAACATCATGAGAAATCGTAAACACAATTCGATACCGATAATCAATTGATGCGGCATAGTAATTAGACATAGTGCCGGTGAGTTTGTGCGTGCGTAATCGACTATCAAAAGGATTCACTCCCAGTAGTTCACCTGTCACGACGGCTCGCTTTTTTACCTGAACGGGCAGTTTCCGGTAAAGCCGCTCAAAATGTTTTGTTGTTTTTACCTCCATACCCCCCTTTCAAAAAATTAATAAAGATCTTTCAATGATGTGATGGTGCGTGTTAAACCAAAGCGAACCTGTAAACCAGACAAAAACAGTCCAATGGTCGCTCCCATACGCTTTATTTTTTTTGAAATCGTAGCAACGGTTACAGGCATCGCCTCTTTGTGTTGTCGGATTGTAGCGATTGGTATCATAATTTCTGTATTATGATACCGTCGTCAGAACCTGTCAAATCGCCCTTATAATACCTTCAAAAAACTCCTTGTCCTTCCGATGCGTCAACAACGTCGCCACATCAGCAACCGCAACCCAGCGCGCTTCCGGATGGTCGCTATCAACAGGACACAACACCGGCACCGCCGACCCAACCACGTGAAACAAAAACAGATGGATCGTTTTTAATTCGGCCGGATCATCACCGCCGCTCAAAGACGTGCGATGACGCTCATAGGAACCGAGCGGGCGCACCAATTCCAAAGCGCCACCATCAACGCCTGTCTCCTCATAAATTTCGCGCCGCGCCGCGACAACTAAATCTTCGCCCTCATCAACATGTCCTTTGGGCAAGGACCACGACAGCCCGCCCTGCGACGTCACTAAAATTTCCCCCCGCGCATTAACGACCACACCTCCGGCAACCACAGAATGAATCATAAAAAAAACTTGTAGCAGACCCTCCCATTCTACTACAAGTTTGCGCTTTCGCGACAGAGCCGGACGATTTCATCGTGCAACCATTTGGCGCGCCACTGTTCTCCGAGGACCAAATGATCAAGCAGTTCTTTAGCGAGCGGCACGTAATCGCGCAGAGCATTGGCAACGACAGCGCGCGCGTTTGCGGGCGGCATGTACCGAATGGTGCGCAAGTTATGAATCTTGTCCGCCAGTTTGACAATGCGCTCGCGCACGTCGCCGGCCCGTACTTGCGCCATATATGCACGCTTGTGGCGACGATCCTTGGTGAGAACGCGCACACCGGCGAGAATATCCGCGCCAACCTCGTGTGCAATGCGCCGTTCATAAAATCCGCGACCGTCCTCAAGCACGTCGTGCAGTAACGCAACGGCGCAGTAACCGCCGTCACGAATACGCAACTCGCTCATGATGATGTCCGCCACCGCCACCGGATGAGTGAGATATGGTTCACCACTCATCCGCTTCTGACCGTTGTGCGCTTCGGCGGCCAAATCATATGCCGCTTCAACGAGCGGCATGTCCTGAACATTTACCTGCAATCGCGCGCGCTCCAGAAACTGTTCTAGCGCACGCATTGGTTCCTTCTCCCGCATGAGAACCTCCTTTCCCGCGCGCGACGCGCATGAGATGCACGCTACGCCTAAAATAATGTCGTGTCAATGATGAAAATGACGTTGACTTTTTGACCATAAACCGCTATCGTTTGTAACGAATGGCGTTCCGACCCCGTAGCACAACGGATAGTGCCACAGCCTTCTAAGCTGTTGATGTTGGTTCGATTCCAACCGGGGTCAAAAAATGATACAATCCATAGTATGTCACGACCAATTTATATTTTTATTCTTGGTGCCTGTATAGGAGGTCTTGTTGTGTATTTTATTATTCCTCGTTTTCTTATGCCCTCAAAGGGTCCGCTCACCGTCGTGCGGGAGGTTGATGACAAATACAAACTGATCAGCCCGCTTCTTTTGTGCACCAGCAATGAGGAAACACCGGCGCGCGAGTTGTCTGGTCTGCATGCAAAACTGCTTTCATTTGTTACGGCACGCACCACATCAACAAACGTGCAGGATATATCAATTTATTTTCGCGATCTCAATTCGGGGAATTGGACGGGCGTTAATGAAACAGAAAAATTTGCGCCCGCAAGTATGTTAAAAGTGCCCACGATACTGGCGCTTTTAAAAAAAGCGCGCGGCAACCCCGATTTTCTTAATACCGTGGTGCGCTATGATGGTAAAATTGACGAAACAACTGCCCAAAATTTTAAACCAAAAAATAAAATTCGTTCGGGAGGAACGTATACGATCAATGAGTTGATTAGATTCACCATTGTTGAATCGGATAATAATGCTCGTGCATTACTGCATAAATATATTAATCCCCCCGAGATAAAAAAGGTGTATAACGATCTCGGTATTTTTATCCCCGGTTCACAGGTAAGCGAGGACTTTATGTCGGCAAAAACATATTCGTATTTTTTACGCCTGTTGTACAACGCTTCATATATCGGACGCGTTTCATCGGAAAACGCACTGGAAATGCTCACTGAAACATCGTTTGATGAGGGGCTCCGTGCCGGCGTGCCGGCGTATATTCCCGTTGCTCACAAGTTTGGCGAACGTGAAGCTGTGTCGGCGGACAACAAAACGGTGGAGCGGGAATTTCATGATTGTGGCATTATATATGCTCCAGAAAAACCGTATCTCTTGTGTGTTATGACCCGCGGTTCATCGTTTAAAAGTTTGAGCACCGTGGTCGCCGAGGCATCCACGCTCGTGTATAAAGAATTTGGAAATGCGCGTCAATAAATATTTTACGGATCGTGGAATTTGTTCACGTCGCGAAGCAGACCGCTTGATTGCGGCCGGCCGTATTGAAATTAATGGTCGACGCGCGGAGCTGGGCGACCAAGTGACAGACGCGGACGCGATTACGCTGGACGGAAAAACAGTTGCTCGTAAGATGGCGGCTGTTTATATCATGTATAACAAACCGCTCGGTGTTACATGCACCAGCGATCCCCACACGCCGAATAATATTATTGCGGCGGTCAACCATCCGCTCCGTGTGTACCCTATCGGCCGTCTGGACAAAACATCAACCGGACTTATTTTTCTTACCAATGACGGTGACATGGTAAACAAAATCTTACGCGCGCAATTCGGCCATGAAAAAGAATACGAGGTTGAGGTGCACGGGGCATATGCGGATTCGTTTCTCAAACAAATGTCGGCGGGGGTGAAATTAAATGATTACACCACCAAGCCGTGTGTGACGCGGCGGCTCACTGCAAAAAAATTTTCAATCATTTTAACCGAAGGAAAAAATCGCCAAATCCGCCGCATGACCGAAGCGTTTGGGTTCACGGTCATGAAGTTGCATCGCGTGCGCATCATGAATGTACGGATTGGAAATTTACCGACCGGTGAATGGAAAGATATTCCACCAAAAGAATTGGAGATGCTCAAAAATACCTTGGCATAGCAGACGCACAAAACAACAGATGAAATTGATATTGACAACTCATCTCTGTTTGGTATACTAACACCAAACCCCGGCCCCGTGGTCAAAGAGCCACACATGCGGGGGTTTTTATTTTTCAGAAAAAACTGAAATCAATGTTTTTTGACCGGATGATATTTTTTCCTTTACCTGAACATAAAATACCTGTCCCGCACCATCTATACCACCGAACCGGTGCAGTAGCTCTGATCTATTTTTTATACGTAATCTGGACAGCGCGTGCGCGGCATGGTACACTTTCGCGTACAATGCCAGTTTCATGGTGGCCATAGTGAAATGGTTATCACGCGAGTTTGTGGTACTCGCAGTACGGGTTCAATTCCCGTTGGCCACCCCATTACAAATCCTCCCCCTCATGGGGAGGATTTTTAATGCTGTTGGTTAAAACGGGAATTGAACCGCCAGCAGTGAGACAAATTG
>CAZUSU010000032.1:0-10155 GCA_964623315.1 uncultured Gammaproteobacteria bacterium | reverse complement strand
CGGCAAAAATTTTAGATAATTATGTGCCGCCAGAGGACGCAACGGTAATAAAACGTCTGCGCACGGCGCGGGCTATTATGATTGGTAAGCATAATTGCGATGCCTTTGGCCATGGCGCCTCAAATGAGAATTCCATGTATGGACCGGTAGTAAATCCGTGGGACACGTCGCGTGTTGCCGGTGGATCAAGTGGTGGCAGGAGCGCGGCCGTTGCCGCAGATCTGTGTAGCTTTGCGATTGGCGAAGATACCGGCGGGTCCATTCGCGCACCGGCGTCATTTTGCGGCATTACCGGACTCAAGGTGAGTTATGGGCGCACGTCGCGCTATGGCGCCATGCCCATGGCTTCATCATTGGATACCGTTGGTCCATTAGGACACAGTGCCGAGGACATCGCTTACGTTATGGATATCATTGCCGGCCACGATCCACTTGATCCCACCACTGACACCGCGTCCGTGCCCTCATATAGTAACGCGCTCACCGCATCTATTCGCGGCAAGCGCGTGGGTATGCCAAAAGAATTTTTTACCGACGAATTGGAACCAAAAATTCGTGCAACGGTGTCAGCGGCAATAAAAAAGTTTGAGGATTTGGGCGCGGTGATAGTACCTATCACCCTGCCGCATACCGCGTACGCCATCGCGACGTATTATATTTTGGTGCCGTGCGAGGATTCCTCTAACATGGGTCGCTTGGACGGAATGCGCTACGGAGTGCGCGCGCCGGCCACTGACTTATATAATTCGTACACCGCGTCGCGAAGCGCCGGATTTCCAGACGAAGTAAAGCGCCGCATTATGCTAGGAACGTTTGCGCTTTCGCACGGATATTACGAAGCGTATTATAAACGGGCACAAAAAGTACGCACGCTTATTCGGCAGGACTTTGACGACGCTTTTGCACAGGTTGATATTATTGCCACGCCCACAACGCCGGAAGTTGCGTTTCCCCTCGGGGAAAAATCGGATGATCCGCTCAAAATGTACCTATCCGATGCGTTCGTGGGGCCGGCGTCACTGGCCGGCGTTTGTGCGCTCTCTGTGCCGTGCGGTTTGGTGAATAATATGCCCGTTGGTATGCAACTCATTGCGCCGCGCTTAAAGGAGGAAGTTGCCCTGCAGTTTGGTTATCATTTTCAGCAAGCTACCACGTGGCATCTACAACATCCTCCTCTATGAAAATAACGTCCAGCCAAGAAACGGTCGCCGCCGCTGTCATGCGCGGTAATTCAATTGACTTGCGGGGTAGCACGTGGCAGGTGTTTAGAATCATGGCGGAATTTATAGAAGGTTACCAATTCTTAACAAAGTTCAAAAAACAGGTCACCGTATTTGGCTCTGCGCGCATACCTCCGAATTCGGAATACTATGTGCAAGCGCGACGGCTGGGCGAGCTGTTGGCCAAAGCGGGATACGCAACGATCACCGGCGGCGGACCGGGCATGATGGAAGCGGCAAACCGCGGCGCCTTTGAAGCCGGTGGCACGTCCATCGGTTTAAATGTGGAGCTCCCTCATGAACAGCGGCTTAACGCGTATGCGCGGGACTCGCGCGGATTTTATTATTTTTTGACCCGCAAAGTGATGCTCACCACCCCATCGCTCGCCTTTGTCTGTATGCCGGGCGGATTTGGCACGCTTGATGAAATGTTTGAAGTGCTGGATCAGATTCGTTACAACCAGTTGGCGCCGGCACCCGTTATTTTATTAGGCCGTTCATTTTGGGAGCCAATTATACAGTTTTTGCACACCAATGTTTTTGAACAAATTCACGCGGTGAAAGAGCAGGATTTATCGCTGGTTCATATTGTGGACACGCCGGAAGAGGCGATGGAAATTATCAAAAAAGCAAAGGATCCAACGTCCGTGTGTGCGCTTGACGCCAGTCAATTTTGTTCTGACGATGCAATTAACTGGCGCATGTTCCGAATCATGGCAGAGTTGGTAGAGGGATTTGAATTTTTGCGTGGCATGGGGTCGGTTATTACCGTTTTAGGAACGCCGCGCATAACTCTGGACAGCTCGTTTTATCAGGATGCAGAAAAACTGGGCGCTCTTTTGGCAGAAAAAAAATTTGGCGTACTGACCGGTGGGGGAGTCGGCATTATGGAGGCGGTGAATAAAGGGGCGTTTACAGCAGGCGGCGCATCTTATGCGATGTCAGCAGAAACAGAGCGCGGGAGTGAGCCCAATGCATTTGTCACAAGGAGCCGCGGTTTTACCTTTCCGTTTACGCGCAAGCTCATGCTCACCACACCATCGCGCGGATTTGTGGTATTCCCCGGTGGGTATGGCACGCTGAATATGTGTTTTGAACTGCTGACCCTCATGCAAACAGATAAAATTACGCGTGTACCGATTGTTTTGTACGGTAGCGCCTTCTGGAATCCACTCCTCACTTTTATTCGCGAAAATCAATTTGAACGCGAGCACTGTGTTGCGCCGGAAGATATGAATCTTTTTATCATTGTGGACACGCCGCGCGACGCGCTGGCCGCAGTGCTCACACAATAAACAAAAAATATGTTGCCCTACTTTCAAACAACCACGCTCGCAATTGGCCCGCTTAATATACATCTGTGGGGCGCTATGGTTGCGCTCGCCGTTGGCGCCGTCTTATTTGCGCTTCACGTGCGCACCCGCCACCGTCAGGACGTTTTATTTGATCGCATTTCTGACATGGCCTTGTGGACCATTCTCGCTTCTTTTGCCGGAGCGCGCGCGGCGCACGTTTTGTTTTATGAGCCGGCATATTATTTTTCTCATCCGGCACAAATTTTGCAGGTGTGGCAAGGCGGACTTTCATCACTCGGTGGCATTACGGCCGGTGTTCTGGTTGCACTGTGGTACGCTCGTCGGCAAAATCTGAACATTCTTGCATACGGAGACGTAATTTTTCGCTCGCTCCCGATTGCGTGGGCTGTAGGACGTTTCGGATGCTATCTGACGCACATGCATCCGGGAGTTCTGTCTCGTGCGCCGTTTGCCGTGGCATATCCGGATGGTGCGCGTCTTGACCTTGGCTTACTGGAATCACTGGTGTGGATTGCCATGGCGATTGCTTTTACCATTATTAAACCGCCCCAGCGCGCCGGATTTTATATAGCACTACTGCCACTTCTGTATGCGCCGGCACGGTTTGCACTGGATTTTTTGCGCGCACAGGACACGCTTATGCCGGACGTACGCTACGCAGGTTTAACACCGGCACAGTATGGCATGCTCGTCATGTGGATTATCGGGTGGTGGGTTGTCGTCAAATATAAAGTTTTTCAAAAAAAATGATGCAGGATGTGATAAAAAATTTTCCGGCGCAATTTTCGTTTGCACCGGAAATAAAAAATAGTTCTGCTCTGCCAGCGACGGCGCGACCGCTCGTGGTGTGTGGCATGGGCGGATCACATTTGTCTGCAGACATTTATATGCTTCTGCGGCCGCAGAGTGTGCGCGCCATTTTTTCTGATTACGGTTTGCCGGAAATTAATCTTGCAGATTCGTTAGTCATTTGCTCGTCATATTCGGGGAACACCGAGGAAGTTTTGGAGTCCTACGATAAGGCAAGAACCGCAGGCGTCGCAGTGGCTATTATGGCGGCGGGCGGTCGCCTCATAGAAAAAGCGTCCGCCGATGGCGTTCCATATATCCAATTTCCCGACAGGGGAATACAGCCGCGTGCGGCGCTTGGCTATGGCGTTATGGCGCTCGCGGCATTTGCGCAAGATAGAGAACTTCAGCTCGCCTGTGGCTCTCTGGTGTTTGATATGAGTTCGCTTGAACGGCAAGGAAGGGAACTTGCCAGCGCCCTCATTGGTCATACACCGCTCGTGTATGCCTCGGCGCGCAACGGAGCCATTGCACAAAATTGGAAAATTAAAGTAAACGAAAATAGTAAACAGCCGGCATTTTGGAACGTCGTGCCGGAATTAAATCATAACGAAATGACCGGTTTTGACCTGTCAGAGCGGACCAAAAAATTGAGCACGGCTTTTAGCGTGGTTTTGCTGACGGATGACGATGATCATTCGCGCATCAAAAAGCGTTTCGCGGCAACCGGCCGTTTGTATGAACAAAAAGGGATCGCGGTGCATGAATTCGCCCTGACCGGCTCATCGCGCGCGCAAAAAATTTTTAACACGCTTCTGGTGGGGGACTGGTTTAGCGTTGCGCTGGGAGAACATAACGGTGCAGAAATTGAAGGCGTGCCCATGGTGGAAGCATTTAAAACAGCGCTCGCCTGATGGCCATCTGACGCATTGCCTTTTATTGCGCGACAGGTTACCATAGCGATATGAAAGGTAGATTTAAAAGCAAGCCGCCGGAAACGGCTCAAAACTATTTACGTCGCGCAGGGTATGCGCGCCACAGCGGACATGACGGCGAAATTAGTTATATCCTGCGCACCAGTGGCTACGAATTTCCCCGTTTCCATGTATATGTGGAGGAGCGCGCTGACACGCACACCATTTCAATTCACCTAGACCAAAAAGCTCCCACCTACGACGGATTTTCTGCACACAGTGGCGAATATGACGGTCCGCTCATTCGTCATGAACTGGCGCGCATCGGTTCGGTGTTAGATATCCCGCTCATCATTGTCGCGCGCTAATATGAGCGTCGATGTTGAACAGATTAAAGCGCGACTTGACATCGGCGAGGTGGTGCGTGAATATTTGACGCTTAAGCAGTCCGGCGCGCATCTCAAGGCGTGCTGTCCGTTTCATGAGGAAAAATCGCCGTCGTTTATGGTCAATCGCCAGCGCCAGATCTGGCACTGTTTTGGTTGTAACGAAGGGGGAGATATTTTTACTTTTATTCAGCGCATAGAGAATGTTGATTTTCGTGAGGCGCTAAAATTGCTCGCCGAAAAAGCCGGTGTTGAACTTTCAACGACGGCGCACAATGAAATTAACCGATCAGAGCGCGCGCGTTTATTAGACGTACTGAACACTGCCGCGCACGTGTACGCGCGTATTTTACGCGAGGTAGATGGTGCCGCCGGCGCCCGCACGTATCTGGAAAAGCGCGGGGTTTCCCCCGCAATGCGGGAGCAATTTTTAGTCGGGTGCGCGCCCACCGGATGGGATACCCTCACTAACTATTTATTGCAGAAAGGATTTTCATTGGAGGATTGCGTTGCGTCGGGCATGACCATTGTCAAAGATTCTGCGAGCGGCAAGCGATTTGATCGTTTTAGAAGCCGCATCATGTTTCCTATCAGTGATGCGCATGGTCGCATCATCGGATTTACCGGTCGTATTTTGGAGCAGGCCGCAGATGAAAAAACGGGCAAGTATGTGAACACCCCCGAGACCCCCCTTTTTCATAAGGGTAGCGTGGTGTACGGCCTTAATTTTGCCAAGCAGGCGATAAAACAGGTGGGATTTGCCGTACTCGTGGAAGGTCAAATGGACGTCATTGCGTGCCATGGCGCCGGCATGGCAGAAGTGGTTGCCTGTTCCGGCACGGCACTTACCGGCGAACAGCTCAAACTGCTTCACCGCTACACCGATGAGTTGCGTATGGCGTTTGATGCTGATGCCGCCGGCATTGCGGCCGCAGAGCGCTCCATTACCACGGCGCTTGCCGAAGGTTTTTTGTTAAAAATAATTCGCATACCCGATGGCGCCGGAAAAGATGCTGATGAATGCATCCAAAATAATCTATCCGTGTGGCAATCAGCCGTACGGCAGGCAAAACCATTTATGGAGGATTTACTTGCGCACTTGGTGCCCGAAGCAGAGCGTGAATCCATCACACGTGATCCGCGTCGCAAGGATGTATTATCAAAAAAAATCGTTTCCTATATTGCGCTCATCCCGTCTGCGGTGGAGCGCGATCATTGGATTCAGCGCGCCGGATTGGAAATTCATACGTCGCCCGACGCACTGCAAGAACTGCTGGTGCGCGCGCGGACTGTTGGCCAGACAGACAAAAAATTAGTGGTAACGTCCGGAGTCACCTCTGGGCCTGCCGATGAACGCCGTCGGGCGTTTCAGCATCTTATGGAGGAACGCCTGTGTGCGCTTTTACAGGATCAAATGGCGGAATATCCGCGTGTGGTTGCCGAACTTCCGGCCGTGGCTATTTGCAACGAAGAGTACCGTAGCAGATATGAGAACATGGCAGTGGCCGCGCCAGACCCCCTGCTGGAACTCCTTGTATCTGCCGCATATGCGGATCTTGATGTCACAGAACGCGTCGCCGAGATCCACTCACTTGCCAAACGGCTCCGAAGCGTATATTATATTGAACAGCGTGAACAACTTCTGCACCAAATTAAACGTGCCGAGGAAGCTGGTGACGAGGAATCAACCCGTGCATTACTGGCCCGCTATCAAACTTTTGTGCTATGAAGAAAAAAGCGAAGGCAAAGAAACCCTCGCACACCACCGGCAAAAAAAATAAAAAGGTGGTCCGCGTATTTAAAAAAAAGCCCGTCCGCATGCGCAAGCCGCAGGTCAAAAAGCGCGTTAACTCAAAGCCACAACCAAAAACCCCGCCGAGGGTTTCTCCTGTTGAAGATACGCTGACCATTGCTCCGGCAGTGTCACAATTACAGGATATTATTTTGAAGGGACGAAAGCGGGGATTTTTAACGGAAACGGAAGTTTTATTAGCATTTCCACACGTTGAATCATACCTAGATCAGTATGAGTTTTTTTTGAATGATTTGGAACGAGCCAGCATAACCGTCATGGAAATGAAAGAGGGACTGCTGGGGCAGGGGACGCAACAAAAGGACGCGCTCGCCAAATTGCACGCAAGTGGCGAAGGGGGCACCCGCAAAGCAAAGCCACTCACCGATCCATTGGAATTGACCAGCGATTCCATTCAGATGTATCTGCGCGAAATCGGTAAAATTCCATTATTAACGGCTGATGAAGAAGTTTCATTGGCAAAACGCAAGGATCGTGCAGACAAAGAAGCGGAGCGTCAGCTGATTGAGGCGAACTTGCGCTTGGTGGTATCCATTGCCAAAAAATTTGTCGGCAAACAGCTGTCGCTGTTGGATTTAATTCAGGAGGGGAATATAGGATTGTTTCGCGCCGTCAAAAAGTTTGAATACAAACGCGGCTATAAATTTTCAACATATGCAACGTGGTGGATTCGCCAAGCAATTACCCGCGCACTGGCAGACCAATCGCGTACCATTCGTATTCCGGTGCACATGGTAGAAACAATTAATCGGTTCCAACAAATTGAACGACGGTTACTGCAAGATTTGGGGCGCGACGCGACGCCGGAAGAAATAGCCGCAGAGATGGGCGAGGATGTAGAAAAGGTTCGCCACATTATAAAAATTTCCCAAGAAACCGTTTCGCTGGAAACGAGTGTCGGCGATGATGACGATGACACCTCGCTCGGTGATTTTATTGAAGATGTAAAAAATTTGCCACCGGACCGCGTATCGGCTATGCAACTATTGCGCGATTATGTGCGCGCCGCCATTAGGGATTTACAGCCACGTGAACAAAAAATATTGGAAATGCGCTTTGGCTTGGTGGACAGCGTGTCGCACACATTAGAAGAGGTCGGCAAGGAATTTGACGTTACGCGCGAACGTATTCGCCAAATAGAAGCAAAGGCGTTGGAAAAAATTCAAAACATGCCGGACATAGATAAACTGCGCGACTACTATTCATTTCTATGACCCTTCTGACGCCCCGCGTCAAAATCGGCATCAAGCGAACGGCAGGTGTCCTGCTCATTATAATTGGGATCGCCGGACTCATCCTGCCCATCGTTCCGGGTATCCCGATACTGTTTGTCGGGCTTGAATTATTGGGCCTTGGTCTGGTCGTGCGCGCGGCCGTTGAGAAGGCCCTGCGCCGCGCCGGCATGAAGGATGATCGACTCAAAACGATTGACAAGCCGCCCAGCGACCCCGTATAATTGCGCAACATTCCGAGGTAGCTCAGCGGTAGAGCAGTGAGCTGTTAACTCATTGGTCGTGGGTTCGAATCCCACCCTCGGAGCCAAGAAGCGGAACCTGACATAATCGCCTCGCTCCGCTCGGCGGAACGCTCGGGCGTTGCGGAATTCCTCCCCCCAACCACCTCCTTCCACCACGCCCTCGCTTGGGCTTCGGAAAAATTTTTCGGCGGCTACGAATTGAAAAAATCCCCCAATAGTGCTATCCTTAATTTGTGAGCAAAGAAAGAAATGTCTCATAACTCTATACTATCAGACTTTGGATACTATGGCAGCAATATCACAAAACATAAAACAAATAAGAGCAAAACAAGGATTGACGCAGGACGACTTGGCGAAGAAAGCGGATATCAAATACTCTACCCTTACAAAAATTGAGGGTGGTGTCGTTACAAAACCAAGCGTCCAAACAATTCAAAAAATTGCCAAGTCGTTAGGCGTTTCAATAGAAGATTTACTTAAATAATTATGGATATCTGGCAAAAAATATTAGATACTTTCATAAGGCAAGCTAGCGAAGGGAAAGACCTAAAAACTTATTTATATCCCAAAGAATATGGAGGTCTCAAGGTACGCGTTTCGTTTGGTATGGGTGCGCCGGCACGGGTACCTTGGATAGCTTTTATCGCCCCAGAAATGCAGGTCAGTAAGGGTTTTTATCCGGTGTATTTGTATTACAAGGAACTTGCAACACTTATTCTCGCTTACGGTGTAAGCGAAACAGAAGAGTTTGGAGAAACCTGGCCCACCGAGGTAATGAGTTCAGCTGTTACCATATCTGCTTTTTTTGATAAAGACGTTCCAAGATATGGTGATTCTTTCGTTTTCAAGGCTTATAAACTAGATATCAAAGAAAAAGAAATTAGATATTTATCTTCTGAAAATAATGCTCCCGTTAGTACAAAGGATATTGAATCAGATCTTGGAGTAATACTTGAATATTATAGAAAGGCCGTTTCAGTAGAGACCACATCTCCAACCTCAACATATAGCCAGGGTATATTTTACATGGAAAAACAATTGGAGGATTTTATCATTTACAACTGGGCTAAAACAGAACTTGGCAAAAAATATGATTTGATTGTTGAAGACGGTGAACTTATTAGTCAGCAGTTTCGTACAGATATAGGCCCAATAGATATTCTTGCCCGCGATAAGAGCACAAAAAATTATGTTGTTATAGAGCTAAAGAAAAATCAAACGAGCGACGATACCGTAGGACAACTAACTCGATATATGGGTTGGATAAGAGAAAAGAAAAACGATAAAGGCGTAAAAGGAGTTATTGTTGCCGGCGAGTACGATCAAAGACTAGATTATGCACTTCAAATGGTACCAAACTGTGAAGTATTTTTATATGAAGTTGATTTTAAATTAAAGAAATTTCAAAAATAATTACGACAAAAACATTAGAACTCAAAAAATTAGTCATTGATGAATTTGGTGGAGAAAACGCCCAAAAAAGATATTCTGAATTGGCAGAAAACGGTTTTTGGATTAGTGAAGAACATTTTATTTCAAAATATTTTACGCCAAAAGGAAAAGTTTTAGATTTAGGTTGCGGCACTGGTAGAACATCAATACCCCTCGTTAAAATGGGCTATGATGTTATAGCCGTAGATATTGTCCCCGAAATGATTGATAGTGCTAAGAGAATAGCGAAAACAAAAAATTTAAATATTGATTACAGGATTGGAGATGCAACAAAATTAGATTTTGGCGATAACTCCTTTGATTACTTATTATTTTCAAATCAGGGCTGGACACAGATTCCAGATGAAGCGGAAAGATTAAAAGCACATAAGGAAATGCGCAGGGTTTTGAAAGTTGGCGGCATTTGTATTTTTACTGCTCATCCGAGAGTTTGGTTTTCTAAAAATTTTTTCTTTTGGGTTTGGCAATGGACTAGATTTTTTGTTCTCAAATCTTTAGTATTCAAGATAGATGAAATGGATTTTGGCGATAGATTTTTTATCAGAGAAACGGGCGATGGTAATAAAACCTACAGAACAAAACAATATATCCATATTCCATCAATCAATGCAGTTAAAAAACAAATAAAAGTATCTGGTTTTCAACTCGTGGAAGCTAATGGTAGTTTGCAAATATCTAAAAAGGATATAAGAAAACATCCGCCTGTTTTTTATATCTGTAAAAAATAAATTAAGTCGCCGAAAAATTTTTCCGAGGCCCAAGCGATGGCGTGGCGGAAGGAGGGGGTT
>CAZUSU010000031.1:0-40861 GCA_964623315.1 uncultured Gammaproteobacteria bacterium | reverse complement strand
TCGCCCTTCTTGGGACGATTCGGGAACGCTTTCGGGCCACCGAACCGCCGGATGTCCTGCGCGAGCGTTGCCTCGCTCCACTTCGCAATCTCGGCGATCTCGCGAGCCGAGAGTCCGAGACCGTAGAGCTCGCGCACGAGCGGCTCCCGCTCGCGACGCTGTCCGTGGTAATCACGCATTTTGTTCCTCTTTGTGAAAGGGTTGAACCTCATCCAATCCTAATATAGGTTGGACTTGCTATTTAAGCAAAATTCCCAGTATATGTCAATAGCAATCCGGTCTAATCAAATGGAGTTCCATAAACCCGCGCCGCGCGCGGGGTGTGTCATGGCAAGGCGCGGAAAAACAAAAAAGAACGATTCGGAACGTTCAATCAGTGGCGCGCCCACCCCAATTCAGTGTGGCAAATCGCTTCTCGCCGCGCGGATTTTTCAGGCGGCGGAGGAAGGGGTTAAAGGGGAAGGCCCACGCACCAGAGCAAAGCTCGGTGCGGGGTAAAAAATCCGCCGCCCGCCACTGCTCCGCGCGGCGAGTTCGGAAAATTCCTCAATCAATTTTTTCTCGGCCAGAGGCTGGTCCGCATTTGGCGGAAAATTCGGTTCGCGCTGATTGTATTATCGCCCATAAAAAGAACCCACGAAAGCGGGTTCTTTTTATGGAAGCTATGTACACGGGGATCGAAGGGCGAGCGCACGACCAAGTATACGCAGGTCGTGTCGCGCGAGCCCAGGTCCGACGCGCGATATGATTCGCGCGGAGGCGATCCCTGTGTCGTCCACCAAAATGCAGATTATCGTTCTTTGCAACAGATTTTTTTACAAAAGGTATTGACATGGCCGTCTACCAATTTCAAAAGAGGACTGATGGTCACTTTGTTGAGATGATAAATCCTTTCGGTGCCGTTTATTTCCACTTTCACAAAACCGCAGGTCTCAAGGCGTTTTATGTGATGAGATACCAGACTTTGCTCCAATTTCAGTTTCTTGGCAATATCGGTAACTCGGTGCGAATTTTTTTTGAGCAGATGAATAATATTCCACCGCGCGTGATTGCCGAGGGTTTCAAAAAAGAATTGATGCGGCTTGTCTAGGTCAATTTTTTTTATAATATGAATTGGCGAGCAAGATTTATTTTTTTGCTCGCCTGCGTGCCAGAACCTTACGTGTTCTTACAGCAATCCGCGGATTCAATCGTCGCACAGCAACAGGTGTCAATCGTTTTATCGGCAAGTGTGCAGTGGAATTTGTCGCCGCGCTTTTCGCAACAGCACTTCTCAATGTCCGTATTGGTGAGTGTACAATGGAGCATAAGTTAATTTGTTAAAATAAAACACCGACCTTTATATGAATTGTAATTCATATTTGTGCATTATGCAAGCACCACTTGTCCACAGGTGGTTAGCCGGTGCGTCAACCTCATACGGCTAACCTATACGGAAGCCGTACCAATAATTGAAAAAATAAACGAGCCAACGTATACTGTCATTTCATGGACGTCAATTTTCTTGAACCACAATTTCCGTATCAAGGAACACTCCGCAAAAAGATGATTTCAATCGTCTTTTTCTGTTTGCTGTTTGGCGCCGGACTGGCTGGCGCGGCATACGCCGGCGCACGTGTGTTTGGAACGAGTGTGCCTCCCCCCCCTTCCGCCGATGAATTATCCACCATCAATTCTGACACGGTATGGGGTCGCGTTAAATCGCTGTTCGCCTCTACCAATCGTCCGCTCAAGGGTTATGAAGATGACCGCATCAACATTGCGCTGTACGGCATCGGCGGCGCGGGTCATGAAGGGTCGCAACTCACGGACACCATACTGCTCGCGTCCATCAAACCGAGCACCAAACAGGTCGCGCTCATTTCCATTCCGCGTGACACCGTGGTGTTGGTGCCCGGCGGTTACCGGTATCAAAAAATAAACGAGGTGAACGCCTATGCCGAAATTGAACGTTCTGGCAGTGGCGCCGCCGCGGCGACCCGCGCGCTGGAAATGTTTCTTGGTGTCACCATTCCGTACTACGCCCGCGTTGATTTTCGCGGATTTGAAAAAATGATAGATGATATTGGCGGCATTGATCTATACGTAGACCGTCCGTTTACTGATTACGAATTTCCCAACGAGTCCTACCGCTATCGCACCGTCGGTTTTGCAAAAGGATGGCAGAAGATGGATGGCAGAACCGCGCTTGATTACGCGCGTTCGCGTCATGGAAATAATTTTGAGGGATCTGACTTTGCCCGCGCACGACGCCAACAAAAAGTGGTCGTTGCGGCGCGCGACCGTCTGATGTCCGGCAGTACCGTTATCCATCCCACGCGCATTGCAAAATTAATGAACACGCTTGATACGCACATCCAGACGAATTTCCGTTTCAATGATGTTTTGGAGCTGTACCGTGTCGCGCGAGATATTTCTACGGACAACGTCACGAGCATTGTGTTCTCCGATGATCCGGCAAGCGTGTTGTACGCCGACAACAGCGATGGCGCCTTTTATTTACGCCCAAAAGATAGTTCATTAAAACAAATTCATAACGCGGTGCAAAATATTTTTCAGGAACAAACCGCGCGCGCGGTGCAAGGAGTCATTGAACAGTTCCCGCTGAAGCCAGAACCCAAAAGCACGGCGCGTATTGAACTTCATAACGGCACGTGGCGCCCGGGTTTTGCCGCACGCCAAAAAGCGCGGCTGGAGCAAGATGGATTAAACGTCGTCACCATTGGTAACGCGGCACTGCGCCCCACGCCGCGCGCACAAATTTTTGCCACAAACAACACCCAGCGCCCCCTTGTTGAAAAACTAAAAGTACGCTACGATGCGGATGAGATACTCCATCGTCCGCCACCGTCGCCGGATCAAAGCATTCCACCCGCCATTGAGCCGGATATTATCATTGTCCTTGGCGAAAATGTCACTGATCTGGCCGAATAAATATGTCCAACCCCGTAGAACGCCGGCCAACCATTGTTGACCTCTTGTTACCATCCATCGCTTTGGTTGGGCGGGTTAATGTCGGCAAATCAACGTTGTTTAACCGCATCGTTGAATCGCGACGCGCCATTGTCAGCGACATTCCGGGCACCACGCGCACGCGCAACATTGCGCCGTTTACGTGGCGCGGTGTGCAAGCGCGCATCATTGACGCCGGCGGCTTAACATTTCACAAAAAACAACCGTTTGAAACGGAAATTCTTGCACAGACCGAACGCGCTATCGCCGATGCTGATCTGGTTTTTTTTGTGATGGATGCGCATGACGGCGTACTCCCCCAAGAGCGCGAGATTGCAAAATTTTTACAACGCAAAAAAATTCCGGTCATTCCGGTGATGAATAAAGCAGATGCGCCGGACCAACGCGACGCCGTACATGAGGCCGATTGGTTGAAATTGGGGTTTGGTACGCCGCGTCCCATTTCTGCCGCCAACGGCGCCGGTGTAGGCGACCTTCTTGATGAAGCGTTTAAAAAACTGCATCGCGCCACGCACCGTCCTAAAAAAATGAAGGATTACGCACCCATTCGCGTTTCCATTTTAGGCAAACCAAATGTGGGGAAATCAACGTTGTTAAATCAGATTGCCGGCGAGCCGTGTGTTATTGTGTCGCCCATCGCACACACCACGCGCGAAACGTTCAACCTGCTCGTATCATGGGGCGCCCATGCGATAGAATTTATGGACACCGCAGGCGTACGGCGCCGTAATAAAGTAACGGACCGCATAGAAAAGGCGGGCGTTTCCCAAAGTATTTACACCATGGAACAATCAGACGTGGTTCTGCTCATGGTAGATGCAACAGATCCGTTTTCATCACAAGAAAAAACGCTCGCGCGCCTCATTGAAAGCAAACGCAGGAGTGTTATTATTGTTGTCAACAAATGGGATCTTGCGCCGGACAATACCGATGCGGGTCGCGCCGCATTCACCACCATGATGCAGAGCGCGTATCCTCACATCGCGTATGCGCCACTCATTTTTATTTCTGCCTCAACGGGTTATCGAGTGCATCAACTGTACGAACTTATCCTCGCGGTGTACCGCGCGCGTCACCTTCGTATAGATGACCACACTCTTGATGCTTTTTTACGCACACTGCTCATCAGCCATCGCCCCACCCGTGGCATAGGCAATGCGCCACCAAAAATTTTTGCGGTAAAACAGATTAACACGGATCCGCCAGAATTTCAGGTGAGTGTCAAAGCGCGTACCAGTTTAAACTCGGCGTACCTGCGATTTATGGAGCGCGCCCTGCGCAACGAATTCAACTTTATCGGATCGCCCGTTGTCATGTATACTAAAAAAACAAAGCAATGATATGTGGTTAGTGGTAGGGCTCGGTAACAAGGGCAGTATCTACGACGGCACACGACACAACGTCGGGTTTATTGCCGTCAAACGGTTAGCAGAAGAATGCGGCGCCAAAGCGTGGCATGCAGAAAAAAAATTTGACGCGCACGTGGCCAACGGCACCGTTGCGGGTAACGAGGTGCTGTTTGCCATGCCGGATACCTATATGAATCTTTCCGGTCGTGCGGTTCAGGCGATGGCGCATTTTTATAAAATTCCACACCCCCACATAGTAGTACTGCACGATGATTTGGATTTCTTAGTGGGAGCCGCCAAAGCGCAGTACGACCGTTCCAGCGCCGGCCATAACGGCGTAGAACATATTATTGAACAACTCGGCACACAGGCGCTCCACCGCATACGCATTGGTGTCGGTCCACGCGTGGGCGACGGCGCGGACTTTGTGTTAAGTAAATTTTCTGCGGACGAACAACCGGCGCTTGAAGGCGCACTTGACAGCGCCACGCAATTAGTGAAAGATATCATTCTGAAACATCCATAACCAATTTTCACACTATGCAAGGAGGGATTTTTTCGGACATTGTTACTGTTACGCCGGCTGATACGGCATATCCGCCTTTACTCCAAGAAACAAAAGATAAACCCAAACAACTTTTTGTTCGCGGGTCAATTACCGCTCTCACGCGCCCCGCTATTTCTGTTATCGGTTCGCGTAGATTAAGCCCGTATGGTGCGCGCGCTCTCGCCGAAATAGTGCCGCCGCTTGCGGCGCGATTAGTTATTGTGTCCGGTTTAGCGCTGGGAGCCGATGGAGCCGCGCACAGCGCCGCTTTATCCTCTGGCGGCATCACGGTTGCCGTGCTCGGCAGTGGGGTGGATGATGCTTCAATTTATCCGGCATCGCATCGCGGACTTGCCCAGCGTATTTTGGAAAGTGGCGGCGCATTAATTTCCGAATATCCTCCCCGCTCACCGGCTTACCCCGGAACATTTCCGGTCCGCAACCGCATCATTGCCGGCATGTGCCGCGCCACATTGATTGTTGAGGCAACGGCAGATTCGGGAACACTCATCACGGCAAAATGCGCGCTGGAATATAATCGCGATGTGTACGCCATTCCGGGCTCTATCTTTTCACCGCAATCCGCCGGCACACACGCACTCATTAAAGACGGCGCGGCGCTCGTGCGTTCTGCCGATGATGTGTTTGACCTATTACAGATGACCAACACCGCCGCACAGCCCGCGCTCATTGTTGCCGCCGATGAGCGCAGTGTGCTGGAAAAATTAAACGATGAACCGCGCACCATTGATTGGCTCATGGCGCGTTTGCACTGGTCGCTTACGGCGGTTTCATCGGTGTTGGTGCGGCTAGAAATAATGGGTTTGGCACGTTCAATCCCCGGCCAAGGATATGTGCGGGTTTGACTATTTGTCCAATAACTGATATTTTTCAAGGTATATGTCACGACTTGTTATCGTTGAATCGCCCACGAAAGCAAAAACAATCAGCAAATTTTTGGGAAAAGAGTACCGCGTTGAGTCCTCATTTGGACATATTCGCGACTTGCCAAAATCAAAATTGGGCATTGATGTTGCTCATGATTTTACGCCGCAATATTTGGTGCCGCGCGATAAATCAAAACGCGTCAAAGAATTAAAAGCGCTCGCCGCCGATGCCGACGAAATTTTATTTGCAACTGATGAAGACCGCGAAGGGGAAGCAATTTCATGGCACCTTGCCGAAGTGTTGGGAGAAAATCCAGAAAAAATTAAGCGTATTACGTTTCACGAAATTACCAAACGCGCCATAGACAGCGCGCTCGCCCATCCACGCAAACTGGATCTTAAACTGGTTGATGCCCAGCAGGCGCGTCGTATGGTGGATCGCCTCGTCGGTTTTGAACTGTCGCCCTTTTTATGGAAAAAGGTGCAGAATGGTTTGTCTGCCGGTCGCGTGCAAAGTGTCGCCGTGCGTTTTGTGGTAGAACGCGAACGTGAAATTCAAAAATTTAAACCGGAAGAATACTGGACGATTGATGCCGTGCTGAACGCTGAAGGCGCCCCAGATACTTTTAACGCGCATCTCGTGAGCATTGATGAGAACAAATTAGAAAAATTTTCAATCACCACTGCCGAATCCGCGGCAAAAATTGTCGCCGCCATCCCTCCCGACCCCCTGACGGTTATCTCTATCGCGCGTAAACAGTCTACTCGCGAAAGCGCGGCGCCGTTTACCACGTCAACACTACAACAGGAAGCGAACCGCCGTCTTGGCGCATCGGCCAAAGCAACAATGATGCTCGCACAGCGATTATACGAACATGGCCTCATCACGTACATGCGAACGGATTCGGTAAACCTGTCTGTGGAATTTCAGCAAGAAGCCGTTGATTTTATCAAAAGCAAATTTGGCGCAGAATACACCGCCGGCCCCCGCACATTCAAAACAAAATCAAAAGGCGCACAAGAAGCGCACGAGGCAATTCGTCCCACGGATGTGCGCGTAACCGGCGAACAAATTACCGCGCGCGGCGGCGATGCAAAAATGGCAAAACTGTATGATTTAATCTGGTGCCGCGCCGTTGCCTCACAAATGACCCCCGCACGTTTTGACCAAACGGCTATCACTCTGCACACTACCGGCACGGATAAAAAAACATACGCCTTTCGCGCCGCCGGACAAATTATTACGTTCACCGGTTTTTTGGCCGTGTATCCGGATCAACACAAGGACACTTTACTGCCGGCAGTAATTGAGGGAGCGCGCGTGCCCGCAAAAAGCATAACCCCCAACCAACATTTCACCGAGCCGCCCGCGCGTTATAACGACGCAACGCTCGTTAAAGAATTGGAAGAACACGGAATTGGTCGTCCTTCAACGTATGCGCCAACCATTGCAACCATTATTGATCGCGGTTACGTTGAGCGCGATGAAAAACGACGCCTCGGGCCCACGGAGATTGCGTTTACTGTAACGGATTTATTGGTAGAACATTTTCCCCATATCACCGATTACCAATTTACCGCCAATCTTGAACAAGATTTAGATGACGTTGCCGAAGGAACACAACAGATGGTGCCCGTGCTACACAAATTTTACGATCCGTTCAAAGAAAATCTGATAGAAAAAACAAAATCGGTAAAAGCTATCAAAGCGCCGGATGTAATAACGGACATCCCCTGTGAGACGTGCAAAAAAATGATGGTCATTAAAACCGGTCGGTTTGGCAAATTTATGGCATGCTCCGGTTATCCGGCGTGCAAAAATACCAAACCCATTGCCCAAGAAATTATTGTTCCGTGTCCCGTGTGTCCTGACGGCGGCATAGTGAAACGTCGCTCAAAACGCGGTAAAGTTTTTTATTCTTGCAATAAATATCCGCAATGTAAAAATGCATACTGGGATCTTCCCACGGGCAATTTTTGCCCCACCTGCAACGCCATGCTCGTAGAACCACGCAAGGGTGTGGTACAGTGTTCAAATAAGGAGTGCCAAACGCGCGAGCGAAAAAAGAAGGAGTGACCTTTCAACAGAATGTACCCTCTTGATTCTCCCCCACCGCAGAGTCCTACCTTAGATTTACTTATCCAAACCATTTTGGCACGCCGTCCAAATGCAGATGTCACGATGGTTCATTTGGCGTATGAATTTGCCGAACAAGCGCATCGGGGGCAAATGCGAAAATCCGGCGAACCCTATATTGTGCACCCTTTGTGCACCGCCATCACGCTCGCGGAAATGAACCTTGATCCGACTATAGTCATAGCCGGATTACTCCATGATGTGCCGGAAGATACGGACGTTCCCCTAGACGAAATAGAAAAAAATTTTGGCAAAGAAATTACCCATCTCGTCGCGGGCGTCACAAAATTGGGAAAAATTAAATATCGCGGCATTGAACGGTACATAGAAAATTTGCGTAAAATGTTTGTGGCCATGGCAGAAGATATTCGTGTCATCATTATTAAATTTGCGGATCGCTTGCATAATTTGTACACTCTTGATCACTTACCGCCTAAAAAACAATATCGCATCGCGTTGGAAACACTGGAAATTTTTGCGCCCATCGCCAATCGCCTTGGTATGGGCGAAATGAAAGGACAATTGGAGGATACCTCGTTTAAATTTGTCTATCCAAAAGAATATGCGTGGGTACGCGGGCTGGTGGAAGAACGCTATGTAAAAAAAGAGATGTACATTAATGCGGTAAAGGATATCCTTGTGGCAGAACTGCAAACCGCGGGAGTGCGCGTGCGTTCCGTGCATGGACGTTTAAAACGACTGTACAGTTTGTACGAAAAATTATTGCGCCACGATAAAGATATTGAAAAAATTAACGACCTAATCGCCTTACGCGTTATTGTGGAAGATGTGAGCGATTGTTATGCGGCGCTCGGCGTCATTCATAAATTGTGGCGCCCCATGCCCGGCCGCATTAAAGATTATATTGCGCAACCAAAGCCCAACGGATATCAATCACTCCATACCACCGTATTCTGTGAACAAAGCCAGATTGCCGAATTTCAAATACGTGACTATCAGCAACACATCAATGCGGAATATGGTATTGCCGCACACTGGACATATGATGAAACCGGTTCCAAACGCGCCCCGCGTCAGCTCAAGTGGGTGCGTGAACTTGCCGCCGCAGGCGATGCCATGGAACGACTCAAGGACTTGGCGAATCTCAAAATTGATATTTTTGAAAATCGTATTTTTGTGTTTACCCCCAAAGGTGACGTCATTGACTTACCGGAAAATGCCACGCCGGTTGATTTTGCATACGCCGTGCACACGCACATCGGCAACCAGTGCGCCGGCGCGCGCGTAAACGATCGCATATCAGTGCTGGATCAACCGCTCAAAAGCGGCGATGTGATAGAAATTATTGTGGACAAAACAAAAAAAGGGCCTTCCGCCGATTGGATTAAGTTCGTTAAAACGGCGCACGCGCGCCAATGTGTTAAGCAGTTCGCAAAATCATCGCTTGCGGATTGGTTAAAGTCCGCTTTACCGGGGCGTAAATAATTAGCGACTGTTTACCGCGCGCAGTATACCGACCAGCCGTTCCAAATCCTCCGGTGAATAATATTCTATGGTAATAGTGCCCTTTTGCCCGCGCCGCGCCACCGTAACTTTGGTGCCGAGCGCCGTACGCAATTCTGATTCAATGTACTGTAAATTTGCCGCCTTATTGCGCGGTGCGCGCCGCACACGCAATTGTACGGACTGTTCTACCTCGCGCGTGGTCATTCCCTCGCCCATCATGCTATGCATGACGTCAATCTGCTCTTGCGGTGTGTTTAAACTAAGCAAAGCGCGCGCCTTGCCCATGGACAACAATCCGCGCGCCACGTTATCTAAAATCTCGTCAGGCAAATCGAGCAGGCGAATCATATTAGAAACGTGCGGACGACTTTTACCGACACGCTTTGCAACGTCATCCAGCGATAATCCAAACTCGTCGCGCAGACGACGATAACTGTACGCCTCATCTACCGCAGATAAATCTGCACGCTGGATATTTTCAATAATGGCGAATTCTAATTTTTCATGATTTGCGGCCGTACGCACAATCGCCGGCACGGTGGCAAGGTGCAAATTTTTACTCGCGCGCCAGCGTCGTTCACCGGCAATTAATTCATACGTGCCGCTCGGAAGTTCTGTTACCACAATTGGTTGTATCATGCCGTGGATACGGATGCTTTCGGTGAGCTCGTGCATTTCATCATCGTTAAAAATGCGCCGCGGCTGATGCGGATTCGGACAAATTTCTTCCACGGGAATGTGCCAAATTTTATGCGAAGAAACACTGGCACGCGAGGGCGTCACTGTTTTTGATGCGGGAATAATTGATTGTAAACCTCGTCCAAGTGCCATAACATTAAAGGGTAAACTCCTTAAGGGGCATCGCCACCGCAGGGTCAGCGGACACGGGCGTATGCACTCCTATAATTTCATCGGCAAGCGCCGCATAGGCCTGTGCGCCGCGCGAAAATTTATCGTAGTGCATAATCACTTTACCAAAACTAGGCGCCTCTGCCAACTTTACGTTGCGCGGGATAATCGTTTCAAAGATTTTATCAGGAAAAAATTTACGCAATTCTTCGTCCACATCTTTAGATAATTTATTCCGGTTATCATACATGGTGATGACCGCGCCCAATATTTTTAAATTGGTGTTAATGCTTTCTTTGACCAACCCAATCGTTTCCAATAATTGACCGAGGCCTTCCAGTGCATAATATTCTGCCTGCACCGGAATGAGCAGTTCGTGTGCCGCAACCAAACCGTTGACCGTTAAAAGTCCGAGCGACGGCGGACAGTCAATGATAATATAATCATACGCATGCACCTGTTCTTCAAGTAAATCGCGCAGACGAAATTCTCGCCGATCAACGCCAACCAGTTCAACATTGGCGCCAGCGAGCGCAGGTGTTGCAGGTACAATGCGAAATCCGTCAATAACCGTTGGGTGGACGACGTCGCGCAGGGGCTTTAAACCAACGAGCGCATCATACAAACCGTGCGGCAATTCGCGATAACTATGACCCACCCCACTCGTTGCGTTGGCTTGCGGATCGCTGTCCACAAGCAAAACAAACTTCCCGCGGTCGGCTAAATAGGCAGAAACATTAATTGCCGTAGTCGTTTTTCCGACCCCGCCTTTTTGGTTAACGACTGCTATAATACGACCCATAGTACACGGCAGTATACCGCAGTTCGGCACCTTTGACAACGGATAAAAAAATGCTATAATCTCACCCGAATAGTGAGGCGCACTCTTTATGATGCGCCCGGATGGCGGAATTGGTAGACGCACAGGACTCAAAATCCTGCGATCGCAAGGTCATGAGAGTTCGATTCTCTCTCCGGGCAAATAAGAAATTTTACGGCAACCGGCCAGAGTAGCTCAGTGGTAGAGCAGAGGACTCATAAGCCTTTGGTCGGCGGTTCAAATCCGCCCTCTGGCATAATAAAATACCCACACTTCGTGGGTATTTTATTATGCCTTATGGAAGAAAGGATTTGAAGGCCGTGTGCACACGCGAGCGTGCGTAGCGTGTACCGCACACGGCCAGGTCCCGACGAGCCAGATGCTTGGCGAGGAGGGCAAATCCGCCGTGCACACGCGAAAGTCCTCTTGACCTCACGATTTCAACATGGTACAACATACCGGTCCACAATACGGAGGTCTGCATGGACGATAAACCCCGCGTCACTTTCACCCCGTGGCGGCAAGTAATTCCGCCTGATGAGCTGGCGCTTTTCGATCGCGCCGAGACGCCAGTCCCGCTGAACTGCGAAATCACCACCTTGGAGGTTGCGCAACTTCTGGCAGAATTACGCGACATCGCAATCGCGTGGTGCCGGCGCGACAACGCATATGAGGTGTCATGCATCAGTGTAAGGAAACCAAAAGATGCGCCATCAGTGATCCTTGACCATCGCACGGGCGGCATGATCATCATTGGCCCGAGGACCAAGAGGGATCTGCACGATGAGCTGGTAGTGTACGACGAGCGTCGCTATCTTATCTGGGATACAGAGTTGTCTCCCATCACCGGACTCATCAAGCTGATGGATGCCATTCACCGCAAAAAAATGCTCCAGCAAGCATGGCAGGACGGCATGCGACTGCAACTCGGCAAGCACGGCGACGCACCACCTGCCGTACGAATTGCCATTGAGCAGGCACGCAAAAATGCGACGCGTCTCTGGTTCGATCTGCGAGCTCCCGAAGTACCGTCTCGTCTCTCTTTTTCTAGCCAGCCGTCAAACGACAACTTCTAACCCCTCCTCACCGACGGCTGGCTCCCCCTTTTTTTCCATCACTTCCATTCGTACGTCTCATACGTCCATGCGGCCAACGCGGCCGTTTCCGTAAACCGTTTATAAACATCCGTGGCACCCAACACCACCACCCGAATTTCATTCCCCGCATCATTTTGCAGTTGAACGGCAAAATTAAAGCCCGCCTCGGCAATGTAGCCCGTCTTCCCTCCTTCCACATGAGCAACCGAAAGGGGAACGATATTGGTCAACAACCAATCCGTGGCCTTAACTAATTTTATTTCTCCGGATTTTAATTCGCGAATCATCGCGCGGTCGCGTACACTGGCCACTTTAATGCGCGGATGGGACAAAGAAATTTTTAACAGACGCGCCACATCACGAGCACTCCCCACATTTTTGCCGGACAATCCGGTCGCATCAACAAAATGCATGGATGCGAGCCCGAGTTGCCGCGCACGCACATTCATCTCCTCCACAAATTCTGATTCGGTCAGTCCGGTCATTTCCACGAACGCAATCATTGCCGTATTTATAGAACCAACTAAACTGGCGGCAAATAAATCTTCCGCCGAATAAATGTTCCCCGGCGCGAGCGTTTGGTTTCCCTCACGAATGTGCGACGCGGTAATGGTTGTCGTTGCATTCCAATCAAGAATCAAATCCGTTGCCAGCAGTGCGGTCATTAATTTTGTGAGCGAAGCAAGCGACTGGGACGTGTCCGGATTTTTTGCATATAACACCGTGTCCGTCCGTTGATCAACCACGAGGGCGCGCGGCGCGGACAGCACGGCACGAAAATCCTCCTGCCGTATGCGTGTGGGCGGCATCGGCGGCGCCGGCGGATCCGGAATTACCATCCGCAATGGCCACGATGCAATATCAGAAAGACGGTCAAGCGTAACATCAGCAACGGTTGCACGAGCTTGTACCGCCGGTGTGCGTTCGGCCGCTATGACGCCGACGACTGCGGTGAAGGCAACAACGGCGATGAAATGTCGCATACATGAAGTGATTCGTATTGAGGTAATTTTTCAACGGATGTCATGCCAAGGTAACGCACAAAATCCATGGTCACGCGGTACACGGGTATTTCTGCTGTTGAGCCGACGGTTTCCTCTATTAATCCGCGCCATAATAAATTTCGTAAAATGAGCGTGCAGTTAATTCCGCGAATCTGTTCTATGTCCGGTTTGGAAACCGGCGCACGATACGCAATGATGGTGAGTGTTTCCAATTGCGGCCGCGTCAACTCGCCGGATGCTTCTTCTTTTAAAAATGTTTCTGCAAGCGCGCGGCACGACGGCGCGGTTAATAATTGCAATTCATCGCCGTTGGTGACAAGTCGAACCCCGCAGGTTTCATCGTCGTATCTTTCAATTAATTCGTCAATCCATTTTTGCAACTGCGCCGCGTCGCATGACAAAAGAATCCGCAGTTGTTTACGTGCAAGCGGTTTAGCGGACATAAAAAGGAGTGCTTCAAGATGGGCACGCGTCATACGGGAGTCACATGAATATTTTCAAAATGTTGTGATTGTGCAACGGAAACCGAACGTTGCTTCACCAATTCAAGCAGTGCAAGGAACGTCACAATTATATCAGCTTTATTGGATGCGTCCACGACAAAATCATGCAAAGAAGAACGGCGCATGGTTTTGAGCAGTTTTTGCACAGCTTCAATTTTTTCTGTGAGTGACATCGTGCGCTGTACAGAAACCTCGGCGAGTGGTTCGGTGCAATAGCGCGTAACCACTTCTTGCATAACCGCCGCAAGCCGCGCCGCGGTCTGCGCGCGTGGTGGCTGAAACCCTTCGGCGCGCACGGTAATTAATTGGCGCGCATACATAAACCGCTCGCGCTCCAGCAAAGTGCGAAGTTCTTCGGACGCGCGCACAAACCGTTCGTACATTTTTAGTTGACGCTCCAAATCCGATGCGTCTTCGCTGTCCGGCACCAGCGACGGCAATAACTGTTTTGATTTGAGATATAAAAGTTTTGCCGCTATCACCAAAAAATCCGCCATCTCCGCTTCATCCAGTTTTTCCCCTGCCTGCACGTGCTGTAAATATTTTTGTGTCAGATCCGCGAGAGCCACATCAGAAATGGACAGCCGTTCGTCTTCCACTAATTGCAACAGCAAATCCAACGGTCCGCTCAATTGTTCGTGAGTAAACGTGAACATTTATTTTTTTATTTCAAGGTGAACTTCGGCGAGCGTGCGCGGGTCAACGTCTGCCGGCGCGCCCATCAGGGGGTCGCGCGCATCACCCGTTTTAGGAAAGGCAATCACCTCGCGAATGTTTGGTTCGCCGGCAAGCAACATGACGATACGGTCAATCCCCGGCGCAAATCCGCCATGCGGCGGCGCGCCATATTCAAGCGCTTCCAGCATATGGCCGAATTTACGCCGTTGATCTTCTTCTGAAATTTTCAGAATATCAAATATTTTTTTCTGTTCTTCGCGACGATGTATGCGGATACTGCCGCTCGAAAGTTCGTACCCGTTGAGCACCAAATCATACGCGTTGGCGCGAACACTCAAGGGGTCGGTATCCAGTTTTTTGACATCGTCCGGATGCACGGCGCAAAAAGGATGGTGCTTGGCCGCAAGGCGTCCCTCTTCGTCTGTCTCAAACATCGGAAAGTCCGTGATCCAGACAAATCCCAGCTCATCAGAATTATTTTTATCAGTCCGAATATCAGGTTTATCCGTACCGTATGTTTTCATTGCCTCCGCATACGTCATGCGCGGGAATGGAGTGTGCGTCATTTTTTTGTTTGGGGTTACCGTATTGACCATCGCAATCATCATTGCTTCGGTGAGTTGAAAAATATCTTCGGCATCCACAAATGACAGTTCATAATCAAGCTGGGTAAACTCCGGCTGACGATCGCCGCGCTGATCTTCGTCGCGGAAACAACGCGCCACTTGAAAATATTTTTCAAATCCGGCAATCATGGCCAGTTGCTTAAACTGCTGTGGCGACTGGGGCAACACGTAAAATTTGCCGGCGTGCAGGCGCGATGGCACCAAAAATTCGCGCGACCCTTCCGGCGTTCCTTTCATTAATATCGGCGTTTCAATTTCTACAAATCCGGCGGCGTGCAGATAATCACGAAAAAAAGTGATCACTCGGTCGCGCAAACGGATGTTGGCCGCCATGCGTTCGTGACGTAAATCCAAATAGCGATACTGCAAGCGCAACTCTTCGTTGGCTTGCCGATCTTCGTTATCAATTTCAAACGGCGGCGTTTTTGATTCGTTTAAAACGGTGACAGATTTTGCCAGTATTTCAACGGCGCCGGTGGCGCCGCGCGCCTGCACCACACCCGTAACGGCAATAACAAATTCCGGCCGCAAGGCATCGAGTGCCGCGCGACTGGCGTCATCAGCTAATTCCGCCGGCACACCGACAATCTGCACACGAGCCGACGCATCGCGCAGATCAAAAAAAACCAATTTTCCCATATTGCGCCGACCGTGCACCCACCCAAAAAGCGTTACCGTTTCCCCCACCTTGCCAACCGCATCAATCGCGCGCGTTCGTAATTCAAGCATAGCAAATAGTTATTTTTTCCATTTCCACGATGCGACAACGGTTTTTAAATCCCACATCGGTTGGCTAGGCAGTTCCGGCGCGGCAATGTATATGGCGTTAGAACCGTCCGGAAAATCAAGAATCAATTTATCCAGTTTGCCGCCGTCTGCCGCATCCGTGTCGTGATACAAAAATACTTTTGCGCCATCAGCGACAAGTGGCTCAATTTTATTTTGCGCAAGTGGCACACCCGGAATACCCGGCTGAACAATCATGCGGCCATATTCCACACCGGATTTTTTTGGATCCACAAACCGTGCATCGTTGCCGTTTTTTTCGAACTGCGCCGTGATGCCCGTGGGAAGTACAAAACTAAAACCAAATTTAGGATGGGTAAACGTGTTTACGATAGGCGCTGTCTCGACTGGCACCTTTACTTCTGATGGTTTTGCTGGCGCGCAACCTGCGCCCAGCATAAGTAATGTTGCTAGAATTCCGTGAACAAATATACTCTGTTTTGAATACTTCATACTCACCTGCTATTTAATTTTAATTTTTTCCCTGCGAACGAATTTATTTACGGCCTCAATCCTCGTATTATCCCTTTTCATTGCACGTTCCGGTCCGCGCTCATATAATCCGTAGGATAACTCAGTTTCACCTTTCCATTTTAAAATGCCATATTCAATAAGAGAATTTTTTGATGATGTCATATATTCATAACGAGCCAGTGCCGTATAGGGAGAGGGAACCGCATATGACGCTAACTGTAATGTTACTAGGTGTATCACATTAACAACTTCCGACGAAGGGTTGTTGGTCTCCGATCGGGGACCAAATATAGCAAGCGAGGTGCCGCTCGGTGATAAATTGGCAGATTGAATGTCAGACAATAACGGCAGAGGAATACGTTCTCTTGCTACAAACTGATGGTTCGTTTTATCGTAAATTGCTTTCACGAAAATGCCGCCAAGTCGACCACGACCCAGCACATACACAAAAGGCGACGCGAGAGAAACTTTTGGAAGAATATGATCGGTTGTTATAAAATTTTCCGTGAGCGACTCCGTTAATCCAACTGAAATATCAAATCCGTCTTCATGCTGACCAAACAATCTTTTGGCAACCGGATCCCATTGGTATTCCGTGCTTGTGGCAAGTGACGTGGGCGCTTCGCTCACCAAAACATTGACGACATCAACCGGCGTACGCGCATCTCCATCAGATCCGTCTGGTTTTAATAAGGCAATCTTAAAGATTGAATCCGTACTCCATTTTGTAGCAGGATGAACCACAGGAATGGCGCCGTTCGTATTTGTTTTTGCATCCGGCGTTATCGTGATTGAATATGGGTGGCCTACCACATAGCGATTTGTCACTTCACCGCTTAAAAGATTACCGATATACACTACTGGTGTGGAACGTTTCTCCTGTAATTCTACCTGAATAAATAGCGCAACTTTTGTGTTGTCCGGAGAAAATTGCACAGCAGCAAATGAATTTGCGTTCTCGAGCGAAACCAACGGCGCGTTTTCGTCGAATGTGCGCGTTGTTTTATTAAACACAAAAAGTTTGTGCACCGCAGAGACCCCACCACCTTGGGTAAAATACAGATAGTTGCTCAAATTTTCCGTCGGCACATCCTTTTTGAGCACCAAATAAAAATCATCACGCAATGTTCCCTTGAGCGCCTCATGCACATCCTTCACCAACTCCACGATCTGCCCGTCTCTTGATTTGGCAAACAGCGACTGCCGCGTCACTTCGGCTTGGCCGGGCGCCACATCGTCGCGCGTGCGCAGAAAAATTTCTGATTCGTCAAGATTGATCGTTTCCTTGGTGAGCGGTGCGGCGGTGACCGGCGGGGTGGCCGTTGGTTTTTGACTCCGTACACCGAGCGAATCGCATCCTGCGCCCACTAACAACATTGCACCGGTAAACATGATAAAAAACTGCCTTTTCATAGAGGTTTGATGAGTGTGGATACTATAGAACTTAATGCGGCTGGCGTCAATTAAATTCGTCCAGACCAATACCTGCCTGACGTAGGATTGTGTGCAGTGTGCCGCGAGGAATATCTTTGGTATGAAAAGGAAGCACAACACGCCGACCATCATGCGGATGACGGTATATATAATGACTCCCATGCACATGATCTAAAACAAACCCTTGCGCCAGCAAATAGCGCGCCAATTTACGAGGAGTAATACTATGCAACCGCGGTGACATACCCCCCTGTTACCTGAATATTTTGAAAATACTGTTTCAATTCACCCTCTCGCGGAATTGGCTCATGATGTTTTTGTAAGCTCACGATATACCCATTAATCGCTTCTGCTGCCATGACTTTTGCCTCTTTAATGGTTTTGCCGTAGGTGACACAACCGGGTAACGCAGGAACAACGGCGGTGTAGCCGCCCTCTGGTTCTGGTTTTAAAACCACAGTATAGCGCAATTTATATTTCATATCTACATCATGCCCCATCAGCGCTACGGTGTCAACCGATTCATCAACCGCGCAAACGGAATGGTTTCGCGCACGTGTTCAAGACCGCAAATCCACGCGACGGTGCGTTCCAAACCAATGCCAAAACCGGCGTGCGGCACACTACCAAAACGACGAATGTCCAGATACCACTCAAACGCCGCGGTCGGTAAACCGTGTGCCGCGATGCGCTCCTCCAATAATTTCAAATCATCAATGCGCTGTGAGCCGCCGATGATTTCGCCATACCCTTCTGGCGCCAACAGGTCTGCGTTAAGCACAAATCGCGGATCCGCCGGATCCGGCTTCATGTAAAACGATTTTATTTCTACCGGATAGTGCGTAATAAAAATCGGGCGGTCGTACTGCTTGGTGAGAATTGTTTCGTCGTCGGCGCCCAAGTCATCGCCGTCTTTTATGTCACTGCCGAGTTTTTGTAATTGCGCCACCGCATCCGTGTAGCGAATGCGCGGAAACGCGCCCTGCGAAGTCGTTTCCAGTGGAGCCACATCGCGCTCAATAATTTTCAGATCATCCTGCCGCCGCTCCAACACACGCCGCACGACGTACACCATCATTTCTTCCTGCAGAGCCATATTTTCTGTTTGGTCCATGAAGCTCGCCTCGGCTTCCAACATCCAAAACTCTGTCAGATGACGGCGCGTTTTTGATTTTTCACTACGAAAGGTGGGGCCAAAACAGTACGTGCGTTTGAGTGCGACGCTGGTTGCTTCCAAATATAATTGGCCGGATTGTGACAAATACGCCACGTCATCAAAATATTTTACTTTGAATAGTTCGCTGGTGCCTTCGCACGCATTGGGCGTAAAAATCGGCGCGTCCGTGAGCACAAAATTTTTTTCGTAAAAAAACTGGCGAAGCGCAAATTCAATTTCATTGCGCACGCGCATGATTGCCTCTTGACGCGCCGAACGCAACCACAAATGACGATGGTCCATTAAAAATTCCACACCGTGCTCTTTTTTTGAAATGGGAAATTCGGCGGCAGTACCGGCGATCAATTCGCACTCTGCACCCACCAGTTCTATTCCCGACGGCGCGCGCGGTTCTTGCTGTACCACGCCGGTAACACGCACGGACGATTCCATCGTAAGAGCTTCAAGTGTGCCCCACGTTTCCGGCGATACATCGGCTTTGCTGAACACAATCTGTATGCGACCCGTGCCGTCGCGCAATTGCAAAAAGAAAATAGATCCGCTGGAACGAAAATTGTACGCCCAGCCGGAAATCTGTACTGACGCGCCGACCGATGAGGTAAGTGTAGAAATGTCAACCATAGCGGAAGAATTATAGCGGAAGGCCGGCGGGAGGGCAAGCTTGAATGTTGAGAGAGGTGCTGGTACAATGTTGACGAATTAGTGTGTGGCGCGAGAGAGGTCGCAGAGAGGGCGTAAACTGAACAATTTCAGTTTACGCGAGCATCTACAACAATTGTTTGCATGGCGGAGGGATCGCATAGTGGGAATAAACTCACTGAGTGAGTTTATTCGAGCTTCTACCTAAAACTTGAATTTAATGCGGAGAGGTCGCATAGTGGTCTAGTGCACCGCCTTGGAAAGGCGGCGTGTCGCAAGGCACCAGGAGTTCGAATCTCCTCCTCTCCGCATTAAATTCAATACATCAAAGATGCTCAGGACGAGTGCACCACCTTGGAAAGGTGGCGTGATGTACCATTAAAATGAATACGGATGAAATAACAAATTATATTTTTCTTGACGACAAAAATCCAAACGGAGATATTGCTCTGGTTTTTGGGACGCGGAACGCATGGAAAGAATCCATTGAAAAGGCAGCAGAGTTATATAAAAACGGCTTTGTCCCAAAAATAATTGTGAGTGGGGGAAACAGTCCCACCAATGGAATTATTGAGGGTGATGTAATGGCGATAGCATTGGAAAAACTTGGTGTGCCAAAGAGAGATATTTTGACTGAGAATAAATCAACAAATACTTTAGAGAATGTTCTCTTTTCAATTATAATTATTGAAAAAAAATTAGGATTACAAAATATTCACACGATAACTGCCGTTGTAAAAAATTATCATGCTCGCAGAGCACTCATGACTTTACGAAAACACGTTCCTAAAAATATTCAACTCAAATCTGCGGCTTATGCCGTGGCGCAGCATCCATTTACTAAAAATAATTGGTACGAGACAGAAAATGGAAATAAAAAAGTAATGGAAGAAGTAGAAAAAATAAAAATGTATCTCGCCAAAGGCGATTTAGCGGAACTGTAAATTTATGAAAATCATTTTATACATGGCAACCAGCTTGAATGGCATGATCGCTCAGCACAGCGATGATACAAGTTGAATTTCAAAAGAAGAGTGGAACTGTTATAGTTTGTCCGTGCGAACTGCGGAAAATTTGATTGTTGGACATCGCACATATGACATACTCACAATTGACAGCTAACGAACAGGGGGGTCGCGGCACATACACTTGCAAAAAATAACTACATCTGCTAGATTGCCCGTGCGCCGACACACTCGGCACGACACTAAAAAGGAGTTTCCGTGATTCAGCCACAACGTCACAGGGAGCCGACATCTGATCATCAACGTGCGGTGCAGGTGCTCGGTTCGCTCGCGACCTCGCTATCTGAAGGATTTCCGTGGCTACCGCCAGGGTACCTCTCTCGATTTCACGTGCCTGAATCAGCCGCTGGCGGGTACCTTTCGGCGGCACTGTTCGACGGCCGGCAGAGGATTCACCTTATGCACCGCGTGATCGGATCCCTTCCGAACGACCAGAGGGCTCGCCACAGCATGCAAGCATTAGATGTAATCGGCGGGGTACTCCAAGATCCGTCCGCCGAGGTTGTGCACTCTTCCACCTTGGCTCAAGACGGCAACCTCGCGAGCGGCGTTGGCATCGGCATCAAAAGCGCTCGTTCTGATGTCCTCGCGCTTGCCATCGCATTCAGCGGACTCGATGGCTTCCCCGAAGACGCCGTACTGACGTTGCTGGTGGCGATGGCTCTTTCCCACGACCACACGCCATACCACGCACATCTTGGCGAAGGCGCGGCGATTGAATTTTGGAAAAACCATTTCGATCACCTGCGCGTTCCCGATTAAAACAACCCCCCCCCTCGACCAGCAGTGCCGTAACCTGATGGTCGAGGGTCACTTTTTTTTAAAAATAAATTGGGTCAGCCATCTGCACGCTGTGCAAACGCCTGACCCGTCATCTTCCTCCCCTTCTCCTTTAGCCATTAACGAGAATGTCGAGCAGTGCCATGCGCACGTACATTCCGTTTTCGGCCTGACGAAAAATCGCGCACCGCTCGTCATTTTCAACTTCCAGTGCGATCTCGCGCACCGCGTCGTTGATGGGAAGCGGATGCATGAGCACGGCATCGATGCGCATGAGATGCAGATCGCGCTCACCAATGCAGAACTGTTCACGTTGCAGATGTGCCAGCGCGTCACGCAGACGCTTCTGCTCCGCGACATCTTCATGTACGACGCGCTCCAGTTGCAGTCGCGTCCAGTACACCGCGTGCTGTGCCGCCAGCGCGTCACGAAATTCAGCGCCGAGGAGCTGATATTTCACGCCGTGCTCGTCCAGATGCGCCAGAATGTCAGCGCCGATCTGCAGATCTTCCGGCGCGGCAAACGTGATGACGACATCGCGATACCGCGTCAGCAGATACGCGAGCGACCGCACGGTACGACCGTGCTTCAGATCACCGCCCATCATAATCTTTATGCCGTCAACGCGCCCCAACTCGCGCTGGAGCGTGTACACGTCCAGAAGCGCCTGCGTCGGATGTTGACCCGGCCCGTCACCCGCGTTGATGAGATGCGTGCGCGAACCGATACGCCGCAAAATGCGCGCACCTTCGGCGAGACGCCCTTCTTCTTTATGACGAACCACCAACACGTCCGGCCGATAACCGGCGAACATGCGAACGGTGTGCGCAAACGTTTCGCCCTTGACCGCCGAAGAGGTGGCACCCGCATCTGCGGTGTGAAAAACCTGCGCCCCGAGATGCTGTGCGCCGTTCACGAACGATGACAGCGTGCGCGTTGACGGTTCGTAGAACGCCACATTGACAATCCGTCCACGCAACCGTTTGCGCAGGCGACGCCGCCCGTCCGGCTCGTCCATCATATGCCGAAACTTATCGGCGCGCCTGAAGATCTGTGCCAAATCCTCAAGCGTAAAATCCTGTGATCGAATGACATGTTGCCGCATGACTACCTCCCGTTGGTTCTGGTCAGATACAGATTACACGCACCAACCAAAAATGACAATCACACGCCCCGCCAGCGCAAAAATTCTTTTATATACATAACGCGCGGCGTCGGTGCGCTAAACAACACGGCATCGCGCGGCGTCGGACAGTCGGTGCACACTACCCCTCCCTCGGATGCGGAAAATTTTTTAAACGAAATATCTGCGCCACTCTGGCTACACACTACGCATCGCTCAAATTGCGGCGCAGATCCGGCGTGCGCGAGTAGTGCGTACAAAATAATTCCTAATTCGCCGGACAAAAGCTCTGCCGTTGGTTGTCGCGAAAGCGTATGCCACCCTTCGCGCGCCAATGCATACAGCGACGGATCTGGCGCGTAGCGTTCGGTAAAATGATCAACGACGCGCGCAACAAGTCCTAAAGCCGCAACGCGTTCACTAAAAAAAGTGTCATTGTTTGAACCGATAAAAACACGCTCCGTTACGGCCTGTGCAATTTTTTCTCCACTTCCGCGCCGCCCCGCCGCAATCATCACCGACGCTTCACAGAGCGGTTCCAAATGTGACCCCAGTTTACTTAAAATCCGCGACGCACCCACGGCAACGGCGTCAATTTTTCCATGCTCAAACGTATAAAGCGTGACGCGTTTATCGTTTTCGCGCCAGCGCTCCCGCCGCAGAACCAACGCGCGATCGTTATAGGTCAAATTCATCGCGCACACCGGTACCCGCCTTTGCTAAATACGTATCCAAAATAAATGCGGCCGACGACGCGTCAATGTCCACTGCGCCCGCCGCCACGGCACTCGCGGATGTCATGCGTTCGTCAATCAATTCAACTTCAACACCAAATTTTTCATTAATTTCGCGGGCAAATGCACGCGCCACTTCTGCTTGCTCACCCTCTTTACCACGCATGGTTATGGGAAGGCCCACAATAATTTTGTGTGGCGAATGTTTCTTAACCAAATCCAAAATTGCGGCGTCGCGCGCTTCCGGCGCACCATCTATGGTAGTGAGCGGCAGAGCAAAGGACGTATCGTCCGGCACAATGGCAACACCGATGCGCGCGTCACCAAAATCAAAACCAAGTAGTGGCATAAAAATAATGTCTCATGAACTCATTATGCACCATCCGGCCGTCTCGTGACAACCTCTGCGCCCGTGTCGGTGATAATAATGGTGTGCTCGTAGTGCGCGCTGGCGCTTTTGTCGCGCGTTTTTATGGTCCAGCCATCCGTATCCGTAAACACGGCGGCGCCACCGAGGTTAACCATTGGCTCCAGCGCCAACACCATGCCGGAAATTAATTCCACACGCGGCGCCCGCGCTTCAAAATAATTTGGCACCTGTGGCGGTTCGTGTACCGCATAACCGACTCCGTGCCCCACGAGATCGCGCACGATCCCGTACGGATATGCGGCGAGCGATGTTTGAATGGCATGGCTGATGTCATGAATGTATGCGCCGGAACGCGCCGCGGCAATACCGGCCTCAAGCGATGCCTGCGTACGCTTCATGAGCGCAGAGCGTTCATCTGAAATGTTTCCTACGGCAACCGTCACTGCGGTGTCCGTAAAATATTGTCGGCTCGCGCCAGTCGGCGCCCACGCCATGCCAATATCCAAACCAATAATGTCTCCCTCAACCAGTACGCGCGTCGCTGAAGGAATGCCGTGCACCACTTCATCGTTCACTGACACACACAGCGTTGCCGGAAATGGCGGATCTTTTGTGGAAACACGATACCCTAAAAATGCCGGCACGCCGCCGTGTGCGCGAATTAATTTTTCTGCCAGTTCATCAAGTGATTTAGTGGTAACGCCCGGCGCAACGGTTGCGGCAACAGCGGCCAAAACATTTCCCAAAATTATTCCACCGGCACGAATGGCCGCAAGCGCTTCTGGCGTTTTTACCCTGTCATTATTCATAGCGTATGCGCCACTTCCATAAAAATGAGCGGAATGGAAAGCGACGCATTAAATTTTTGCGCTAATTTGTGTTCCGTGTAAAAATCAATAATCGGTTGCGACGTCGCGCGATAACTGGCGAGCCGTTGTGCAATAGCGCGAGGATTGTCGTCGTCGCGTTGCACCAATCTGGAAAAACAACGCGGACACGTGTCACCGTGTGCCGCCACAAACGTCGCCGTTGTTTTATACCGACACTTTTGACAGGCGCGACGCGCGGACATGCGTTCCACCGCAGAAACATCATCAAGTTCAAAAACAATCACGCGCGTAGGACAAAGCCATGCGAGCGACGAGCGCGCCTGCGCCACCGTACGCGGAAAACCATCAATAATAAACCCTTCCGTCGCATCATATTCAGTGATCCGTTCTTTGAGCATGGCAGTTACCGTTTCATCGGCGACCAACGTGCCACTTGCCACGGCAGAAGCAATGGCCGCACCGCGTTCTGTCCCTTTTTCTATTTCCGTTCTACACAATTGGCCGGTAGAAATGGTCGGAATTTGCAAATACACCTGTAACAGCTCGCCTTGTGTTCCCTTGCCTGAACCCTGTGGACCAATTAAAATTAATCGGTGCTGACCCTCAAACTGCGTCATAATGAATCGTACTGACGCATGGTAATTTGCGATTCAACTTTGTTCATTGTTTCAATGGCAACCGATACCACGATGAGAAGCGATGTGCCACCAATAACTAATGACTGCGAACCCGTTACCTGTTGGACCAACAGAGGGAGTATGGCGATCACGGCCAAAAATGCGGCGCCCGCCAACTGCACGCGATTGGTGACACGTTCCAAATAATCTGCCGTGGGCACCCCCGGCCGAATGCCCGGAATAAACCCGCCTTGCTTTTGCAAATTTTCTGCAACTTTGGTGGGCTGAAACACAATTGACGTGTAGAAAAAAGTAAAACCGAACACCAAGATGAAATATAAAATGCCGTAGATCAACTGGTCATTGAACATCTTGATGACCCACTGTGCCGCTTCTGCCACAAACGGCGTTTGCGCACGCACAAAAAATTGTGCCACCAGTGGTGGAAAAAGTACCAACGAGATGGCAAAAATTATGGGAATAACGCCGGCCATATTTACGCGAATGGGCAGATGTGTTGATACACCACCCTGCATGCGCCCATCACGTTGCGCGCGCGCATATTGAATGGGAATGATGCGCTGACCCTGCGTCACAAACACCACGCCAACAATCGTTGCCAACGCCAACACAATAAATCCTAAAATTTCGGCAATTTGCGACGCATCAAACGTCAAAACCGTTCTCTGAATAGCCGTGGGCAATGCCGCAATAATGCCGGCAAAAATGAGAATGGAAATACCGTTGCCGATGTGCTTTTCTGAAATCAGTTCGCCCAACCACATGAGCAAGAGGGTACCGGCCGTCACCGTAATCATAATCGTTGCCATTTTGAAAGCGGTGAGATCAACAAAAATGCCGGAGGAAGATTGTTGCAGTAAATTAATCATGCCGTAGGACTGCAACAATGAAAGCGGCACGGACGCCAAACGCGTCCACTGATTTATTTTTTGCTGGCCCTGCTCCCCTTCTTTTTGCAACTCTTCAATGGACGGCACAATCATGCCAAGCAACTGAAAAATAATAGACGAAGTAATATACGGACCGACGCCCATCATGACGATAGAAAAATTTTCCAACGTGCCACCGGAAAAAATATTAAACAGTCCGACAATTTGATTTTGCCCGATAAATGCGCGGAGCTTTTCTATATCAATACCCGGAATGGGAATGTGCGCCGCAAAACGAAATAACACCAAAATGCCCACGATAAACAGAATGCTCCGACGAAGGTCTGGAATTCCCCACACCAATTTAATTCGTTCCCACATAGTTTTTTTCTGCCAATATTACGCGACCGAGCCGCCGGCGGCTTCTATTGCTTTGCGCGCGCCAGCGGAAATGGCGATGCCGGTGACGGACATTTTTTTATCCGTTGCATTGCCAACAATTTTCGCACGCGTTTTTTGTGTGCGCACGAGACCCCACTTTTTTAGTAATTCGGACGTCACTATTGTATCATCGCCAAGACGCGCTCGCAATTGTGCGAGCGTAATGGTAACGGCCTTGGTCTGTAAAGAATGAAATCCACGTAGTTTTGGTAAGGTCTGAATTGACGCCTTCAGTCCGAACAGCACCAATCCGCGGCGCCCACCGGAACGCGCGCGCTGACCCTTTGTTCCGCGACCCGCAGTAGTGCCCATACCGGAACCGTGTCCGCGCCCCACTGCATGCGATGCGCGACGAGTTCCTTTTTTTGGTTTGAGGGAATGTGGTTGCGTCATACGGTTTTATTAGCGGGGCGTCTTAACTGTGAGAGCGCCTTAATGGTGGCGCGCACGTTGTTAATTTTATTTTTGGAACCTAAAATTTTAGATGAGGCATTTGGTACACCAGCCAATTGCAATGTGGTACGTACCGGACCTCCCGCAATAATTCCAGATCCCTTTGGGGCCGGCATAACAATAACCACGGCGGCGCCGGACTTTCCCCGAACCATATGCGGAATCGTTTCGTTCACCATCGGAATGGTAATCAATCGCTTTTTTGCTTTCGTAGATGCTTTCAACACCGATGCCTGCACATCCACGCCTTTGCTGGTGGCAAAACCGACACGGCCTTTGGCATCACCAACAATAACCGTGGCACGGAAGCGCATGCGCTTACCGCCTTTGGTCACACGGGTAACGCGCGCCAAATCCAACGTTACCTGTTCAAACTCTCTATCCTCTTTCTCGCGACCGCCGCGATCATCGCGACGCCCTCGGCCACCCCTCCCGCGCGATCCGCCACCGCCGCCACCGCCACCTTTTGCATCCGTATCAGATAACGAACCGCGCACCATTACTTCAAGTGGCACGGCTGGCGCAATATCTAACGGACTGGCCGTCATACTTGTTTCTGGTTGTTGCTTTTCTTCTTCTGACATACAATTTTAAAATTGGAGACCGCCGTCACGAGCGCCGTCTGCAAATGCAGACACACGTCCTTGATAACGAAAACCACCGCGATCAAACACGACGGATTTTATTTTTTTTACCTGCGCGGCGGCGGCGAGCGCTTTACCACCCAAATAACTTTGTGCCACTTTGCCCGTGCGCTCACCGGCAGGGCCCTTTAGTTCGCCGGTTGCAACGGCGACCAATGTTTTTCCTGATGCGTCGTCAATAAGCTGACCGTGAATTTGAGTGAGCGAACGGTACACGGAGAGGCGCGGACGCTCTGCGGTGCCCTGCACCCGTGCACGAATGGCGGCGCGGCGTCGCGCGCGACGGATTAATTTATTTTGTGGTGATTCTTTCATACGCTTTTATTTAGCTACCGATTTAGCCGCCTTACCGGCTTTGCGACGCACGTACTCGCCTTCATACCGAATACCTTTGCCTTTATATGGTTCTGGTTTACGAATACGACGAATTTGTGACGCAATTTCTCCGACCAGTTGTTTATCAATGCCGGAAATAGTGATGGTTGTTTTTTCTGCCGTACCGGAAATGCCGGCAGGCAACGGAAAAATAACCGGATGCGAATAACCTACTTCCAATTTTATATCATTGCCCTGCATCGCGGCGCGATAACCAACACCAACCAATTCTAATTTCTTTTCGTAACCTGCCGTCACACCAATAAGCATGTTGCGAATGAGCGCGCCTACCAAACCCCACAATGCGCGATCACTTTTGTCCGTCTCATCCAACACCTTTAAAGAAAGCGATTGGCCGTCTTTAATAACCGTAACGTGCGGATGCACCGCGATAGTAAGCACGCCCTTGGGGCCCTTGATGGTAATTTTTTGTTCGCCAACCGTGGCGTCAACGCCGCTCGGTAGGATAATAAGTTGTTTGCCAATTCGTGACATATAATTTTACGAAACGGTGCAGATAAGTTCGCCGCCCACACCGATTTTTTTTGCTTGCCGATTAGTCATCACGCCATGGGAGGTGGACACGATTGCCACACCAAACCCGCTCAATACCGTTGGCAAACGATCTTTTCCGGTGTATTTGCGGTGGCCCGGCGTGGAAACACGGTGCACTTCTGTGAGCGCCGGTCTGCCGGCGGCATATTTAAGCCGTACTTTAAGGTCGCTCCCGACGCCGGTTTTGCTTGCAACTTTTTCTGCAGAGGTGACAAAACCTTCGGTCGCTAAAATGGAGGCAACCGCTTCTTTCATTTTTGAATGCGGCAATGTTACCTCGTGCTTGCG
The DNA here is from genome assembly GCA_964623315.1 of uncultured Gammaproteobacteria bacterium. Classification (GTDB taxonomy): domain Bacteria; phylum Patescibacteriota; class Patescibacteriia; order Magasanikbacterales; family 2-02-FULL-50-9b; genus CAZUSU01. The sequence goes on along the minus strand of CAZUSU010000031.1, from coordinate 12,289 downwards.
CGCGCGGTACCCATTGCGGATTCGGGTGAGCATGTCGGAGATAGGGTCAGTCATCATAACTTACCAGCTAGATTTGCGAACGCCGGGCAACTCGCCGCGATTCGCTTTTTCACGGAAACAGATACGGCACAAATTAAACTTGCGCAGATACCCACGCGTACGGCCGCAACAAAAACAGCGGTGTACGATGCGCGTGGTGAATTTCGGTTTCCGAATTGTTTTTGCAATTTGTGATTCTGTTGCCATACTATTTACTTATCGGAATCCTTAAAGGGGAATCCAAACGCGCGTAACAACGCTTCACCACGTGCGCGCGTACCGGCGGTCGTGTGAATCGTAATTTCCAAACCGTGTAGAGTATCCAATTCGTCATTACGAATTTCGGGGAAAGCCAAATGCTCTTTGAAGCCAAGTGACATGTTTCCTTGCGCATCAATCGCTTTGGCGCTGATGCCGCGGAAGTCACGCACGCGCGCAAACGTCACGTGGAGCAATTTTTGCAAAAAGTCCCACATGCGTGTACCACGGAGCGTTACTTTGTAACCCACAACCGTACCTTCGCGCAGTTTGAAATTTGAAATGGACGTTTTGGCACGCGTCTCTGCCGGCTTTTGGCCGGAAATGCGCGTGAGCGTGCTTTGCACCGCCTCTACGAGCTTGGCATCCTTGCCCAATTTGCCCGTACCAACCGATAATACAATCTTAACCACCCGCGGAACGGCGTTGTTATTTGAAATAGAAAGCTCCTTGGCCAATGCCGGTGCAATAGTGGTGCGGAATTGTTCTTTGAGTCGTTTCATAATTACGAGATAACGGTTCCGGTCTTGCGGGCAATGCGCGTGCGAGTGCCCTCGCGGCGTTCAATGCGCAAGCGCGTTGGTTTATTGTTTGACGGATCCACCAGCATGACGTTTGACAGGTGCATTGGCGCGGCCAGTTCAATAATTTGTCCCTTTTGTTTTTGCGCACCGCCCCGCGCACGCAAATGCTTTTTCATGAGATTGGCGCCTTCAACTACCACGCGATTTTTCGCGATGAATACCTGAAGAATCTTTCCGGTTTTGCCACGGCTCTTGCCGGTCATCACCTGTACGAGATCGCCAATTTTGAGTTTTGTTTTAATCATATTACAACACCTCGGGGGCTAATGAGACGATTTTTTGATACCCCAGATTGCGCAATTCGCGCGCCACCGGTCCAAAAATACGCGTCCCTTTTGGTTCTTTTGTTTTTTTATCAACTATAACGCCGGCATTTTCGCTAAATCGCACGTAGGTGCCGTCGGCGCGACGCAACTCCTTGCGCTGTCTAACCATAACGACCGTGACGATATCACCCTTTTTTACCTGACCGTGCGGCTCTGCAATTTTTACACTGCACACCACCAAATCACCCACACATCCGTATCGCTGTTTGTAACCGCCGAGTACGCGAAACACATAGAGTTTTTTGGCTCCGGTGTTATCGGCACTGGCAATCATGGAACGATGCTGAATCATATGGTTGGTTTTACCGGTGTAACCACGCGCCATCGTTTGGTTTTGGAAAGCGGCCGACATTCAACAAACGTCACTTGCTGACCTACGGCGTGGCCGCCGCGCTCATCATGCACGTGAAACTTTTTTGAACGCACAAACTGCTTCCCGTATTTGGGATGTACCTTGGTACGATCAATGGACACCACGATTGTTTTGTTCATTGCAACGGAAATAATGGTGCCGGTAAATGTGCGCTCATGTGTTGGTTTGGTTTCCATATACAAAGGATTACACTCTACTCCGCTGTGACAAAAGAGTCAAGATGCGTGCGCGTGATTTCTTGAGAGCCGCGACCTCATGCGTTTGTTTAAACGTGGCACTGCGCACGCCCGTTTCCAGTGCGCGAATCTGTTCGCCTTGTTCTGCGGCGAGCACCTGCAGTTCTACAACCGTTTTTTCTTTTAACTCTTTAGAGGTCATATGCGTTTAACAAAGTCGGTCCTTAGAGGCAGTTTGTGGCCGGCTAACCGGAACGCCTCGCGCACTTGCGGCTCGGCAACGCCATCCATTTCAAACATCACCGTGCCCGGTTTTATGATACAGACGTAATGATCCACCGCGCCTTTGCCTTTACCCATTGGCGTTTCTGCGCCTTTTTTCGTGATGGGTTTGTCGGGGAAAATGCGGATCCAGATTTTACCGCCCTTTTTTACATAACGCGTTAACACTTTACGTACGGATTCAATCTGGCGCGACGTAACCCATGCGTAAGTATTGGCGCGCAATCCAAACGTACCAAACGCAACCGTCAGTTTGGTGGTGGCAACGCCGGTGTTGCGCCGGCGCCCTTTATGCCACTTGCGATGTTTTACTTTACGCGGGATTAACATATTTATTTACTAAACACTTTTTCTTTTGCTTCGTCGGCAAATTTATCTTTGCGGCCAAATCTATCGCCCTTATACACCCATACTTTGATACCGATTGTGCCATAGATGGTGTGCGCTTCACTGACCACAAAATCAACGTCGCTACGAATGGTAGCAAGCGGCACTTTACCCCAAGACAACCATTCGCGACGGGCAATTTCTGCGCCATTTAAACGGCCGGATACCGCCACCTTGATACCTTGTGCACCGGCGCGCGTTGCGCGTTCTATGGTAGTTTTAAGTACGCGACGGAACGGCATGCGTTTTTCCAAATCCATTGCCATCTGTTCTGCAATGGCCGCCGCAGACAAACTCGGATGGGAAAGCTCCAACACGTTAACGCGCACTGCAACATCTTTGCGTCCCGCATAAAACTTTTTCGCGATTTTTTTGCGCAATTCTTCTATACCGGCGCCACCGCGACCAATAATCATACCGGGCTTTGCGGCCAATAACGTAAGCGTAACGTCGTATTCGTTCAGTTCAATTTTAATGCCGTCCAATCCGGCGCCGTGCACCTCTTTTTTAAGAAATTCGCGCAAGCGATGATCGGTTTCTAAAGCGGCCGGATACGTTTTTTTATCGCGAAACCACCGTGAATCCCAAATCCACAGGTGCATCATGCGATGAATTTTTGGGTGAACTTTATGACCCATATTATTTCTTTTTCGGTTCGTCGGACAACGTGAGTTTCACGTGCGACATATGTTTATGAATTTCTGCGGCACGACCCATGGCTCGCGGTCGGAACCGTTTGATGAATCCGGCGTTATCAACCATGATGCTGGAAATCCACAGCGAGGACGGGTCTGCCTTATGCGCGTTTTCTGCATTTGCCACGGCGCTCGCAATTAATTTGCGCACCACCGGTGCCGCATCGCGACGCACAAATTGAAGCGTCGTAATGGCGTCCAGCGCTTTTTTGCCGCGCACCATGTTAGCGATAAGTCGTATTTTACGACATGATTGGCGAACCATATGAAGTGAAGCGGTGGTGTTCATATTATTTCTTTGGCGCGCTCTTAACCGCGCTGACCGGTGCCGCAGTGGCCGCAGAGGATGTCTTTGGCGCTGACGCTTCATCTTTGGCCAATTTGCCGCCATGACGAATAAACTTGCGAGTCAATGAAAATTCGCCCAGCTTATGCCCCACCATATTTTCCACGACCAAAACCGTTAAAAAATCTTTACCGTTATGAACGGCAAAGGTGTGTCCGACCATCTCCGGTGTGATAGTGCTTGCGCGCGCCCACGTTTTGATAACAAATTTATCGCCTGATTTGAGGCGCGACACTTTTTCCATCAATTTTGCGTTAAGGAATGGACCTTTTTTACTGCTACGAGACATATAATTATTTCTTTTTGGCGCGGCGCGTGACAATAAACGGTGCGCTATATTTATTATGCTTGCGCGTTTTAACGCCCATCGCATGTTTACCCCACGGCGTTTTGGCAAACTTCAAACCAATCGGGTTGCGACCTTCACCACCGCCGTGCGGGTGATCCACCGGATTCATCGCTTTACCACGCACCGTTGGCCGAATACCTCGATGGCGCATGCGACCTGCCTTACCCCAACGAATAAGGTTGTGATCTGAATTGCCGACATCCCCCACCGTTGCGGCCGCATCTTGCACCACCATGCGCACTTCGCCGGATGGCATGCGCAGTGTCACCAAACCGTTTTCAAGTGCCATAACTTGCGCGCCAAGACCTGCGCCGCGCACTAATTTGCCGCCTTGCAGAGGTTTTAATTCAATATTATGCACCTGTAAACCAACGGGAATAAATCTAAGCGGCATGCGTGCGCCGGTTATGGCTTCAATCGCGGTGCGGGATGACAAAACCTTTGCGCCGACCGCCAAACCATTTGGCGCAATCATATAGCGCTTTTCACCATCGGCATACTGTAAAAGTGCCAAACGTGGACCGCGATTCGGATCGTATTCAATGGCTATAACCGTTGCCGGCATGTCGTATTTATCTCCGATAAAATCTACCAAACGCACATACCGACGCGCGCCGCCACGATGGCGCACCGTAATTTTACCGGTGTTGTTACGACCGCCCGTTGATGCGCGAAACACAACCAGCGATTTTTCCGGTTCATGTTTGGTCAAATCGGCAAAGGTGTCAACACTTGAATTGCGACGTGCGTTAGTGGTTGGTTTGTATTTTCTGACTGGCATAGTATGCGTTATGCAAATGAGATTGTCTGGCCTTTGGCCACGGTGACAAATGCTTTTTTAAACGCACTGCGTGTTCCATTAATGCGACCGGAACGCACTTTCTTTCCATCATACCGGCTCGTGCGTACTTGAATGACGCGCACGCCGTACACTTTTTCTACCGCTTCTTTAACGGCGCGCTTTGATGCACGTGGCTGTACCACAAAGGTGTAGGTGTCGTGTTTCTGGGCCAGCGCGGATTTTTCTGTCACCAATGGGCGTACCAAAAATTTAGTTGCACCAATACCGACCGCCTTTTTTACGGCGTCCGGTCGCTTCTGTACCGGTGGTTCTGCCGCTGGCGCGTGTGTGTGCTGATCCGCCGCCGGTGCGCTGTTTTTTTTGTTGCGTGAAAAAATACCCATATTATTTCAGAAACAGTTTTTCTAATGTGGTAATGGTGTCCGGACTTACCACCACATATTGATGCTCAAACAGCGGCACGATATTAACTTCGTTTGCCGGCAGGACGTGTACGCGCGGTACATTGCGGCCACTGCGATATGCGCGGGCGTCCGTCTGTGGTGTAACCACCAAAATACTGCGACCCAATATGCCTGCAGATTTTAAGAAAGCGGCAAACAGTTTTGTTTTGCCTTCTGTGTTCCAATCCGTTAAAACCAAAATCTTTTTTTGTGCGGCGCGATCTGACAACACCATGCGGAGCGCCAACCGCACCTGCTCTTTATTTATTTTGCGTTTAAAATTTTTCTCTTTACGCGGACCAAACGTTATGCCACCGCCCACCCAGATAGGCGAACGTGAAGAACCGTGACGCGCGCGACCGGTCCCTTTTTGCTTCCACGGTTTTTTACCACCGCCACGCACTTCACCCTTGGTTAAGGTGTTGGCGCCACCTTGGCGCTGGTTTCCCATGGCAATTACATACGCATCGTGCACTACCGTTGGCTTCATTTTTTGAGAAAACAAAGCGCTATCCGTTGTCGTATCGTCGGTGCGTTCGCCTTTTAGGTTGTACGTTGCGAGTTTGACTGACATATATTATACCGCTTCGGTTACTTCGGCAACCGCCTCGGTGACCGGAGCTTCTTGCACTTTTACATCACCTTTCAATGACTGTAAAATAATGACTGAATTGCGCGCTCCCGGCACCGCACCCTTTACCAAAATTTCATTATTCGCCGAATCAACGGCAACAATTTCTAAATTTTTTACCGTAATGCGTGCATCACCCATATGACCGGCCATGCGCATACCCTTAAACACGCGTTGCACCCCACCGGCACCAATGGAACCCGGCGCACGGAGGTTATCTTTGTGACCATGTGATGCCGGACCGCCACGGAAATGGTGACGCTTAACCACACCGGCAAAACCGCGACCCTTTGATATGCCGATGGCATCAACCAAGTCGCCGGCGGTAAATGTTTCCAAAGAAATGGTATCGCCGCGTTTTAAATTCTGTGATGTGGGAAATTCGCGCAGAGTTGCATGTGAAGGAAGATCTTTGAGATGGCCAAGCAGAGCTTTGTTTGGATGTTTTTTTACGCCACACCCAACCTGAACGGCCACCGGTGTGCCATTCTTTTCTGTTTTGATCTGGGTGACGGTGAGCGGCGTGGCAGAAATGCGTGTGACCGGTACCACACTGCCATCAGCACGAAACACCTGCGTCATGTTTATTTTGCGTCCAATCATGAATCTCATATTAAGTAACAAAAAACCAGAAGTTTTTGTGCGGCCGTATCTCTTAAAATAGAGACGCGCCGCGCACACTTCTGACTTCTTTTCCTTCCTGCAAGAAATCTGTTCTATTTGATCTCCACCCGAACGCCGGATGGAAGGGACAACGAACGAAGCAGTTCAACGGTTTTTGCCGTTGGCTCCACAATATCAATGAGCCGACAGTGCGTGCGTCGCTCAAATTGCTCACGTGCATCCTTGTGCACAAACGTAGACCGATTCACGGTGAATTTTTCAATTTCCGTGGGGAGCGGAACCGGCCCGTGCACTTTGGCGCCCGAGCGTTCAATCGCTTCCATGATGGTGCGCGTTGCCGCGTCAATCATAATGTGGTCATACGCCTTAACACGCAAACGAATGCGGGCGGATGATTCTTCCCCTTTCTTCTGTTTTACTTCTGCGACGGTACTCATGTCATTCTTTCTCCACATGCTATGGAGTACAACGAGCCGCACTTTGTAATGCGGCTCGCTAACTCTACACCATTATTTAATAATTTTTGTAACCACACCTGCGCCGACCGTCCGTCCACCTTCGCGGATGGCAAAACGCATCTGGTCTTCTATGGCAACCGGCGTGATGAGCTTGACCACCAGTTTGATGTTGTCTCCGGGCATTACCATTTCTGTACCAGCTGGCAGAGTCACTTCACCCGTTACATCCGTGGTGCGAATATAAAACTGCGGTTTGTAGCCGTTGAAAAACGGCTTGTGACGGCCACCTTCTTCTTTGGTGAGGCAGTACATCTGCGCTTCAAATTCCGTGTGAGGCGTAATGGAACTCGGTTTGGCAAGTACCATACCGCGCTCAACTTCGTCCTTCTTGGTACCGCGGAGTAACAACCCTGCGTTGTCGCCGGCCATACCTTCGTCCAACTGTTTGTTGAACATTTCAATGCCGGTAACCACTGTTTTACGCGTGTCCATGAGGCCGACGATTTCTACTTCATCGTTGATTTTGACCATACCGCGCTCAATGCGACCGGTAACCACCGTTCCGCGACCTTCAATGGAAAAAACATCTTCCACAGGCATGAGGAACGGTTTGTCTGTTTCGCGCTTTGGCTCTGGAATGTGCGCATCAAGTGCGGCAAGAAGATCAAGAACCGGTTTTGCCGCGCCGTCTTTATCGCTCGGATTTTCTAGCGCTTTGAGCGCCGAACCACGAATGATAGGCGTTGTTGCGCCGGGGAATTCATATTTGGTAAGTAAGTCGCGGATTTCCTCTTCAACCAAGTCAATCAATTCTGGATCTGAAACCATGTCAACCTTGTTAAGGAATACGACAATATAAGGAACACCTACCTGACGAGCGAGCAAAATGTGTTCGCGGGTCTGCGGCATGGGGCCGTCCGTTGCCGCAACCACCAAAATCGCGCCGTCCATTTGTGCGGCACCGGTGATCATGTTCTTGACATAATCCGCGTGACCCGGACAGTCAACGTGCGCATAGTGACGCGCCGATGATTCATATTCAACGTGGGCCGTTGAAATGGTAATACCGCGCGCCTTTTCTTCTGGGGCGGCGTCAATTTCGTCTACCCTCTTTTTGGTTGCCTGATAACCATTCGCAGATGCAACTGCCAAAATGGCGGCGGTGAGGGTGGTCTTACCATGGTCAACGTGGCCAATAGTACCGACGTTAACGTGTGGTTTTGTGCGTTCGAATTTTGCCATACTTTTTTTTGGCGCTGTTAAGCGATTTTAAATGGTTTTAAGATGGGCTACACTATAGCAGAGAGCGATAAAACACGCAAGTGTGGATAAAGTGCCATTACTCTCTTATGCAACATAATAAATCAATTAGCAAAACGTGTCAACTTTGCGGTATGATAGGTGGCATGAAACACAAAATCGCGTTTATTTTTGCCATCATCATTGGGTTGTTAACCGTTGCCGGCCCGCTCATCGGCTCTTGGCGCATACAAGGATTTGCCGGTGTGTATAAAATAGTGAGCGACGACGAAGCGTATTATTTGGGACGCATAAAAGAAGCGCGTGAGGGAAATTGTCGCGCCGTGAGTCCATATATTGCAGAATATAAACTTGCGCCGCCCATTACGCCGTGGTTGGCGGAATGTTTTTTGGGGTCGCTCGCGCGCGTGCTGGGCGTGTCCGTGGCGCACTTTGCGCTTGCGCTTGATTTTGTGTTGCCGGCGCTTGCGGCGTTTTTATTTTATATGGTGGCATGGCGCATCACGGATTCGCGCGACGCCGGATTAATTGCGATGATCGTGGTGCAAGGTGGCATCTTTTTTGAAATCATGAACCGGCCGATAAGCCCACAGTTTAATCTGGTGGTGCTGTTAGGGTTTATGGTGGCGCTGTTGTGGTGGCATCGCACGCGTTCGTGGCTCTCCGTTTCTGCAGGGGCAATAGTATTAGCCGCCCTTATTTACACCTATTTTTATTATTGGTCGTTTGCCGTAATGTGGTGCGGCCTGCTGGCGCTGTATTTTTTATGGAAAAAATCGTGGCGCACTGCGGCGCAACTCGGAGTAATAATCGGCGGCGGATTGTTGCTCGGCGGCTTTTATTTTTTGGATCTGTGGCGCGCCATACATCTGCCGGTGTATATTGAAACGCTCCTGCGCTGGGGCGCCATTCAAACACGCGCACCCGGTTCGTGGACGATTTTATTTGTTGCGACAGGCGCGCTTTTATTACTCGGACTCGTCACCCGTTTTAAAAAAACAGACAATGGCAATGCCGTACTGCTAGTATCCGCTTTGTTTGCAATTATCATCGCAAGCAACCAACAAATTATTACGAATCAAAACGTGTTGTTTGCCAGTCATTATAAAATGGTGGGCGTGTATATGGCGGCGCTGGCAGTGGCGCTTGCCGCAACGCGCGCCGGAATTTTTACGTCGCGCCGGAGCCATAAAGTATTTTTCGTGTGCGCGTGCGTGGTGTCGCTTTTTTTCATTCAATCAACGTTGGCAAAACAGTGGACGCGCGACGCGACGACAGCAAACGCCCAGCGCTATGCACCGCTGTTCACGTGGCTCAATGAACATACGCCGCGCGACGTGACGATTTATACGAATGACGCGCTGTCAGATCTCGTACCAATATACACACACAACACCGTGGTGCACGGATTTCTGGCCGGCATGTCACCCTTACCAACGCAGGAACTGCAACAGCGTTTTTTTGTGGCGCACTACGGCGACGCCATAACCGATGAATTTATTCGCGCCAACCAGTACTGGTTACTGGGCGGCGTCTGTTTGGTGCGCCCTCTGACGGCGGACTGCATTAATCCGGCGTTCCTGCGCAATCAGGTGCAGTCGGCGCTATACACCGTACGCGCACGCCGTCTGCGTGACTGGTTGCAACAATATAACGTGCGATTCATCGTGGTGGATCGCATGACTGACGCGCCGTGGAAATTAGAATTGGTAGCATCGTTTCCAAAATTGTATGCGCAAAACGGGGTGGAGGTGTACGGGTGGTGAGGGCGGTTGACATTCGGGGGCACATCTGATACCGTTACGCCGCAACAACCGCGTGGCACCCTGCCACACAACAAGGAGGATCCGTGTCGCTTTTGTGGAAAAAAACCCCAGTGGACCGTCGGCAGATGACGGTGCAACAGAGGTACTGGAAACTGTTCACGCGCATGTGCCAATTCCACGAACAGCACGCGTCATGGGGTTCGGCGCACGACCTGTTCCACGATCTCATGGTCGCTGGATACGCACTCGTGATTGCCGACGACTTGTCTGGCGACTCCACCGAACTGCACGAAGCGGCATGGGTGGCGGCCATGCTCCACTCAATCGACCGGTTCATTCCCGACGCAACCGACCAGACCGACTTCCTGCGCGACGCGCTTGATTGGTGTCCAGAAAACTCGGCTGTGATCCGGTGGTGGCATAATATTCTCTCCGCCGTTCTGAATCACAACAAGCCAAACGATGATGCGGATGAACCGATCACCATCATCCTGAAGGACGCAGACCGGCTGGCGAACATCAACCCGCTCGTCATCGTGCGGGCGGCGCAGTCCCACCACGGTTTGCCGCCGACCGACCCACGCTGGCTTGGCATGCGAAGCACGCCGGACTCTACGTACAGCAACCCGCTCGTCATCACAGACGGCGTGTTCAGCTCCACGGAGTGGGAAACGTGGTTGCGGCTACCGACTGCCAAGAGGATCGCGGCGAAGTACTTCGACCACCTGTGGCACTTCTACCAACTGATCGCGGTGGCACACGATGAGTCCGGCATCGGTTTCGAAATGATCGCGGCGAGCGCTCCGGTCGCGGCCTACCTCGCTGCCATGGACGCGGCGCGCCGGAAGTAGCACGCCTACAATCACACACGCACTGACTTCGGAGGAGTTAGTGCGTTTTTTTTTATCGAAAAATTAAAATTATTCATACGCAATTACCCCAATTCTTTTTGGGAACATCCCGATTTATAAAATGCAAAAAAAATCTCCCTGCCAAATTGCTCCGATCCGATGGACGAGACTGCGCACAAACATTCGCGTGCAACTTTACGTTGCACATGGCGAATGTGCGGAGGAAGATGAGTGGTGCGTATGGCACCACGAGTAGTCTCGTACAGCGGATCGGAGCAATTTGGTAGCTGGACATTTTTATTTCTTCCGTCCTTCCACCACTTCCTTTGCCACATTGGCCGGCACTTCAGCATAATGAGAAAATTCCATGGAGTACGAAGCGCGGCCTTGGGTCATGGAACGCAATTCGGTGGCGTAGCCAAACATGGACGCCAAAGGAATTTCGGAATCAATCACTTTAATCCCCACGCGGTCGCGCATTTCGCGCACCACGCCGCGCTTGGACGAAATATTGCCAATCACATCGCCCATATTTGCTTCCGGCGTCAGCACTTCAACTTTCATAATTGGTTCCAGCAACATGAGACCGGCCTTTTGACACGCTTCTTTAAACGCTATTGAGCCGGCAACTTTAAACGCCGCTTCCGAGGAGTCAACTTCATGGTATGAACCGTCAAACACCGTTGCTTTAATATCAAGCATTGGATATCCGGCCAGCACGCCGCGATCCATCGTTTCTTTAATACCTTTTTGAATCGGCGCGATGTATTCTTTCGGAATAACGCCACCTCTAATTTCATCAATAAATTCAAAACCGGCGCCTTTTTCGTTGGGTTCAACTTTCACCCAGCAATGGCCGTACTGACCGCGCCCGCCGGACTGCTTAATATACTTCCCTTCTGCCTCGGCGCCGTTGCGAATTGTTTCTTTGAACGCCACCTGCGGCGCACCGACATTTGCTTCCACTTTAAATTCACGCTTCATGCGATCCACAATAATATCCAGATGCAATTCGCCCATGCCGGCAATAATCGTTTGCATCGTTTCTTCGTCCGTGTGCACGCGGAAGGTAGGGTCTTCTTCTGCAAGTTTTTGCAACGCCATGCCCATCTTTTCCTGATCCTGTTTTGTTTTTGGTTCAATGGCAAGTGAAATAACCGGCTCCGGAAAACTAATTTTTTCCATGACAACCGGCGCGTCTTCTGCGCACAGCGTGTTACCGGTGGTCGTTGATTTTAAACCAACAGCCGCGGCAATGTCACCGGCGTACACTTCATCCACATCTTCGCGCGTGTTGGCGTGCAAACGCACAATGCGTCCAAACCGTTCTTTTTCGCCGGTGGAAGAATTCAACGCATACGAACCGGCTTTCAATGTTCCGGAATAGACACGAAAAAAAGTTAATTTTCCGACAAACGGATCGGTGGCAACTTTAAATGCTAAAGCCGTAAACGGTTCTGAATCATCGGCGTGGCGGAAAATTACTTTTGTATCATCATCCGGATCCGTACAACGCACCGGCGGAATGTCCAGTGGCGACGGGAGATAATCAACAATGGCGTCAAGCAAAAACTGCACACCTTTATTTTTTAACGCACTGCCGCACAAAATCGGAATAAACACACCGGCAATTGTTGCC
>CAZUSU010000030.1:0-17591 GCA_964623315.1 uncultured Gammaproteobacteria bacterium | reverse complement strand
CAGGCGAAATCGGCCTGTTGATTTTGGCAATTACCGCCCACAGAACGCCGACCACCGTGGCCAGTATCCCGATGTGGGCAAGGCACAACCACACCCCGAAAACCCCCATCCACACGAGCCAGCCGAAGAACTTCAGCACGGCCCATGCGACATAAATCACTTCCATGATGTCCCTCCTCGTTTCTCACGATGGACCGGACATCATAGCTGATTTCGGTGTTTTTGTCAATCCATGGACACCCCAGCATCCATGAGCCGATGGAACACTTCATCGTTCATGCTTACCGTTCCATCATCAGCAACGCGCACATCACCTGACCGCGTTCCAGCGCAATGGGTCAACAGATGATTAGAAAAAGCCTGTGCAGTAGCGCGTGCAGAGCACTGTGACATAATGATGTCCCTTTCCAAATTGAGAATCCTGACCCTCTGAATGCGCCGATCCTTTTCACCGTCTTCACGAGCCTTTTGTGTGGCGCGTCGCGTCGCAACCCTGTATCCCACGACAAAGGCGGCAACTGCCACGGCGACCGACAGAAGACCAACCAGCAAACTAATCACACGAACCCCCTTCTTTATATTTGCTTCCGCATTGAGAAATCAGAGTATAGCGCGCGATGCTTATTTTGTCAAGCAATGATTTTACAAATTTCTTGCCACAACCGCTCGGTTGCCTGCGGTGGCAATAACTGATGAGCCGCATCTGCACAGGCAGTATAACGGGTTTGATCAGCCAATAATTCACGTATCGCTTCAAACATTTCCGCGCTGTTCAGGGAGCTATTTTTTAAAACAATGGCGGCACCGTGCCCGCCGGCAAACGCCGCATTCATTACTTGATGCCCGTGATCTATCGGCACCAGAACCATGGGCTTACCCCATGCCGCGGATTCGGCAATCGTGTTGAATCCGGCTCGCGCCACCACCACATCGGCCACGGCATACGCATGCGCCATTTCGGTGGTAAAAAAAGGATACGGATGATAAAAGGGTGCCTGCAGGGTACTGCGTTCTCGTTCCATGCCGGTCAGATGAATAATTTGAAACAATCCGTTGCTCTCCTGCGCCATCTGTTGTACCGCCACATTAAGCGATTCGGCTCCTGTGCCGCCGCCAAAACAAAAGACGGTCGCTCGTTCCGGATCAAGATGAAACAGTTCCTGTGCACGTTCGCGGGAGCCGGCTAAAATGCTTGGGCGCACCGGATTGCCAATAACGTGCGTGCGCGCCGCACCAAAAAAATCTTTGTGCGACGGAATAGATGCGGTAATTATTCTTGCCCAACGCGCCATAATCCGATTTGCCAATCCAATGACAACGTCTTGCTGATGAACGATTGTCGGTACGCCACAGAGCCACGCGGCAATATGCACCGGCACCGAAACAAACCCACCGGCTGTCACACATACCTCTGGCGCAAATTTTTTTATAATCGCGCGCGCCTGTTGTACGCCGCGCACCGTGCGCCACAGGTCGCTGACATTACGGACGTCAAAATAACGACGAAATTTCCCGCACGGAATAGTCACCGTCGTTACCCCGTATTTTTTAAGCAATGGTATCTCCACCCCCCGTTCTGTGCCAATCCACAAAAATTCATCCGCAGAGCCGGACGACCGCGCGTGTTCTATTAATGCGAGCAGTGGCGTTACCGGCCCCAGTGTTCCGCCACCGGAAAAAATAATTTTCATACGCGACGCGGCGCGTGAGGCGCAAGCATAATGCCGGACACTATTCCCAAAGAAGCTAGTGTTATCATGAGCGATGACCCGCCATGACTAATGAGTGGCAGAGGCAATCCGGTTAAAGGAATGAGTCCCACCATGGCGCCCATATTGCTCATAGCTTGCACCACAATCCAACTAATCGTCCCCACAATAAACAGTCGCGCCCATGCAGTGGTCGCCGATTTAGCGACAGCAAACCCCTTTAATAAAAATGCTCCGTACGCCAACACCAATAATGCCGAAATGATAAACCCCAGCTCTTCACCAATCACGGCAAAAATAGAATCGGCGCTCACTTCCGGTAAATACTGAAATTTTTGACGCGAGTTGCCAATTCCCAACCCTAAAACACCGCCGCTCCCCAATGCGACCAGTGACTGTTTTAAATGATAACCGCTCCCCAAAGGATTCGCGTTTGCATCAAACAAAACGGTGATGCGTTGTAATCTGTACGGTGCCAGCGCAATTAATAATGCAACGACCAATACACCCGTCGCTCCCACCAACCACACATGCGACACGCGCCCACCGCCAATAAAAAATAAAATCATGGCGGTGGCAAAAAAAATCATGGCAGTCCCCACATCGGGCTGTAAAATTAATAAGCCGCACACCGCACCCACATGCGCCAAATAGCGTCCCGATCCTTCGGTAAACGTACCCCCCAGCGTTGAGCGATATTTTACGAGCCACCACGACAAAAAAATAATGAACGTTACTTTTGCCAATTCTGCCGGCTGAAATGATATGGACCCCACGTGAATCCAACTCAACGAACCATTAATACGCACGCCGAGTCCGGGAATAAAAACCAACCCGAGCAATCCATAGGTAATCCACTGGCATATTGATGCAGAACGCTCCCACCATCCGGCGGAAATACGGCGCAGGAAAAAAAAGAACGCTAAACCCGGAATCGCGCCAAACACCATTTGCCGCCACAAAAAATAGTAGGTACTGCCAAAGCGTTCCTGACCAATGGGCGCCGTCGCAGAACCCAACATGATAAGACCAAACACCAGCAGGGCACCGGCAATGATGAGCAGGGTCCCAATCGGTGTGGTGGTATCCGTTGCGTCCATAAGGGATTAACGATGAATGATATCAAGGATGGCAATAACAAGGGTGAGCAAACAGGCAATGCCCGTGAGCAACCACAGACGCATCGTCACGCGATGCGATGGCCAACCGAGTGCTTCCAAATGATGATGATACGGCGCGATCAAAAAAAGTTTATGTTTAAACACGCGCTTCCAAAATAATTGCAAGGCGACACTTCCGGCTTCAATCACCAAAACCACACCGGCAATCGGTAACAATAAAACGGTGTTGGTAAAAAAAGCGACAACACCAAGAGTTACCGTGAGACCAAAAATTCCCGTTTCTCCCATATAAAATTTTGCCGGCGGAATGTTGAACCAAATAAAAGCCACCAGCGCGCCGGACAGCACGGCACAAAAAGCGCTCAAAAAAAACTGGCCGCGCGCAAACGCAATTGCCGCATACATGGCAAAGAGCATTGCAAAAATACCACCCGCAAGGCCATCAATGCCGTCTACCACCGAGGCGGCGTTTAAACCAACCAATACCAGCACAAACATCGGAATATACCAACCATTAATAAAAATATCGCCCAGAAATGGAATGTGCAAAATGTCCCATCCCAATTTGAAATGAAACCAATACGCGCCGATGAGCGCTACCAACGTGACGGCAACCAAGCGATGACGAAATTTTATGCCGCCGCCTTTTTCTATAATGCCAAATCCGCCGACAACCAAATAATCATCCAGTAGTCCAATGAGTGAGGCGGCAACCAAAACAAACATCGGGATCCATGTCTGTGAACGGCTCATAAAATCAAATTGATTCAGCAAATTGACCCACGCGGCAGGTGCGCCAAAAAAATCGGCGATGTTGGGCACATAACGCGCCACGAGCGCAACAACCACCACCGACCCCCACAACATCACCCCAGCTCCCCGCGGCGTGTTTGTTTCCTTATCTTTATGCAGTTCGTTAAACAGTGGCGTTGCATTGCCATCCGGCGCAACGGTGCGCGCCCTTTTTTTCCACCACGCGTGCGCAACAAGCCAACGACCAATAAAGGGTGCCATGATAAACGCCACAAAAAAGCCGGCAAGCGCCAGCAGGGCAATGATGATAAGCGCGGTACGAGAGTCCATACAATGGTTACACGCCGTTGGCACGTAGCATGAGCGCCACTGCCGCCATGAGTGCAAGAACTAGCGGCACCGTTGCATAGGCGATAATATAACTCTGCGTGCGTGCCGATAATAATAATGCGTTACTCACCACGGTGTTCATCGCCACCACCAACGCCGCCATCAGCACTACCCACCAGCCACGCGCGCGCGAGCCGATGGCATCCACACCCAGTTCCACGGAATAATGTAAAAAAATTGGCTCATTAACCGTACGCAATCCGAGCCACAGCCACAGACCCATCAATAGTACCAAAACACCGGCCAGCGCGAGCGGCACTGACAGAGCCCATTTACGAACAAATAATTGCCACGGATACCACTGAATTTGTATCATGAATCTTCACCGATAAATTCAAACGATTCTTCGTCAACGCCTTCGGCGTGCACCTCTTGCACTTCGGGAACGGCATCAAGGAGTTCTGCTTCTACTCCGCCTTTTAGGGTAAGCGTGGACATCGGGCATCCGACGCAAGTACCCAAAAAACGCACCGTTGCAACGCCCGTTTCCGGCGCAAAAGACACCAGTTCGGCGCCGCCACGGTGCATAGCTAACAATGGCGCAACCCGCTCCACAAGCGCTTGCTTAATGTGTGCTTCAATTTCAGATGGTGTTCTTGACATAGCTCGGTAGAAACGAGTATACTCGTCCCATCAGAAATAGGCAATAATTTTCTATGGCACATAAAAAATCCGGTGGCTCCACATCGCTCGGACGTGATTCCGCCTCCAAACGTCTGGGCGCAAAGCTCCATGATGGCCAAAAAGCCAACGCGGGGTCTATTATTTATCGTCAGAGAGGCACCAAAATGCATCCGGGCAAAAATGTCCGTCGCGGTGGCGATGATACGCTTTACGCCGCTATTGCCGGTATCGTGAAATTCACCACGCGCCGCGTGCGCGCCTTTGATGGCTCGCTCAAATTGCGTAAATTTGCCAACGTCACGAGCGCAAAATGAAGTCAGGATTTGCAGTGATCATTGGTCGCTCCAACGTCGGCAAATCAACTTTGCTCAATGCGCTCGTGGGGCGCAAGCTTTCCATTATCACGCCGGTGCCGCAAACCACGCGTCACGTGATTCATGGCACCTATGAAGACGGGCGCGGACAGATTATTTTCATGGACACGCCGGGAGTCCTCAAGGGTTCGCACGGAAATTTGACCGGCGTTCTGCTCAAAAAAGTTGAGGAATCATTGCGCGATGTTGATGTCATTTTGTATGTCGTTGACCCAACACGATCCATCGGCGCCGAAGAACGATTTATGTTATCACTCTTGCGGCGCGCTCCCCTCATACAAAAAATAATGGTGCTTAATAAATTAGATCTGTACAAACGCCCCTTTCGGGAATCGTATGTGGAATTGGCGCCGGAACTGTTTCAACACATCATAGAAATTTCCGCGCAAACGGGCGAACACCTCCCCACTCTCATTGACGCCGTGTATTCAGCGCTCCCCGATGGCGAGCCGCTGTATGAAAACCAAAAAACAAATTTGACCCGCGAGCAATGGGTCGCGGAATTGATTCGTGAAAAAGCCCTGCACATTTCCCGCGATGAACTGCCGTATGAAATGCATGTGGTCGTGGATTCTATAGAAGAAAAATCAACACGGGATGGTGGCGATAGTATGTTTGTGGTGAAGGCGCGCATTGTGGTCAGCGCAGACCGTTATAAAAAAATGGTCATTGGCGCACGTGGCCGTACCATAAAAGAAATTGGCACCGTCGCCCGCAAGGAGTTTGAACAAATTTTGGATAAAAAAGTTTTTCTGGAGTTGGACGTTGAAACAAATCCGCACTGGATGAGCATGGTGTAGTATCAGGAGATTTTAGACGGGGTCTGATGCAAAAATTTCAGTAACATATCCATCTCCACCTGCACCTGATCGCCCACCAAAAGTGAATCAAGTGTCGTGTGTTGTAAGGTGTATTCAACCAGCGCCACTTCAAAACCATCATCGGTGAGCGCGGATATCGTTAGCGAAACACCGTCCACACACACCGAACCTTTTGGTGCGCGGTAGGGCAAAAGCGCCGGTGGAATGATAATATGAAGCCGTTTTGAATTTTCTTCGGCAATGACGCTTGCCACGGTGCCGCACCCATCAACATGACCATACACAAAATGACCGCCTAATTCATCCCCCACGCGCAGGGCGCATTCTAGATTTACTCTTCCCCCCACCTGCCACGCAGAAATAGTTGTTATGCGTAAGGTGGCGGGCAAAATGGAAAAATCAATTTCGCCCGTCGCTGATAGGTGATTAGCCGTCAGGCATACGCCGTTTACTGCCACACTACTCCCTTCGCGCAAGCGTGCCGCCGTTGCCGGTGCGCCAATACGCACATGAAACCACCCGTTGCGGTTTTGTGCCTCTATGATGGTGCCGATGTCAGTTATAATTCCGGTAAACATATTTAATATGTTATTGTTCTGCCCACCATTTTTTAGCAGTCGCCACATCACGTGCGATTTTTTTTATCAGTTCATCGCGCGATGAAATTTTTTCCTGCACACCGATCTGTTGACAGAATTGTATCATCACCGGTTCGTTCTCACTGACATCGCACCTTTCAAATAAGTGTATTTCAACTTTTGGCCGTGTGCTCACGGCGAAATCACCGCCCACGACCGCAACACCACGCCACCTCTGTCCTTGCCGTTCTGCAAATGCCGCATAAATACCGGCGGCCAACGGACAATCTGACGCATAGGTCACGTTGATCGTGGGATATCCCAATGCATGCGCGGCGCCGAGCCCACGCGTCACCACTCCACGCACCTGCCACAAGTTAGGGTGCAGAGCGCGGCGTTTTAGAAAGGTGCGAAATTGCTTTTTGTACTAACGGATCTTTGCTCCAGTCCTTGCGACCGTACACCGTCTGCAGGCCATCAGCCGCCGGTTTGTCCGGTTTGTCATCAACCACAACATCCGGCTTGATACCATTTTCATTAATTGAACGGTCGCTCGGCGTATACCAGTGTGCCACCGTTAATTTTAGCGCTGAACCGTCCGGTAGTTCTTCATATTCCTGTACCGAGCCCTTCCCAAATGTTTTAGTCCCCATGAGAGTTGCCGCACGATGGTCTTGCAGTGCGCCGGCAACAATTTCTGCCGCACTTGCGGAGCCCTCATTTACCAGCACCACCGTAGGAATACCGAGCAACCGATGAAACCCCGTGCTCAAGATTTCACTGCGCGGCGTGGTAGTGGAAACGCTCCCCCGCTCACCAACCACGACAACATCGGGCAGGAGCCATTCACTCACAAACGCAACGGATGTTTCTAAATAACCGCCCGGATTATTGCGCAGGTCAAGAATAATGCCGCGCGCATTTTTTTGCTGAATAAGCTGAACGGCCTCTTCAAACTGCTTGGCGGTTTGTTCGTTGAATGTGGTTACGGTCATTAAAACAATGTCGTTAGGCAGTACGATGGTGGCTACGCTTTTCAAATCAATTTTTTGACGCGTAATGGAAATTTTGATGGGTTGTTTAACGCCGGCGCGTTCTACTTGTAGTACGACGGTAGTGCCTTGCGGTCCGCGAATGCGCTTAACGGCTTCGTCAACGGCAAGCCCAAAAGTGGATTCATCGTTGATCATTAAAACAAAATCACCGGATTGCAAACCGGCACGTTCCGCCGGCGAATCGGGAAGCGGCGCGACAATAACCACGCGTCCTTCTTTTGCACCAACCTCGGCGCCAATACCGGAAAAACTGCCTTGCAGCTCTTCGGCAAACTGCTTTGCAACTTTTGGCGTGAAATAAACTGAATACGGATCTTCAAGCGCGCTCACCATCCCCGACATTGCGCCTTGAAATAATTTCATGTCGTCCAAAGGACGCTTAACTGATTTTTCCTGAATTTTACTCCACACTTCCCAAAACTGTTTAAAGTCAACGCTATAAGATAATCCGGATTTAACGGCACTATTTTTTATTGGACACTGCGCTTCCGAAAAACGACGGCTGACCGCCTCCACCGGCGCATCGCTTGAGCGACCAATAAAAATACCCAAACCAAAAACCCCCACCACAACCATTGAAAAAAAATATCGCCGAACGATGCGGTGTGTCCGTTCGCGCGCAGAAGGATATTCCGGTTGATACATAAAGTACGATGGTTATGCTATACGCATGATATCAGCTCCGAGTGCTTGCAGTCGAGTATCCACCTGTTCATAACCGCGATCAACCTGTTCAATGTTACCGATAATTGTTTCTCCTTCGGCCAAGAGACCGGCCATCACCATAGCCATACCGGCACGAATATCCGGACTTTCCAATTTTTTGCCGTGCAGTTTGGTGGGACCTTCCACCAGCGCTCTGTGCGGGTCACACAAAATAATATTTGCACCCATGCGGTTCAACAGGTCGGTATAAAATAAACGCCCCTCAAAAATTGTTTCATGGACGAGCGATAAACCAACGGCTTGCGTTAAAAGCACCACCAAAGGCGCCTGCAGATCGGTTATAAAACCCGGATACTCATGCGTCTTAATATTGGTTGCAATTAATTGGTTTGCGTATGGCTGTGTTTCAATCCAATCCGGACCCACCGTAATCGGCACATGGATGCGACGCAGTAATTCCAGCAATACGGCGTTATGCGACGGCTCACACCGTTCTACACGCAAACGCGATCTCATAAGCGCGCCCAAAATAACAAAAGTGCCCGTCTCAATGCGATCTGGAATCATGGCCACAATGCCACCGCATAGCGAACGAACGCCCGTAATGGTAATCGTGGGAGTTCCGGCGCCGACAATACGTGCACCGCATTGATTCAAAAAATCGGCGAGCGCAACCACTTCCGGTTCCATGGCGGCATTTTGCAAAACGGTAACGCCCTCAATGCGTGTGGCCATCATCATAAAGGTTTCGGTTGCCACCACGCTCACCAAGGGAAAAACAAAAGTCATGCCTGATAATTTTTTTGCATTAAAGGTAAAAATGTCATTTTTTTGTTCGCGCGATGCGCCAAACATTTCATATCCCTGCAAATATAAATCAATTGGCCGCCGACCAATAACGCACCCTCCCGGATACCCGATAGATGCAGAACTAAAGCGCGCAAGGAGCGGACCAACAAGCATAATTGACGTGCGAATCGTCCGTGCCTGTTCTTCGGTAATGGCGTGAGAAGTTACGGTACGCGGATCAATCTCTACGGTGTGTTCCTGTGGGTTGTATGCAACAGACGCACCCAGTGCGCGGACAATGTCTAACATGCGCCGCACATCATCAATCATTGGTACGCGGGTAAGCGTAACCGGCCCGTCACAGAGCAATGCGGCCGCAATAAATTTGAGCGCCGCATTTTTGGCGCCAGACACCGCGACCGCACCTTCCAATTTTTTTTGTCCTTGAATACGCAATTGCGCCATAATACACAACAGAGTACACTAGGCAGACCAATTTCGCAATACTATGCTCCGCCGCTCAACTCGTCGCTCTCTCTTCTGGATGGTGGTCATATGCTATATCATCACCGCGTTTTTTTTGGTGAGTTTTGCGAGCGGCTATCGCCTGAAATTATCTCCGTTAACCGTCGCCCGCACCGGCAATATTCAGCTTTCATTTGACCCCAGCGACGCAGAACTACAGCTTGATGCCGTGGTGCAGACCAAGCGATCGCCGGTGTCCATTCGCTCTGTATTCCCCGGTGTGCATACGGTACGTATAACGCGTGAGGGATTTATGCCGTTTGAAAAAATTATTCGCGTGGATCCGCTCATCACCACTTTTGTTGAAACTATTTCACTCGTGCGCGCGGCGCGCGTGGGGGCGCATGAGGCGCCTCTGCCCGCGCCAATCATCAGCGCAGAATCGGTCACTCTTCACGGCATGACGGCAGTGCGATCATCCCTCACGGGTAGAGTTAATTTTTTTGAGAATGATAAAATAAAATTTTCATTACCGGGTACACACGTACTCGCTCATACTTTTAATAAAACCTCGGTGATTTTGGTTCACACACCGTTTGAACTATGGTCGGTACCGACACAAACCAAAACACCGATCTTATTGGCACGATTCAGTAGTCCGATACGCGCCGTCGTAGCCGTACCGAAACGCGGATTATTACTCGTGGTGCAATCGGAACGAATAAGAGCACTGCAACTCGGTGATCCAACGTCTGACCCCTTGCTCATCGTTTCCGGAACTGATATTCGCGATGTGTCGGTCACGGATGAGGGCGTTTTAGTGTTTACCGATGTCATAAACGGCACACGGCTCGCACAAGAACGCGCCTTATAAAATAAGCGCCCACCGTAAGCACCCATCAAATTTCCACTTGTGAATTATCACCAACCACTAATTTATGTCCCAACGGGAGAGATGATTTTGCGGACGTGATGGACGCATTTTTTCCGATGATAGAATCAACGATGCGCGTGTCGGCAATAATGCGTGCATGCTCAAGCACGATGGAATGTTCAATTTCAGTTTTATCTATGTATGCGTTATTGCCAATCGCGGTGTAGGGTCCAATATAGCCGTTACTGATGCAAGCGTTTTCGCCAATCACTACCGGCCCGCGAATTAATACGTTGTCCCAAATGCGCGCGCCTTTAGAAATCTTTACGCGACCTTGAATAATGACGTTGGGGCCAATCATTCCTTCGTTGCGCGCTTCAGCCATCGTCATTTCGTCCAGCAGTAATTGGTTGCCCTCCAATAAGTCCTCCGGTTTGCCCGTGTCCTTCCACCAGCCGGTAATTTCTTCCCATCCCACCGCATGTCCGTTGGCAATAAGCCATGAATTAGCGTCTGAAATTTCCAGCTCGCCGCGACTGCTTGGCTCAATTTTTTTTACGGCGTCAAAAATAGCGTCTGTGTAAAAATAAATACCGGCTTGCGCAAAATCGGATTGCGGCACGGCCGGTTTTTCCTCTATGCGTATGAGACGGCCGTTTTCTATAACGGGCACCCCAAAACGGCTCGGGTCCTGCACCCGCGCAAACGCCAATACACAATCAAGATGATCGCGTTGGAGCCGCGTAACAAAACGCTCCAATGACCCCAGCACAATATTGTCGCCCAGATAAAAAATAAACGGTTCGCCGCGCAGGTACGGTTCTGCATTGCGAATAATATGCGCGAGACCTTTGGGCCCGCCGAGTTGCTCAATGTAATGCACCCGCGCTCCCCATCGACTACCATCACCCACATAACGTTGCAACTCCTGTTCGCCCGGATTAATGTTTATGTAAATCTCGCGCACACCCACACTGACCACCTTTTCTATGGCATAAAAAATCATCGGCTTGTTGGCAAGCGGAATGAGATGTTTGTTAATGGTGTGCGTTATGGGGCGTAAACGGGTGGCGTGGCCACCGGCTGCAATCAATGCGCGCATATTAAGTATAGCTCCGGCGCAACCTTACCAAAACATCACTTTTTTGACAAGAAACCAATACGCGGACATGAGGGGATTTGCAAGGTAGCGCAATACCGGATTTTCAATACGGGATTCCTGAAACTTTACATAGCCCACAAAATCTGCGGTCAATGCGGCATCTCCCACCGAGCGCGCCGCCTGAATTTTTCTGCGCTTTTGCATCCATATATACCATGTTGACGGCATAATCCAATAAGCATAGAGCTGGTGTTTCTGCCGCCACCAACCGCCCTTCCACGCAAACAGATACGTCCCGATTTCAAATATAAAAAGCGCCGGTGCGATTAGCCACAGCGTCGGCCATTTCAAAAACATGAGCAACACGCCAAAACGGTTGCGCTCCATCCAGTAAAATTTTGAAATGGATCGCTGGAATTCGTATGCATGATACACGATGGATTTTGAAGCAAGCACGACACGATATCCCAACGACTTAAGGCGGAGAGACCATTCCATATCTTCGTGGTACAGAAAAAAATCACCGTCCCATGCGCCAAATTGTCTGCAGAGCACCGTCGGAATCATGAACGCGGCGCCGGACGCATACGGGATGTCTTCAATCGGTTGCAGGTCGCGATCCGCCACCGGCACCTGATAATCGCGACAATATCCAAATCCACAAAAATGAATCATATTGCCGCTGGAATTAATTAATTCACGGCGCGGATGTAATAACAGCAATGATTGCGCGATGGCAATGCGCGCATCCGTTTCAAATACGCGCACCAATTCGGTAAACGTGTCTGCCGTGGGATACGCGTCATTGTTCAGAAAAAAAATATAATCAAAATTATGCGCAATGGCATAGGTAACGCCCACATTATTACCGCCGGCAAAACCCAAATTTTCCGTTTGCGGCAATAACGTGACGCACGGTAAGGTTCTGCCTGACTTTGGCAGAACGTGCGCCGTAAGATGTGCCATGCTTAACCCGTGCGTGGGATGCGGGTTATCAACAATAATAAGTTCAAGTTTTTCTTTTGGATATTTGACCGTTTCAAGCGCGTTTACCACGTCATCAATGTACGGTTCCGAGTGAAAAGATAAATACACAATGGCGATACGCGGGGTGTTCATACGATACGGAAAGGGTGCGTTGTTTTCCATTTCCAAAAATAAAGCGCCCAACTTTTGAGATGCGCGCGCGCCAATTTATTTTTGAGAAGCGGCATAATTATCCCCGGTACTTTTGCGCTCCCCCTTCCATGATGATGCATAAGTGTTATGTGTGGAAGGTAGTACACCGGCCACCCTTTCTGCCAAAACCGACGACTCCAATCCGTATCTTCATAGTACATCCAAAATTGTTCGTCTAAAGGGCCCACGGCTTGAAGGGCGGTGTCGCGAATAAATAACGCCGAACCCATAAGCCAATCAATGGGTCGCTCCGTGTCGTGAGCCCACTGACGCATTAAAAAAGAATCAATGCGACGCGCAACGAACGGCCAGAGGGACAACGAACTGCGTCGCAGAAGCTGGATGGTGAGCGAAGGAAATTTCATGCAGGAATACTGCAGGGATCCGTCATCGTTGATGAGGCGCGGCCCGCAGACACCGACGCGCGGATGCGCTTCCATCCACGCATATAAACCGTGCAAGGTGTTGGATTGCGTAAAATGCGCATCAGGATTTAACACAAAATAATAAGATGCGCGGCAGGCGCGCAACCCTGCGTTCACTCCGTGCGCAAAACCAAAATTGCCGCCGGTCTGTACGATTATGGCGTTCGGCACTTCGTGCGCAACCCATGCAAGCACCTCATCGCGTGAATCATTATCAACCACCACGAGCTGTACGGTAAGTCCACACGCCGCGGCATCGCCAGCAACAGAACGTACACACTGCTCCACAAAATGGCGCATTTTATAGTTCAGAATTACCACGGCAATTTGTGTGGGCTCGTCGGTCATAGCGCGCGTAGTTTATCCTACTTCAAACCAACGTGCAATATCCGACGGCGCCACGCGCGTTTTTGCGCGCACCAATGCGCGTTTGCGTAAAATGCGCGGTAAAAGACGCGCGACATCTCGCCATCCGCGCATCATCACACGCGTATCAACAATTGCCAAATAGCCCGCTTTTTTTAGTTCATACCACACGAGTGGCAATAAATTTTTTGTGACCGACCCGCCGCCGTAATTTTTGATGAGCATGAGCAAATGGTTGCGATAGGAATAAAAATTCGCGAGCGCGGATTTAAATTTACGATTGTGTGCCGCCGAAACATCCGACTGATTAATGGGCCCGCTTGCGGAACGATCGTGCCATGCCACCGCATCCAGTACGGTAAACGAACACCACCCCGCCAGCCGCAATCGCCACGCCAGATCAACGTCTTCTTTGTAGGAAAAGAAATCGCCGTCAAATACTTCATCTTCAAAAGATACTTCGCTCAATGCGCTCGTGCGATACACCGGAAGCGCGCCGGACACGCCAAATACTTCCAGCGCCTCAATGTCATCATCTTCATGCCACACCCGACCGCCAGAGCGCTCAATGACGCGGTGATTATTCAGCACCTGCAGGCCCAACGTGTCAATCACGTTGGTCTTATCCGGAAATGCCCATTTCATCAAACGTCCGCTTGCGCTGGCGCAATCCGGATGTGCCTCCATAAAATAAAACAGTTTTTCAAAATAATACGCATCAAGATGCATGTCTTGATTCAGCAATAATACGTAGGGAATACGTTCTTGTATGGTGTGCGAAAATAATTCGTTGTGACCACCGGCAAAGCCGCTGTTGGTTTTTTTCTGAACAATCGTTGAATGTACCGGCAGAGTGGCACATTCCTGTTGCAATTTTTCCACCGTTGCGTCCGATGAGCCATTATCAAGGACGACCAAATCCCAATTTAAAAATTTTTGCGCGCGTAAAGATGCAAACAGATGCGATATATATTTCTCGCCGTTCCATGACACGAGTTGTACGCGCAGTTGGGTCATATTTTTTCTTTAATCTCTTTGATCCTTGCGGCTACACGAGCGCCTCGCGCGGTCAAACCGATAATCCACGCCACCTGCGGATGCCATTTTTTAAAATAGGCGTGCATACTTCTGGTGAAATAACACTGTTTTTTATAGCCACCGACCAGCGAGAAACTGCGACCGACAAAATCAACGGCGCGTGTTTCCGGCGTGTACCACACCTGAATGTTGGCCGCGGCGGCTTTCCGACAGTAATCAACTTCTTCAAACCAGATAAAATACCGTTCGTCCAGCCGTCCAATTTTTTGTATTGTCTCCCGACGAATGGCAAAAAACGATCCGCGAATGGAGTCAACGCGTGCGGGCGCGTCATAATCAAATCCTGCGCACAGATAGGCATGCAGGACCTGCGGCAGAAGATGCGGTATTTTAAGAAGAATGAACAGTTGATCAGTGAGCCGAGGGAATCTGCGGACGTGAGGAACTGTTTCCCCGTCCGGCGTCAATAGCCGCCCGCCCACAATGCCAGCATCTGTATGAGTATCCATCCAAGCCACTAGGTTTGTCAAGCTGTCACTAAACAAACGCATATCCGGATTGAGTAATAAAATATAGCGACCCTGCGCTTTTTGCAGGCCAATGTTATTTGCTTTGGCAAATCCAAGGTTGACATCATTTTGAATGGGATAAATTTTTAGGCGCTCATCGCACCGCGGCACAAATTCTTTTTCCACCATTTCAATGAGGCCGTCATTGGATGCGTTGTCCAAAATAAAATATTCAATGGTGAGTTGGCCGCGCGCTTCAAAAAGCGATTCCAAAAGTGCGCGGACGTATGTACAACTTTTGTAGCCAACGGTAATTATGGAAAGATCAACCGCAGACATATTCGGCGAGCGCATCCTGCCACGGGCGCAATGGCGGCCGTTTGGTGTTAAGAAGTTCTGAAGTGCGCGGACGTTTTGCCGCGCGCGGGAATGCGCTGGCCGGCACCGGTGACGCTATAATTTTTGAATTAATAAGGCGAAAAATTTCTGTGCCAAATTCGTACCACGTACACGCGCCTGCGTTGGTGAGGTGATACAAACCAAATGGCGCGTGTACTTCAACAAGTGCAAAAACTTCCCGTGCCAAATCCGGCGCATAGGTAACGCACGTTTTTTCTTCATCAACCAAGTTGATCGTTTCTTTTGTGCGCCCGAGCTCCCTCATGATATCAACGAAACTGCGCTTTGCGCTCGACGACACAGCCGGTTTTCCAAACAAGCGCGACAGACGAATAATATAAAATTTTTCACCCACGGATTTTACCGCGTCTTCGCCAAGCATTTTACTGCGTCCGTATGCATTAACCGGTGACGGCTGTGCATCTTCACGATAACCAGCATCACATTCACCATCAAACACATAATCAGTTGAAAAATGTACGAATATTGCGCCTAGTTCTTTTGCAACAACGGCAAGCTGGCCGGGCAATTCGCCATTTATTTTTTGTGCAGTCCCCCACCCTTCGCCCTCAATGTCGTCAACGGCGTTATACGCAACGGCGTTAATAATAATTTCCGGCGCAGACGCGCGAATTTTGTCCATCGCGCCCGCAGACGTCAGATCTATATCGGTTTTATCCCACCCGATAATTTCATGGCCGGCCAACGTTCCCACGCGAACCAGCTCTTGACCGAGCATTCCGTGTGAGCCGAGAATCAATACGCGCATATCACGCTAAAATATTTTTTTTGAGACGTGCCGCCTCCGCGACAAAAAATTTCTGCCATCGCTCTGGCGATACCTTGTTAATCATACGCGGATAATCCTTGACCTGTAGGACCTCCAAAAAACGCGCAGCTAGTTGAAGCGGGTCAACGTGCCAATCAAATTTATTTCGTGCACGTTTTAATAAATCCGCAATTTTATATTTTTTATTTTCAACAATCAAAAATAAATCAATAAAATCTCGAGCACGCGGCTTTTGATACATAGTAAACACTTTATTCACCGCGATATCTATCAAACTATCTACCCACAATAAATCAATTTTCTGTTTTTGTTCAATGCGTGGAAATGGAAAATACGTAAATTCTGTTTTGACTATTTCACCATCGGCAAGATGCAAAAAAAATAAATTTCTATTGAAACTTTGTTCTGCATCAATTTTTTTTATTCCCACTGCCTGCTTAAAGGATTTCAAAATTGAAAACACGCCCTGCGCATCAACCTCATTTTCAGAAAAAAAATCAAGATCTTCGGAATAGCGATGGTGCAGATAGAATTCCGCGAGTGCCGTACCACCGGTCAAATAAAAATTTTTGCATAAAATTTTATGCGATGCGATGCGATTAAGCAGGTTCTGTTGGTTGGCCGTTAGGATTGTTTTCGCGGCCATAGCATTCGTTCAAGATATCTCTTTTTTTTTGGATCAAGATTAAGCAGTGGCCAATATTTTTTTAACAGTTGCGCGGACAGTTTCTTTCCATTCAAACCAAAATTAACCATCTGTTCAATGTGCCAGATAGTATACTGAACTTTATCTTTTTTTAGGATGCGCAGATCAACTCCCCAATTGTACATATAGGGCATTGTAGCATGGTTTTGTGCTCATGACAAGTGCGTGCATAAGGCCACATACATATTGCAGTATCGTTGTGCCTGTTATAAAAATACCGTTCGTAGCATACGCATTCATGCTACGAACGGCTTGCCGGTGTTTGCGCGCCGCTACGCCGCAATGCGCTGACGCATCGTGGACGGGCAGTCATTCTCGTGGAACGGCGCGAAGTCCGGCATGAATGGCCGAAGCAGATCACGCAGCTCCGGCGTCTCCATCGAACCCTTGCCGCCGTATTTGCCGAACGTCTGTGTGTGCGTGGAGTTTGGATCTCGACCCGTGTGCTGATACGTCTTGGATCCGCGCGTCGGGGTCTCCCAGCCGTGCACCTGCACCCACTCAACGATCGGTGGATTTTCCGCCGTAATCGGGCCATTCTTGGACAGTTGCAACTTCACCCAGCTTCCGTCGAAAAAAACGACGAGCACGGTGAGCGCACCCGATTCAGGATCTTTCTGCTGGACGATTTCCGCAATGGATTGACTCATCCTGACCGTGCGCTTGCCCTTGAAGAAGAGCGGGTTGATGAACGATCCTTTCGGGGTCGTCCAGAAGTACACACGCTCTGCGATCACCTGTGCAACCGCGCACGCGTAGTTGAAACACCAGTCAATTCCCCTGCTTGTGGCCATGATCCCCTCACCCTATTCGGACGTTGCGCCGAATACGTACAATCTATTATAAAATTAAAAATCG
>CAZUSU010000029.1:0-7870 GCA_964623315.1 uncultured Gammaproteobacteria bacterium | reverse complement strand
AGGTTTGTCATGGGGACAAGGCCGCTGAATATGGGCTTCTACGGAACGGTGGAACTGACGCCGGCGTGCCACTTTGCCATTGCCTGCGCATTGGAGCTTTTGCGCCGTACTCGGCTGGTGGAGGAATCCGATGGTGGTGCTATCGGATATGACTTCAATAGAGACGCTGATTTGCCGAACGCCGACGACTGGTACAAACATCTCAAAGTTCTCACAATGGGGGAGACGTTTGTGGATGAACAGCACATCGTCCTTGAACATCAGAACAACCGTACGCGGATTGAGCTCAAGATGGCATGTCCGGTCGGAGCAGAAGGCGAAGGACAGTTTGCGCAGATCAGGTGGGTGCGCATTTCGCTCCCTGTCCATGTTCGGGGCAAGATGGGCGATTTGTGGACTAAGTTTGATAGTAGTCTTAAAACCTGCCCTCCGCAAACCCTCACGTTTGACGCGGGTTCTCAAGGGAGTCTGGCGTCACTGCTGACCGATGCCGAACCGTTCCTGCCGCTTTGGTCTGATTTCGTGCCAGTGGCGAGCGTGGCCGCAGAGGCGCCGACCGTACACTAGGCGAGGCGCACGCCTCACGCCTCACACACCTCGCGCTAGCTCAACGAAGCTGGTGCGGGGTGTTTTTTAATTGTTGACTCCCTTTAACCAACCTGCTACAATCCTCCTACCTTATTTATGAACATGATTGCCACAAAATTGAGCAACGGAAACGGCGCCGCACCAACAAGCGCCTTTGCCAAGTTACTCGATGAGCAGTTTGGTTCGGTGCCCAAGGAGGGCGACACCTTGAAGGGACAGGTGCTTTCGGTTGGCCGCAACGAAGTGCGCATTGACCTTGCCGGTCTGCGTACCGGTGTAATTCGCGGCCCCCAGCTTTATGCAGAAAGTACCGAGTACCGTAATCTCAAGGAAGGCGACGAAGTAGAGGCCACCGTCATTGAACAGGAAAATGAAAATGGAGAGTTGGAATTATCATTCCGCACCGCCGGCCATCAGCGCGTGTGGGGCAAGTTAGAAGAATTGCGTCGCGCCGGAACCGTCATGAGCGTGCGTATTAAGGAAGCTAACAAGGGCGGTCTCATGGTTGACCTCAACGGCATGGATGCCTTTTTGCCCGTGTCACAACTGGCAGGCGACCACTATCCGCGTGTTGCCGGTGGCGACAAAGGAAAAATTCTTGATAAATTAAAAGAATACGTTGGTCAAGAATTTTCTGTCAAAGTTATTGATGTAAGCGACAAAGATGAAAAATTAATTGTGTCAGAAAAGGCGGCGCAGGAAGAGTCCAAAACGGCAATTGCAGAAAAATATGTCATGGGCACAATTATTGAAGGCGATATTTCCGCGATTACCGCTTTTGGCGCCTTTGTTAAATTTGACGGCGTGGAAGGGTTGGTGCACATCAGCGAATTGGCGTGGCAACGCATTGATCACCCCAAGGACGTCGTGCGCGTGGGAGATCACGTACGCGCCGAGATCATCCAAATTGATGGCAAGAAAATTTTCCTGTCCATGAAACGATTGACGCCGGATCCGTGGAAGGGCGTGCCGGAAAAATACGTTGTCGGTCAAACGATCACCGGTCGCATCGCCAAAGTAAACCCGTACGGTTTGTTTGTAGAAATGGAAAAAGATATTCAGGGTTTGGCGCACGTGTCGGAACTATCCAATGAACCGATTGAAGATATTACCAAAACGTTTAAAGCCGGCGACACAGCAACATTTGAAATTGTGTCCGTTGATGCGGCCGAACATCGTATTGGGTTGCGCGTGCCGGGCGTCGTGCCAAAACAAAAAACAAATGAAAAAGAAAAAGTCAGCGAATCAGAACCAGCAGAGCCCACCGCCTAACGCTATGCGCGCACTTCTAAAAAACGTGCTGATTTTTGTCGTGGCAATGGGGGTGTTGGCGCTTTTTGCCAATAACATGCGCGCCACCGGCGAAAAGCCCCGCGAAGCGTCACTGTCCGAAATCGCCACTCTGGTGCAGAAACGCGAAATAAAAAAAATAGAAGTGCTGGATAGCGAATTACGTGTTACCAAAACAGACGGTAGCAAATTAACGTCACGCAAAGAAATCAGCGAAACATTACCTACCACCTTGCGCGCATACGGCGTGACGCCGGAAGAATTAAAAGCGGCAGAACTGGCAATTACCGAAGATCATGGATGGCGCTATTGGGTGGGGATGCTCATACCAATCTTTGGGCCGATTATGCTCATCGCATTGCTGTTCTTTTTTATGGCACGCCAAGTGCAGGGCGCCAACAGTCGCGCGTTTGGTTTTGGCCAATCAACTGCCCGTGAGCTAGATATAGACGAAAAAACAAAAGTGAGTTTCGCGGACGTTGCCGGCATGAAAGAATCAAAAGAAGAATTGCAGGAAGTGGTAGAATTTCTTAAGACGCCGGAAAAATTTGCGTCTCTGGGCGCAAAAATTCCGAAAGGCGTTTTATTGATGGGTTCTCCGGGTACCGGTAAGACACTGCTCGCACGTGCCGTTGCCGGCGAGGCCGGTGTGCCATTCATCCACATGTCCGGTTCTGAATTTGTAGAAATGTTTGTGGGCGTGGGCGCTTCGCGGGTGCGTGATCTGTTCGCCCGCGCCAAAAAATTAGCGCCGGCCATTGTGTTTATAGATGAAATTGACGCCGTCGGCCGTCGTCGCGGTTCTGGTATGGGTGGTTCACACGATGAACGCGAACAAACGTTGAACCAAATTTTGGTAGAGATGGATGGGTTTCAACCCAATAATGGGATTATTGTTATTGCCGCAACTAATCGGCCCGATGTTTTGGATCCGGCGTTACTTCGTCCGGGTCGGTTTGATCGTCGCGTGACCGTATCTTTGCCGGACATTAATGAGCGTGAACAAATTTTGGCTATTCACGGTAAAAACAAACCGCTCGCCGAAGATGTCATCTTGCGCAAAATTGCCGAGCGCACCCCTGGGTTTACCGGCGCCGATCTTGCAAACCTTATGAACGAAGCGGCCATTTTAACGGCGCGTCGTGGCAAACAGACGCTTGGTAGTTTAGAAATTTTAGAGTCAATTGAAAAGGTGTTGTTGGGGCCGGAACGCCGGAGTCATGTATTTTCCGACGAAGAAAAGAAGATGACGGCGTATCATGAGAGTGGTCATGCGCTCGTTGCACATCTTTTGAAATACACCGATCCGATTCGTAAGGTTTCAATTATTTCACGCGGTCATGCCGGCGGTTATACACTAAAAATGCCGGTAGAAGATAAACACTATCACACCCGCGCGGAATTTATTGATGATTTGGCCATGGCGCTCGGCGGATGGGCGGCAGAGAAATTAATTTTCGGCGATGATATGTTATCAACCGGTCCCTCAAGCGATTTACGAACGGCCACACGTATCGCGCGTGATGCCGTAACCCAATATGGCATGAGCGATATACTTGGTCCGCGCACTTTTGGTACGCATGAAGAATTGGTGTACGTCGGTCAGGGAATAAGCGAGCGTGATTACAGCGAAAAAACGTCTGAAGTTATAGATGCCGAAGTCGGGCGTTTGGTTAAATCTGCCGGTGAACACGCAACACGTCTATTGGTAACGCATCGCGCAACACTGGATAAACTTGCCGCAGAGTTGCTGGTAAAAGAAACGCTGGAAGAAAAAGAATTTGTGGATATCGTGGGGTTGGAGAAGGGGTGCGCCGCGTAAAAAAATGTTACTTTCAATTTTTCCTGAAAAATAAAAACCCCCACAAGGTGTGGCTCATAGACCACCGTGCGGGGTAGCATAGGTTTGTGGTATACTATCCATACTTTTTTATCCGCTCCTATGTCACAAACTTTATACCGCCATATTCTTCGCGACGCATGGACCGTTACGTGGCGCCATCCGATGCTGTGGTTGTTCGGTGCGTTTGCATTATTTTTAGGCCAGTCGCAACTGTTATATTCACTGCACGGCCTGCTTACGGTTACCCGTGTGGGTGTTGATGCGGCGATCACCTCTGCCACCGTTCCCCAGTGGCATCTCACCGTTTTTTCGCCGAATTCTGGCATCCAGCTTGCGGCCGGTATCGGGATGTCACTGCTCATGGTGTTGCTACTCGCGTTATTTGTCTTTTTAGTCATTGCATGTCAGGGCGCGGTTGTTGCCGCAGGCGACCACATATTTCGTAAGCAACAATATTCGTTGAGCGCAATTTGGCACGATGCACTCCATCATTTTTGGTCCATCACCGGTGTTTTAGTAATCAAAGCGCTCGGCGTTTTTGTGGTGAGCGCTTTATTATTGTGGCTCCGCTATTTTGTGGATGTTAATCCAGAGGTGTGGTGGCCGCAACTTTTGTTTGTCGTGGGGTTTGCCGTTGTTGCGATATTTGATGTGTGGCTCACGTTTAGTATCTTGTTTGCAACTTGTTATGTGGTGCTGGAAAAACAACCTTTATTTGTGGCCGTGCAGAGTGGATTTGCTTTGTTCCGCCGGCACTGGCTCGCGTCGCTGGAAATTGGCATTCTGTTTTTGGTGTTCAACATGGTGGTCGTTACGGCCGCAGAGATATTAACTCAAGCGCTGTTTATCCCGCTGTTTTGGTTTGCACACATCATGCAATTGGCAACGGGGTATGTCGCGCCGCTCGTGCGGGTGAATTTGGTTACCCTGTATTTCTTCGGTTGGTTTTTATTTGCCGTGTACACCACATGGTTTTTTATGTGCGTGGTGGTACTGTTTGATCATATGCAACACAACGGTCCGGTCAGCAAAGTGCTACGATTTTTGCGCGGATTGGTACAGCGCGAACAGTAATAAATATGGGCCAGATTGCCGGTCTCTCTGATCTTTTAAAAAAACCTACCGCGCCTGCCGGCGCGGCGCCGGGCGTTGCGCTTGATGACGAAACAGCGCAGACCAAATTGCAATCAAAATTACAGCAAGTGGCGCTGGATAAAAAAGAGGCAGACGCGCAGGCGCTCGCCGCCCAGTATAAACTGCGCTACATTGATTTACGTAAATTTCCCATTCCACCGGAAGCGTTGTCTTTAATTCCGGAAGATCAGGCGCGCAAATTTTTGGCCATTCCTTTTTTTCATGAATCAGAAGAGGCGCGTATTGGCGTGGTCAATATCATGGACAAGGTGGTGCAAGAATTTTTAGGCGCCACCGCACGCGAGAAAAAAATAAAATTGATCCCGTATGTTATTACGGAAGACAGTTTTAATAGAGCCGCGGCGCTGTATGCTTCTTTACCAAAAATAATTCAGGTGTCGCGTGATGTTTCCATTACGCAAGCCGACCTTGATAAATTTCAATCGCTTTTTGATTCCATTCCAGAATTGTCAGCAAAAATGAAAGAGGTTAACACGACTGATTTTGTGGCGTTAATTTTTGCCGCCGCATTAAAAATGAGGGCGTCTGATATTCACGTTGAAGCAGAAGAAACAAAAATTATTGTGCGTTTGCGTCTTGACGGTATTTTACATGAAATTGGCGACGTCCCCCACGAGTCATGGAAAAAAATTATTGGCCGCATCAAATTACTGTCTGCTCTCAAAATTAACATTGACGACAAGCCGCAAGACGGACGCATTACGTTGGTACTCGCCGACGGCAAGGTTGATATTCGTGTTTCAACCATTCCTACGGCGTACGGCGAAAGTGTGGTAATGCGCGTCCTAAAACCGCAGGCCGATGTGGGTATGGAGCAATTGGGCATTCGCGGTCATGCGTTTGAACAACTCATGCACGAAATTGGACGCCCCAACGGCATGATTATAACTACGGGTCCGACCGGTTCCGGTAAGACCACCACACTCTATACCATTTTGCGCAAAAAAAATCAGCCGGGTGTCAAAATTATTACGCTGGAAGATCCGGTGGAATATAAATTGGAAGGAATTAATCAGTCGCAGATTGATGCGAGCAAGGGGTACACATTTGCAGATGCGCTAAAATCTATTTTGCGTCAAGATCCGGACATTTGTATGGTTGGCGAAATTCGTGATTTGCCGACGGCCGAAGTCGCCATTCAGGCCGCGCTCACGGGGCACCTTCTTTTGTCCACCATTCACACCAATAGCGCCGCCGGTGCTATACCACGTTTTCTTTCCATGGGCGTGAAACCGTTCTTGCTTGCGCCGGCCATGAACGCGATTATCGGCCAGCGGTTGGTTCGCAAGTTGTGTGAAAAATGCAAAAAAGAAACCGTGCTCACTGACGATGAAAAAAAGAAAATCACGCAAATTATGAGCACCCTCTCGCCAAAGTCCGGCGAAACATTTGTGCTTGATCAAGTGAAGTTTATGGTCGCACCCGGATGTCCAGAGTGCAAACAGCTCGGGTATAAAGGTCGCGTCGGATTGTACGAAATTTTTGCCATGTCGCCGGCCGTAGAAAAAATAATTTTAGGTGGTCAAATGTCCGAAGATGAAATTCAAAAAGTGGCGCTGGAGGAGGGTATGGTCACGATGGCGCAAGATGGTATACTAAAGGCCGCAACCGGAGTGACCTCGTTGTCCGAGGTATTTAGAGTTGCTGAATAATATTTTGTCTATGCCAGAAGATGATTTGGACCTGCCAATTGATGGCGAATTTGAAGAAAAACCAGCCCCCCAACGCAAGAGTGTGCGCCGTAAAGCGGCGCGGAGGCCGGTTGCTAAACGTCGCAGAACCGTGGTGTATGCACCCGAAGAAGAATCATACACACCGGCGCGTCGTCCGCACATCGCTATTCACGCCGCAACATCGGCGCCAAAAAAGGTAAATTTATATCGCCGCCTCTCATTGTTATTTTTAACGGCAACCGTTGCGGTGATTGGCGTCATTGTTTTTTTTACGTTTCAACGCGCCACGATTGATGTTGCCTTTGAAGCAGTACCCGTTGCGAGCGCTCTGACTGTTACGGTGGGCGAAGGAATCACTACCAGCACGACGGCATTTTCCGGCATCGTGGTGGCGGTGACCACAAGTACAGAAAAAGTTTTTTATCCCACGGCAACATCTGAAAGGCCGGGTAAAGCGCGTGGCGCCGTAACGGTGTATAACGAAAGCGGATCTCCACAGCCGCTTGTCTCAACAACTCGTTTCTTGAGTGAGAAGGGTGTGTTGTTTCGCTTGGTTCGCGCCGTTACCGTACCAGCCAACGGAAGCGTTACCGCCGAGTTGGTGGCAGATAAAGCCGGCAAAGATGGCGACACAGTGTCCGGTCGGTTTACTATTCCAGGGCTTAATTCGTCACAACAAAAAAAAGTGTACGGTGTTTCAACCGTGCCGATGACGGGTGGAGCCGGAAAAGTGGGTGTGGTGACACAACAAGATATTGATAAGGCGTCAGAAGAAGTACGCAAAGCACTTTTTGATAGGGGACAACGCTTTTTGGCAATGGTGGTGGTGCCAGAAGGACATGAAGTACTGCATACGCCGGTGAACATAAAAGTAGTGCCAGCGGTAAAAGCCGGCGAAGAGACGGGCGCGTTTACCGTGCGCGCCTCCGGCACCATGGCCGTGGTTGCTTATCCAAAAGTTGCAGTGTTTGCCGCCGCCGATCGCGATGTGCAAACAAAATCACCAACGCCCTATCACAAAGTGACGTTTATTAACGAAGCGCCGACCGTTTCGCTGAAATCCTTGGATGTTGCAACCAAGTCGGCACAACTTCAATTGTATCGCGAGGGGCGCGCAATTTTAGATGAACGATCCGGCGCGTTTCAGCCGGTACAATTCATGGGTCGTTCGGCCGGCGAAATTGCCGATCAATTAAAATCAATTCGCGGCGTTACCATGGTCAAGACACAATTTTTCCCACCGTGGATGGAGCGCGCCCCCAAAGTTCCGTCACGGATTACGGTGACATTTGAGGAAAAAGCCGTCCGTTGAATGTGAATG
>CAZUSU010000028.1:0-4539 GCA_964623315.1 uncultured Gammaproteobacteria bacterium | reverse complement strand
CCGTGCTGAAGTTCTTCGGCTGGCTCGTGTGGATGGGGGTTTTCGGGGTGTGGTTGTGCCTTGCCCACATCGGGATACTGGCCACGGTGGTCGGCGTTCTGTGGGCGGTAATTGCCAAAATCAACAGGCCGATTTCGCCTGCTCCGCAGGATGCACCGTCCCCGTGGTGGGGAGTGCTGATCGCGGTAGTGGGAGCGGCAATCGCTTATGTCCAGTACAATTGGGCGTAAGGAGGAGGTGTCATGAAGTGGGCTTGGATGCTGTTTGCGGCCGCAACGGTTTGGTACTTGGCCAACGTGGTGGAATTCTACGTTGCCGAGCCGTGGATGCTCGGGCCGCTGACCGTGGTATTCGCGAGTTGGAGCATGAGCGCGGTTGATATGCGCTACGTTCTGACGCGCGATCCTCTGGACGAGCGGGTGCGGGCACTGCTCTACGGCATCACACTGCTCGCGGTGTGGTGTGTGACGCCGCTGGTCGGGTTCGTAGTCGGCTCGGCGACGGGTGTGCTGGGTCACTTCGTGGTGACCGCGGCACTGCGTCGCCACATGGCCGGCTTGCCGATCATGCCACCGCAGTTGTTGCGGCGGCGCAGGTGGGTGCGGATTGACATCCAACCGGCGCTAGCGCGTCATTCGCGCCTGGCGGCCACACAGCACGGCGGCTGGCCGTTTGCGGGCTGACTCGCAACAACCGAGCCGCCCCTGACTAGTATCCGAACGGGTACTTGAGGGGGCGGCCAATTTTTTTCTTGCAGATAATAAAAAAATTTGGTATTCTTTTCTCGCTTGAGTATTACTTGACCCGGTAGCTCAGCTGGTAGAGCAACAGCCTTTTAAGCTGATGGTCGCGGGTTCGAACCCCGCCCGGGTCAAAATAAAATTCCCACGAGAGTGGGCATTTTATTTATGTGGGGAGCAATTGTTAAACGCCATAGAGCAACCGTTCACATTGACGCCGCCACCCATTTCCGTCACAATAGCACCATATGCTCGCCGCAATTCGTAAAATAATTCCACAGCCATTTTTTCGCGTCTACCATTTTTTGTTGGCCATCACTGGCGCATGGTACTATAGATATCCAACGCGCCGCATGATCACCATCGGCGTAACGGGCACGAGCGGCAAATCAACAACCGTTTATTTATTGGGAAAAATTTTGCAAGCCGCCGGTCATCAAGTCGGTTCTTCATCCACGATTGAGTTTTGCGTGGGCGCCGAGTGTACATTAAATAAAACAAAGATGACACAGTTGGGGCGATGGGGGACACAGCGTTTGCTTGCGCGCATGCGTGACGCCGGCTGTGATGTGGCCGTCGTGGAGACCACGTCACAAGGGTTGGAACAATTTCGTCATCTGGGGGTGTTTTACGACGTTTGTGTGCTGACGAATTTTTATCCGGAACACATTGAAGCGCATGGGGGATTTGAAAATTATAAAAATGCGAAGAAAAAAATGTTTACCTACGCCGCACAGTTGCCCCACAAGAAAAAGTTTGACATTCCTAAAACGGTGATTGTGAACGGTCGTGTTGCTGAGGCCGATGAATTTCTTGCACCGGCATTTGAAAGAAAGTGGTCATTGCATATTACCCGTCCATCCGTTGAGCGTACCTTTGTGCCAGAAAATATTTCCTTTGATGAAAGCGGAGCGGTATTCAC
The DNA here is from genome assembly GCA_964623315.1 of uncultured Gammaproteobacteria bacterium. Taxonomy (GTDB): domain Bacteria; phylum Patescibacteriota; class Patescibacteriia; order Magasanikbacterales; family 2-02-FULL-50-9b; genus CAZUSU01. The sequence goes on along the minus strand of CAZUSU010000028.1, from coordinate 2,877 downwards.
GCTGGATTTAGTACCATTTAGCATTCCGCTCATTGGTGGTCACGCCGTTGATAATGCCTGTGCCGCGGTTGCCGCCGCAGTCGCGGTGGGCGTGAGTTTAGAACAGTGTGCCGCCGCGCTTACGCACACGACTGTGGTGCCGGGGCGGTGCGAATTTATTACGGCCGGCCAGCCATTCACCGTTATTGTTGATTTTGCTTTTGAACCCGTTGCCATGAACCATCTGTACGAAACGGTGGAACGTTTGCCGCATAAAAAAATTATTCACGTTTTTGGCGGCACCGGCGGCGGTCGTGATGTGGCACGACGACCGATTTTAGGAAACATTGCCGGTCGGCGCGCGGCGCTTTGCATCATAACCAACGAGGATCCGTACGACGAAGATCCGCGCGCCATTATGGAGCAGGTTGCCGCGGGGTGTCGCGCAGTGGGCAAAAAAGATGGCCAAGATTTATTGGTGATTCCGGATCGTCGCGCCGCAATTCAATGCGCCATTGAGCGGGCGACGGCGGGAGATGTTATACTGGTAACGGGTAAAGGGTGCGAACAAGCGATTGTGGGGCCAAACAATTCTATGACCCCATGGGATGATCGCACCGTCGTTGCCGAGGAGTGGCATGCCTATGAGTCACGTCAAGGGAATAGCGCTCAAACCAACTGAACAAATTGTGGCAGTGATCCGACGATTTCCTATTGTTGATCTGCCGCATTATATTGGCGCCGCACTGTGCGTGCTCGTCATTTTTTTCTTTTTCGTGCCGCTCATGCGACTGGGCACGGGGGGAATTTTAGGTGGCGGCATCGTGTTACTGTGCGGATTTGCACTATTTTTTCGTACCATTTTTTTGTGGTACCACAATTTGTTTATTATCACCACGGAACGCATCATTGATTTTGATCAGCGTGGATTTTTTGAGCGAGTGGTGTCGCAATCATCATTTGAAAAAATTCAGGATATTTCCGTGCATACGCATGGCGCTCTGCAAACAATGTTTCGTTACGGCGATATTAATTTAAAAACGGGATGGGGGTCGGTTGATTTGTGTGTGCCGAGTGTGTATCGTCCGCATCGCATACAGCGATTATTAATTGAAACGCAGGATGAATTTTTGGCGACGCAACGCCCTACCGTATGAACAGAGCGAGATCATCATGGGCGCTCGCGGGGGTGATCATCATTTGTATTTTTATTTTGGTCAGTTTTGTGCGCGTTTATTTTAAGGACTACGAACTGCGCAATGAAATTGAACGGGTACGCACGCAGGTTTCCTCTCTTGAAAAAAGAAAAATAGAATCACTTGAGGTGCTTAAGCGTTTGCAGAGCGATGCCTATGTGGAAGAGCGCGCGCGTGTTGAATTGCAGGTCGTGCGTCCCGGCGAAGCCATGCTGATTGTCCCCGGCCAAATAGTGAGTTCAACCGCCTCAAAATCATACACACCCTCATCATCGGTTCGTCCACTTTCCAATCCACAGAAATGGTGGTATTATTTCTTCCGCCCGCGTATGGGCAATTTACCTTAATTCTTATGGAAGAAGAGCAACTCGTTATTGTTGAAAATTCCGATCACGCATCGGAACAGCCCGCGGCGCGCAGTCCGTTTTTAAAAGGTCTCATTGGCGGAATCGTTGGGCTGGTTGTTTTGATTTTTGTGGTGGGCGTACCATTGGCATATCGCTTTCCCGATGCAACGCCGGTCATGCCTGCCATACTTGATGCGGTTGGCGCACCTGTTGCATCTCTGGGCGGTGTGTGGTTAAGTTGGCACGCGTTATCATTGGATATTTCCGCATTTAAAAAACAAATTGACGAATTACCCGCGGGATCATTGCCGCAGATTCCGTCAAACGATGAAATTCGGACCCGCGCTCTCCAGCGCATGATTGCGCTTACCGCCGGCGAAAAGGTGCTTGCGGCGCGCGGGGTGACCATAAAACCGGAAGACCTTGCGGCGCGCGAACAAGTCATTGCTGTAGAATCCGGCGGTAAAGACAAAATGATTGAAATAATAAAAAAAGATTTTGGATGGACCTATGAGGAGTATGTGGATCGCGTCATTCGCGCAACGGTTATTGCGGATAAGTTGTACAAAGAACCGGCACGCACCAAAATTGCGGAAATAAAAAAATCCATTACCGAAGGTGCCGATTTTAGTATGCTCGCCAAGCAATTTGGTCAAGACGGTACGGCAGAAAAGGGGGGTGACCTAGGTTTTTTTGAGCGCGGGAAAATGGTGCCGGAGTTTGAGGCCGTGGTATTTTCGCTGGAAAAAGGAAAAGTCAGCGATCCGGTAGAGACACAGTTCGGTTATCATTTGATTGTGGTAGATGATATTAAAAAGAAAAAGGATGGCACGGTAACCGCCGTGAAGGCGCGGCATATATTAATCAAATATGGTAGCGCAGAAACAGCCGCGGCCGTGCAACAGCAAGTAAAGGATATGAAGGTGCGTCAGTTTATTTATACAGAAAAAAATGCAAAAGACGGTCTTGACAGCGAGCAGGCCACCGGATAAACTGATTCCGTTGCACTGCATGCGGGGTTAGTACAGTGGTAGTATGCGTGCTTCCCAAGCATGAGATACGAGTTCAATTCTCGTACCCCGCTCCATTAATTTTACGTATGTTCGGTTTAGGAGTGTATGCGGGTATCGTATAGCGGCTATTATGCGTCCTTGCCAAGGACGAAATAGGGGTTCGACTCCCCTTACCCGCTCCAAAGAAAAATATCCATGCATTGCATGGATATTTTTCTTTTGATCTGATAAAACTGGACGCCGGCAACTATTTTTTGTATAGTGGTCGCGCATTCGGCGCTGAGCCACCTTAGCTCAGCTGGTAGAGCAATGCTTTCGTAAAGCAGAGGTCCCGAGTTCGAT
>CAZUSU010000027.1:0-10528 GCA_964623315.1 uncultured Gammaproteobacteria bacterium | reverse complement strand
TCGGCTTTGTCGAATTGTCCTCTGGTGAAGAAGCCCAGAATGCCGTTGACACCTTGAACAACGGGGATTTCAACGGTCGTCGCATTTCTGTTTCCGAAGCACGTCCGAAGCCAGCAGGCGCCGGTCGCTTTGGCGGCGGTGGAGGCGGCGGCGGTTACAACGATCGCTAATCCGTCAGTTTCTTACAAAACAGGCCTTTACGGGTCTGTTTTGTTTTTGTGTAAAGTATGAGGTTGACAAAATATTGCCATTCTGATACATTGGCATCTCACGCCCACAAAACCAAACGAACCAACAACCGTGGGTAGGAGGGTACTGTCATGTCAATCAGGAATTTTACGGAAGCCGTCGTGCAGGTGGTGCTCTTGGCGAATCGTCAAGGTTATCGGCTGAACGAGGTGAAGCCGGTGATTGAGGCGATCATGAGGAAGTGCGTCACGGGCGTCACGCCCCACATCGGCACGGACGAACTGCGTGCGTTGGTCGCCGCTACGGCGCCCGACATGACGGTTCGCTACGATGACGTGTACGCGCGTCTCGTGGCGGCGAACGTGCTCACGCCGCTCGACGGCCTTACCGGTCGTCGCAAGATCCTCCGCCTTTCCACGTTCGCGTGGGATTTGGCGAAGGCCGTGCAGAATCGGCGCGTGAGCGGGCCGCGGCGGGTCGGCTCGCCGGTGAGTCCGCCCAATTAGCGCGCTCTCCCGCAGATCGGTCCCGTCGAACGCTTACCACCAACGGTGAGTGTTCGACGGGCCGGTTTTTTTTATCTATACTGATCAGACCTGTCAAAATCATGTCACTCTCCAAACTGGTCGCACAAAATACGCTCACGCAAATTATCGGCAAAGCCGTTTCCACCGCGCTTGGCGTGGCTGTTATTGTTTTGGTCACGCGCGCGCTCGGGCCGGAGGGGTATGGAAAATACACCACGGTCATAACTTTTTTGTCTTTTTTTGGTATAGTCGCCGATCTGGGATTGACGCTCATTACAGCACAGATGATTTCCGAACGCGACGCCGACGAACGTTCCATCGTGAGCACTGTTTTTTCTTTTCGTGTCGTAAGTGCGTTTGTCGTGTATGCCCTTGCGCCACTCGCCGCTTTTTTAACGGACTATTCGTTGGTAGAAAAAATGGGGATCGCGCTAACGGCATGGTCATTCTTTTTTGTTTCATTGCAACAAACCTTGCAGGGAATTTTTCAAAAACATCTGGTGATGCGCTATCCGATGATCGCCGAAGTGTGGGGGCGCGTGGCACTGCTTGGCGTTACCATTTACGCCGTGGTGAACGGACATAATTTATTGTGGTTCTTGGGGGCGGTTGTTGCGGGGAATCTCATTAATTTTTTTGTGGTGTGGCGGTACGCGCGGCGTATCACGCCGTTTCAATTTTTATGGGACGGCGCCGTAATTCGCGAACTATTGACGCGTTGTTGGCCCATAGCGCTTTCAATTGTATTTAATTTGGTTTATTTAAAAGCGGACACCTTAATTTTACGCGCCGTGCGGTCCGTAGAAGAGGTCGGTTATTACGGCGCGGCATATCGTGTCATTGATATTTTAATGATGGTGCCCGTCATGATGATGGGAGTTATTTTACCGCTTGCGACGCGCGCGTGGACGGATGGCGAATTGCCGCGCGTGCGGCGTATGGTGCAAAAAACATGCGATGCGTTTGCGGCGTACACCATACCGTTGGTTTTGGGAGGCATAGTGATAGCCCAGCCGCTTATGGTGTTGGTTGCCGGCGACGAATTTGCCGCATCCGGCGCGCCGCTACGCATTTTATTGTTAGCGTTTGCCGCCGCTACGGTGAGTACGCTGTTTGGCCATTTGATTGTCGCGCTCAAACATCAACGCGCCGTGATTTGGATATATGGTGTTGATGCCGTTTTGGCTGGCATCGCATATATAATTTTTATCCCGCGTTATGGCATGATGGGCGCGGCGTGGGCAACGTTTGGGTCTGAGCTGTTTGCGGCCGTTGCGCTTGGCGTGGTGGTGGTGCGATTGTTGCGCCTGCGGATTTCGCTTTCGGTATTTATGCGCGTGTGCGCATCTGCGGCGCTGATGGCGGTTGCCGTTGCCACCATACCGGACTGGCCGGTCATTGCGGTCATCGCTGTTGCCGCATTATTTTATGGCGGCGCACTCATGATAGGCCGCGTTCATCGCGCACTTCTATGACGATCTGGCGATTGGTCTGTTTTGTGGTTGCCGCCGCTCCGTTATATCTCGTGCGATTCCCCGTGGGAGCGGTGCCGTTCACGGTGTTTGAGGTTTTAATTTTACTGCTTGCGCTCATCACGATTGCTCGCGCCATCGGCTCTTCGTTTATTCGTCGTGCATATAAAAAAAAGTTAGCGCGTATTCCGCGAGAATTATGGATCGGCGCGTTGGTGTTGTTGGTTGCCGCCTCTGTGGCCGTGTGGACAGCGCCAAATGTTGCGGCGGCGTTGGGAATTTGGAAAGCGTATTTTGTGGAGGCGCTGGTGCTGGGACTGTGCGTGTGGTTGCACGCAGAACGCGATGAGGACTGGTTTGAGTTGGCGGTCGCGTTTTCCATAACCACCGCCGCAGTGGCCGCCTACGCCGTATTTCAAAAATTCACCGGCCACGGAATTCTCAATCCGTTTTGGCGTGCAGTAGAAACGCGCCGCGTCACCGGCTTTTTTGGTTATCCGAATGCCGTCGGACTTTTTTTAGAAATAATGGTGCCGTTTTTGATGGCGGCGGCGTGGCAGGCGCGTCATTGGTGGGCACGGGTGTGGTTTGGGTTGTGTATCCTGTTGTCATTATTTGCCATAATTTTTGCCGAAAGCTCCGGTACGATTGCGGCACTTGGCGCGGCCGCTGTTTTTACTTTAGTCAGATTCCGTCGTACACGAATTGCAACGTTGGTAGGGGTAGGTTTTTGTGCGCTCATTATTTTTTTGACGCCGCTCCGTCAGCCGTTCGCTGATGAATTTTTATTGCAAGGATTTTCCGGACAGTTGCGTGTGCAGATGTGGCGCGAAACGGTAGTAATGCTCAGAGAGCGTCCCTTTTTTGGCGCCGGCTTATCTGCATATCAAACGCGCGTTAAGCCCTTTCACCAAAACAAGCGTGTAGAAATTTATTTGTATCCGCATAATTTATTTTTGACGTTGTGGTCGGAAATAGGTTTGCTGGGGTTAGCGGCTTTTGCGTGGATTTTTTGTTTGGCGTTTTGGTGGGCGGTGCGTACACCAACGGTGTGGGGTTTTGCGGTGAGTGCGCTTTTTGTCATTTGGTTGGTGCACGGATTTGTTGACGTTCCGTATTTTAAAAATGATTTTGCGGCGTTATATTGGGTTGCCGTTGCCGCCGCACTGCACCTGCGTTATACTGGGCAACGCTCATGAAAATTTTCTTATTATTTTTTTTCGCCGCTTTATTGGGAACACCGGCCATTTCTTATGCGGCAAAATACGACGCTGTGGTATTGTTGCAAAGCGCTCGTGAACTTCGGTTACAGCCGAATGAAACAGAGTCGTTGCGATTTGGTATAAAAAATACCGGCACACTGGCGTGGCGCACCAGCGAGTTACGTTTGGCATCTTCAACACCAATATTATCGGCACAGCCAACCCCGTCCGGCAACCTCGTTTTTTTTGATTATACCGTGGTTGCCCCCGCAGAATCCGGCAGGTATACCATAAAACTATCACTGTATGCGGACGGTGTGGGCATTGATGGTGCTACGATTATTATTCCGGTTGTCGTTGGGTCGCTTTTACCCGAGCCGCGTATCCGCGTTTCCTTGGGTAAAATTGAAGGCGCTGTTTTAATTCGTGCGTACGGCGATTATGATTTTGTGGCGCCGGATAAATCTATTTTATTGGCCGTGCCTTCTGATACGCGCGTGCTGTGGGAGTATGATGTCGTGGGTAAGACCAACCTCATCACCATGGGCGGTGTAACCACGTCTTCGCCGGCGCTGTTTCGGATGCAGGCGCGTACGCCGGAATCACGCGTCACGATTCACGACAAAAATGATCGGCCCAAATGGAACGGCTCTGTTAATTATAATGAATATCGCGGCGATATTGAGTTGCGGTATAGCGAAAAAATGCCCGGGCTGTGGGTGATCAATGAAGTGCCCATGGAACAATACTTGAAAGGTTTAATTGAAACGACCAGTCAGGATCCGCCGGAAATGCAAAAGGCCGTACAGATTGCCGCGCGCACGTATGCGTATGTGCGTCTGCCCGATGGCGTAAACTATGTAAACCGTTTGTGGGATGTGCACGCCGTGTGGGACCAATACTACAAAGGATATGCGGCAGAAAAAATAAATCCGTCTGGTGCGCGCGCTACGGATGACACGCGCGGTGTGTTGGTTTTGTACGAAGAAAAACCGGTAACAACACCGTATTTTGCGCGTTCTAATGGCAAGACCAAAGGGTGGCGTCAGGTGTGGGGCGGCAGAGATAAGCCGTGGCTTAAGCCGGTGGTGGCAGTGTATGATCGCGGAAAGAAAAAGTTTGGGCACGGCGTTGGCATGAGTCAGACGGACGCCAAGTTGCGCGCAAAAAAAGATGGATGGAATTTTGAACGACTGCTCACGTATTATTACACGGGCGTTACGGTGCAGAAGGTGTATCAATAAGTTTTTCAGTCGCCAGAATGTAGATTTTGTTTGCCGCACTTATTCTAAACATAACCCGTTCGTTCCCTTTTCTGATTCGGTAAACCTCTGGGATTTTTTGGTGTTTTTCAAGCGTGGCGCCTGCCACGTTTCTATAGCGAATGCGGCTCAATAGGTTTTTCAGCATACTCCTTTAAAATATCATCAAGCAAAATGCCACCGGCTTGAATTTTTGTAAAATCAGTTATAATTTTCCATTCTCTGTTCTCATCACGCGATGGGATCATCATAAAAGCACAAAATTTGTTGCGCATCACCGTAATAGTTGCGCCACCTTGAACCAGTTTTATATAGGTATTGAGATTGTGGCGGAGTTCCCGAAGGCCAATTGTGTGCATATCAAATGTGTAACAAAAATGTTACACATTTCAAAATGGCTTGTCAAGCATTTCTCCCGCCAACCCCGCCAACCCCGCCACGTAATCTACCGCGATCCTCATCCGCCAAATGCATCAGCGTGCGCCGCACGTCGTGTACGCGGGGGATGTCCTCAAAAATAAAATGTTTTTGTTCGCCAGCCGTTTGTACGTCCAGCGTGCCGTATTTAAAGATTGTAGCCACAAAACCTTGCACATTGCTCGTCGCATCTTGAATTTTAAAAAGTTCCAACTCCGACACCTTTCGTGAAAATAAATTTTCTTGCGAAACCTCCACCATGCGTTCGTTGGTTATAATGAGCATATCCAAATAATACACCAAAAAACTGGCGTAAAAAAAGAGCGCTATTGAAAGTTCGTACACGGCCCATCCTAATGTTAACAGCGCGCGCGCATTGGGGTCGGTTAAAACATTTGGCGCCGCGTTTTGAATGAAAAAATAAAACGCCATTGGTATAACCGCGAGCAGAAGATACATAAAAACCGTTGATACAAAGGTGAGTGGGTGACGCCGTATGACTGACAGAAGTTTTTCATTTGGCTTTTGTTTGATCAGCTCTTTTAAACGCATACTACTCAAAAGAAATAAAATCGCTTGATCCGAGTACTACCATGTTGGCGTTCCAACGCGCCTCGCTCGTGCCAATAAAAGTTAACGCCATAATGCCCAAGCACCACGCAACGGTAATGGTGGTAACGAGTAATACCGGCGCACTATAAGAGGAGGTAGAAACAATATGATACACGTTTGCGAGGGAGAATAAAATAAAAATGATCAAAAAAAGCGCAAAGGCGATTAAAAAAATGTACAGTGGAATTGAGAACATGTGTATAATTTTACACTAACCGCGACGCGCCCGCAAACGGAACACCCAAATGCTGATAGGCGCGTTCCGTGGCGGTGCGGCCTTTCGGCGTGCGCTCCAGCATACCAATTTGCAGTAAATACGGTTCGTGCACCAGCTCCAGCGTTTCCATTTCTTGTGCAACAGCGGCCGCCAAGGTAGATAACCCTACCGGCCCGCCGCGAAACGTTTCTATTATGGTGTGCAAAATTTTTCGGTCGCCGTGGTCAAGACCTAACGCATCAACCTGTAACATGTCCAGCGTTTTTTTTACGAGATCGGCATCAGCATGCTGTTTTTTTGCTACTTGCGTAACATCACGCACGCGGCGCAAGAGGCGATTGGCAATACGCGGCGTGCGACGGGTCGCCGGCGACAACTGCGCCACCGCATCCGGCGTTATGACAACTCCTAAAATGCGCGCCGAACGCTCAATAATGCGATGCATATCGTTGTCGCCGTAAAAATCCAATTGAAACGTGGCGCCAAAACGGTCGCGCAGTGGCGAAGATATTAATGAAGGCCGCGTCGTGGCGCCAATTAACGTAAAGCGATTGAGTTGCATGCGCAATGTCTGGGCACCCGGCCCTTTGCCGATGGTTAAGTCCAGCGCAAAATCTTCCAGCGCCGGATATAACACCTCTTCAATGGTGCGATTGAGCCGATGAATTTCATCAATAAATAAAACGTCGCCGGTTTGTAGCGAGGTGAGAATGCCGGCAAGGTCGCCGACCTTTTCCAGCGCCGGTCCGGAAGTCACGCGGCATGAGCGGCCCATTTCGGCCGAAATGATATTTGCCAGCGTTGTTTTGCCGAGGCCCGGATTGCCATACAATAAAATATGATCAAGCGGTTCTGCACGCATGTGTGCGGCATCTAAAAAAATGCGCAGAGTTGCCTTGAGGTGGTCTTGGCCAATAAATTCAACAAGTGTGCGCGGGCGCAGTTCGTTCTCAAGCACACGCTCATCGGCCGGCGCTTCGGTTTCTTTCAAAAACGGCATAGGTAAGGTGGCCCGAGTATAACACGTGTGGATAATGAGTGGAAAACTGCACCGGCCGCATCCCATGAGCGTGTTATACTGCGCAGTACTATGATAGTAATACCGCGGCGGTTTACCCGTGAAGGCGAATCACACCCTATCACCCACGACGCAGAACGGGTATGGTTTGAACAAGTGGCTAATATACCGTTCATCGCTCTTGCGGTGCGTGATGAGTTGGCGTTTGTCCTAGAAAATCGTATGGCGTGGATTCACGAATTTACTTCCGGTACGGCAATTACGGTTGACGCCGCAATGTCTCGCGCACTGACCACTGCAGAACCAACACAAATTTCGCATTGGGAACAGCACGCACGCGCCGCATGGCGTGAGCCAGAATATGCCGTTCGTTTTGAAGAAACATCAGAACAGTGGGCCGTCACGCGTGGGGCGTCGCGAGAGGGTTCGGCCATGGCGCTTAATATTGGCGCATTCTTTGACCCGCGCACTTACGTCTTTGATATTGATTCGTTTCGTCATGTGGTGCGACTGCTGATTATTGCACATGATGCTTTGTTAGGCACGGACGCCACAGATGAAACACGCGCCATTGCGCTTGCACCCACCAATATTTCCGGTGGATTATTTATGGCCGCCGGCATGCCATACGATAGCGCGCCGGCGCGTACTGTTGCGGCGGCAATTTGCGCCATTGCTACGGGCGAGGCGCTTTTGACCAGTGCAGAATTAGCAAAATATTTTGGCGCCTGTGCGGCATACACGGCGGATCGCGGTAATTTTTTGCGCGTGGTGCGCAATCGGCGGCGCGCGGCGTATAGCGCCAACGATGAAGAATATGAAAAATTAACTATTGCGCCGCAACGCCTCGCAGGTGAAGCGTGTCCGGTATATTTATTAAAAGCCGCGCGACTCGTATGGGATCGTGCGCTGGAATTGGGAGAGATTTATGGATTTCGTAATGCAAACGTCACCATCATTGATTCACACGGCGACGCGGTGCATGACCTTTTGGGGATTACCGCCGGATGCGAGCCCCTGCAGGAAATTGTTTTATTTCGTAAAAATATAGACGGCTCTTATGAGCGTCTCCTGCATCCGTCAGTCGTTACGGCGCTCACGACGCTTGGTATAACCGGCGCGTTGCGCGATGATGTTGTACGCTATGTTTGTGGCACTAATACGCTCTCTGGTGCACCGCATATTAATCATGGGGAACTTACCGCGCGTGGTTTTTCTGTCGGCGATATTGCGCGTATTGAGCGAGAACTGCCCCGCGTGTTTGATTTGCAATATGCATTTAATGTGTTGACGCTCGGTGAAGAATTGGTTGCACGGCTTGGTATTCCGCTCGTACACGCGCAAGACGTTTCGTTTAACGTGTTGCGTGCTATTGGGTTTACCGATGAACATATTGCAGAAGCGAATCGGTATGTGTGCGGCACAAAAACAGTTGTTGGCGCACCGCACATCAAACCGGAAAGCGCACCTATTTTTGCTACCGGACATCGGTTATCGGCGCACGTTGCCATGGCGGCGGCTGTTCAGCCGTTTATTTCCGGAGTGGTGCGTAAAACAGTCCATTTGCCGCGCGAGGCAACTCCCGAGCATATTAAGGAAGCGTGGCAGTTGGCGTGGCGCAGTGCGCTTAAGGAAGTTGCAGTTTATCGCGATGGGTGTACTATAGAGGTGGAAACGGCCATTATGCCCGAACCAGAACTAATTTCCGTATTGCCTCATATGCCAGAATCCTTTATCCCGTCAAGCACGCCCTGCCAACATGAATCAGAACTGGAGGAATTACGCACTCAATTACAAAACGCACGCGTGCAGATTGATCAGTTACGCGCAACGAGTGGCGCCGGTTTGCAATTTGGCATGCGCCGCGCATTGCCGTCCAAGCGCGCCGGCTTTACCATAGAAGCAACGGTTGGGAATCAGCAGGTATATTTGCGCACGGGCGAATATGCCGACGGCGAATTGGGTGAAATTTTTATTGACATGTATCGCGAGGGCGCGGCGTTTCGGAGTGTATTAAATTGTTTTGCCATTGCCGTTTCTATTGGTCTGCAACACGGCGTGCCGCTGGAAAAATTTGTGGATAAATTTACGTACACGCGCTTTGAGCCGTCCGGATTTACCACGCACCCGAACGTCAAAATGTGCACGTCAATTGTGGATTATATTTTTCGCGTGCTGGCGGTGGAATATTTGAAGCGCGATGATTTGGCGCAAGTGCCGCGCGACGCTGATACCGGTGGCGGGGCGAGTGCTCTGCAGGTAGGCGAACAAACGGCTTTTTTATCCAACGAAACACCGTTGTGTGAGCGGTGCGGCAACACCACCGTGCATGCCAGCGGACATTTTAAGTGCAATAATTGCGGGGCGGTGAATGCTTAATGAACGTGCGCCCGTTATTTAAATGCCGCGAGCGGGACTCGAACCCACAAGCCTTTCGGCGGGGGATTTTAAGTCCCCTGTGTATACCATTCCACCATCGCGGCACGTCGCACAGATTCTATACGTTATTTTGTTAACGTGCAACCGGAGAATTCAGCACGGTTGACGAGTGGCTCATAGATTGAGTACAATCATACCACGCCGCGGTAGCTCATCGGTAGAGCGCTGCCCTGAAGAGGCAGGCGTGGCCAGTTCGACTCTGGCCCGCGGCACAGTGATAGTCGAAAGTCTCAAAAGTCCTTAAAGTTAAAAGTTGGTTGGTGCTTTACAAACTTTATGGACTTTATGACTTTACAGACTTATCACGGGGTATGGCTCAATTGGCTAGAGCACCTGGTTTGGGACCAGGGGATTGTGGGTTCAAGTCCCACTACCCCGACATAGAAGGAAACCGTGACCATTCTCCAATGTAGGAGAATGGTTTTTTTGCTGTGATGCGGACTTTTTTGCCCTCGAGAACAAGGTTCCATATCAGCGCGGTGATGAGTTCCCGTTTTTCCTCGGGCGTGCCCTGCTTAAAGAGACGAGGTGCTTGATTGAGCAAAGAAATAGCCGCTTCGTAAGGTTCTAGAAGTGAAGCGGTGCTGGTGAGGTTGTCGTCGTGCTCGAGGAGCTTCTGCCGATCCATGAGTAGCCGCTGGCGGTCCGTCTGGTAGTCCTCCTCGCTGATGATGTTTTTGACGAGTAGCTCACGGAGCCGCTCTAGTTGGCGATCGTTAGCAGTCAGGCGCAGCTGGCGTTCATGGCGTAGCCGAGCATTGGTTTCCTCCTGGCTGCCCTCCCAGCGTGCGAGATAGGTGAGGAGCTTCGCCGTCCACCGCGGTGGCGGCAGGAACGCCTGGAGGCGTTCCTGAAGCTGGCGTTCAAGTTCAACTTCCTGGACCGCCCCCTCAGGGCAATACTGGTAACGCTTAACTTTCCGACAGCAGAAGTAGTGCGTGTATCTCTTTCCGTAGCGGTTAGTCGTGTACTTGGCGGTGACGGTGGCACTACAACTTCCGCAACGTTTGTCGCCCGGAGGCCTGCCTATCCTGTGGCACGTCTCTGTCCGGCCTAGCCGGACTAGTCTGGGACAAACGCCAGGTAGCGGACATTCCGCCCATACGTCTGTTGGTCACCGAGTACCAGAACGAAGCAGTGTCGTGTCCGGGATGCGGCGCCCGTTCCACGGGC
>CAZUSU010000026.1:0-7637 GCA_964623315.1 uncultured Gammaproteobacteria bacterium | reverse complement strand
TTGAATTTCAAACACCACTTCTTTGACGCCGCCAATACCGGTGCGACTGATAGACATGAGGTCTGATTTCCACCCGCGCGCGCCCGCGTACATCGTGTACAGGCGATAGAGTTCTGCCGCAAATAATCCGGCTTCGTCGCCGCCCACACCGGCGCGGATTTCAACGATAACATTTTTGTTGGCGAACGGGTCTGGCTCGCGGAGGAGCTCGACGATCTCCCGTTCACCACTATCAATTTCGGCGCGCATCGTTTCTATTTCTGCCTGTGCCAACGCAACCATGTCGCGATCCGTTTCCGTTTCTACCATGCGCTGTGCTGAATTGAGTTGTGTTTGTAATACGGCAACATGACGAATTTTTCCAAGCGCCGGCAATAATTCCGCATACCGACGCGATGCGATTAATGATTTTTGTTGATCAGCCAAAACAGAAGGATTCTGTAGATCCGTTTCTAGTTGCTCACCTTCACGCAGAACATCCTGCGCTTTCATGATCGTAAAAATCTATTTACCGGACGCCGTTTTTTCGGCGCGCTTGGCCTTACGTTCTTTTTCTTTTGCCGCTTTGGTGCGTGTCGTTGCCGCTGTTTTCTTGGTCAATTTATCTTGGAACTTTTCCACACGGCGCGCCGTATCAACAAACTTCTGCTGACCGGTATAAAAGGGATGACACTTACTGCACAATTCAATACGAATGGCGGGCTGGGTAGAGCCAACCTGAAACGAGTTGCCGCAGGCGCACGTTACGGTGGCGTCGGCGTGATAAGTGGGGTGGAGATCGGATTTCATAATGATAAAATGAGGGTGCGAAGATTGTATCAGAGTGGTATTTTTTTGACAAGGGATAACCACAGGGAACGTAAATCAACGCTTGTGAATAGTAAGACAATGTCATACAATTTGAACTATGCGAAAAATACCCACGCCGACATCCGCACGCGATGATGAATACTTATTGCGGTTTGTTTTAAAAAAAACGACTGCCGAACTATTAGTGAACAAGCAGGAAACACTGCCGCCCCGTGCGGCCGACCGTCTGAACCGCCTCAAAAAAATGCGCGCAGACGGTGTACCGATACAATATATCGTCGGCGAAGCGTGGTTTTACGGATTAAAATTTTTTGTGTCACCGGCCGTGTTGATTCCGCGTCCAGAAACAGAACTGTTGATTGATCGCGCACGGGCACAACGACCGCGCGCCAATTGGACCATCATTGATGTAGGCACCGGTTCCGGCGCCATTGCAATTACGCTCGCGACGCATCACCGAAATACCGTTGTTATTGCAACGGATATTTCCTCCGATGCACTGCGGGTGGCACGGCAAAACGCCCGCAGGCACCACACACCCATCGTGTTCATGAAAAAAAATTTGCTCGCCGGCGTGCCGTGGCCGCGAACAAAAAAAGTGCTCGTCGCGGCAAACTTGCCATACCTTTCTGCCGCACAGATTCAGCATCTTGCGGCCGAGGTCAAACATGAACCGCGGTGCGCGCTGTATGGCGGCAGTCAAGACGGGCTCAAGTTATATAAAAAAATGCTGTCACAAATTCACATCGCCCAACGGCCGCAACAAAAAATAATTTTGCTCGCCGAAATAGAACCAACGCAACAAAAAAAGTTCGCGGCACTCGTACGCCGCGAACTTCCTTCTGCCGACACCACATTTCACCGTGACCTGCACGGTGATGTGCGGCTGGCTGAAATTATTCTTTTTTAGCTTCTGCTTCTGCTGAAGACGCAACAGCACCTTCGGCGCCTTCAACAACCTCATCTTCTTTCTTCTTACCAACCACTTCAACCTTGGAAACGTCGGCGTTATTTTCTGCTTCCAGCGCCTGCAACTGTTCTTCGGTGAGCGGCGCAGATACTTTTGCCACCACTTCATCCGGTTCAGCTTCAACGGTAATACCGGCCGGAATAACTAAATCAGCCACGGTAATAACGTCATCAAATGTGGCTAATTTTTCCGTCATAACCGCAATGGAGCGAATCAGATCTTTTGGTAAACAACGAATCTTAAGCGCGTCTTTTACTTTAACGAGCGTGCCACCGAGCTTTGCCACGGCTGGTGCTGATCCCACAAATTCCAAATCAACGTGCGCGTCCAACTCTTTTTTCATGGACACGGCAAAAAAATCAACGTGCGAAATTTTACCCGTGCGTGGATCAATTTGAATATCCTTAATGAGCGTGGGGACGGACGTGCCGTCAAACGACACGTTCACCAACGTGCTTTCGCCGGCAACGGTCAATACTTTTTCAAACGGATGATAATCAATAACTAATGAAACCGGTTTTTGTTCCGGTCCATATAACACGGCGGGCAATTTTCGATTTGCGCGTACGGCGTTGCGTGCGCTACGCGTTGCGGCGTTGCGCTTTTCGGCAACAAGTTCTGTCATCATAGAGTAAATGTTTCTTTGCTGATTAGGTCTTCTTTAAGGAATGAATGCCACTCAATACAATCGTCCCACGAAACAACGTCATGATTTTTGCAGTTTTGCAAATCCTCCGGATGCGCGTCCGTGATAAGCCCGAGCGACGAAACGCCGTTCGGCTGGTTCATGATAAGCGCCACGACACTGTGACTACAGCGACGGCACGTCACATGGACCAAATGTTTATTTTCACCCTCTGCGATCACTTTTAATTCAAGCGGCTCGTATACCGCCTCGCACATGGGACACTGCTGAATGATCTGCAAATTATCGGACGCGAGAGGGCGTTTTTTGCGTTTTGGAGGCATAGCGTCAGATCAATGAATAATCAAACTATACCATGGGGATGTTTTTTTGACAAGCCGAGCAAGCGCCAGCGGCACACTAACTTACTTGATGCGATGAAATACTCTGCACTATCCCCAACAACAACAAATTCATCAGCAATGACGACCCGCCGTAGCTCACCAGCGGCAAGGGGATGCCGGTCACCGGCAACATACCGAGCGTGCCCCCGATGTTCACCACTATTTGCGCCAACCACAAACCGCACGCGCCCATCACGACCATCAAAGTAAAATCATCGTGGCACCGACGCGCGATTACTAAAAGCCGCCACCCGCACAGCACAAAAAAACCAAACAGCGCACTGACACCCACAAATCCCAACTCTTCGCCGATCACAGAAAAAATAAAGTCGGTCTGGCGCTCCGGCAAAAAACTCAACTGATTTTGGGAACCGTATCCAAAACCACGACCAAAAAATTTTCCGGACCCCACCGCAATAATTGATTGCTGAACATTATAGCCGGCGCCACGTGGATCATGCGCCGGACGCACAAAAGAAATGAGACGTTCTTTTTGATACGGTTGCAGAACCACAAACCATGCGACCAACGCGGCGACAACCATCGTGGTGACGAGCAAAAACACGTACGCGCGACGCGTACCCACAAATAATATAAGCCAGAGCCACACGGCGCCGAGCATTAAGGCGCTCCCCAAATCCGGTTGCAAAAGAACGAGCACAAAAGGAATTCCCGCAATGAGCGCCGTACCAAAAAAAAATAATGCGGATTGAAACACCCGTCCGCGCCGATCAATGATGCGCGCGAGTGTGGCGATCAAAGCAACTTTTGCCCATTCAACCGGCTGAAATAAAAATCCGCCAAAGGCAAACCACCCGCGGGTACCGCGAATGTTGGTGCCAAAAATTAATACCAATCCCAAAAGAGCCACTGCCGCCGCATACCACCACCGACTCGTCGCGCGAAAAAATTCCGGATGCACCCGCGCAACAATCACGGCAATAGCCACGCCAATTCCACACGCAATTAATTGCCGTCGCAAAAAAATGAATCCGGCGCCGCGACTCAAATCAACGCTCGCAATGGCAAGCAATCCTAATACAATAAGCCCGCCCGCTCCCAGCAGAAGTGGCACATCATAGCGGGCAAAAAAACGCGACAAAATTCGCATATGGTTCAGCGCGCATTGTAACGCACGCGACCATCAATTACAATTTTACTGCGCGCTATACGCTTCGCGGTCTAACACGTTGACGGACGGGATTACCTGCACTTCATCTACGGAAATTTGTGCATAGGAACGCAGGTCAACCGCGCGCGCTTCACCGGTTTTCAAATTGCGCACCACGGTTTCTTCCAACCCCACGAGCGAGCCGCTCTGCAGAAGGGCAACTTGCACCGGCAATTCATAAAAATTAAACGATGTTTTATTCGTAATCGTAAATAAAATTTTGTTTCCCGAAAGCGCGACGCCGCTATCCGCAAGGCCAGCCGGTAAAAATTGCGCATTGGTAATTTCAAAGTTGTGACGCTCTTCCATAAAAGCGCGCACGTCGGGAATTTCATGCGGATCAATACGGTGCCATTCATACGAAACAATAGTGAGCGCGGCGGCGGCCGGAACGCCACCGGTAAACACGCGACTCAATTCCGTGAGATATTTTTTTTCTTGCGGCAAAATTATTACGGTACGCGCGGGCACGGCCGGCTCGCCCTCCACGGTGAATGAATACGTGACCGTTGCGTACCACAGCTCATTAGGATTTTCAATGGCGGCGACGAGATCGCTCCGTTCATCGCTTCCCAAAAAAATCAACGCCTCACCAAACACCAACGGCTGTGGCGCAGATTTTTTGAGTCGTTCCGTCGTGTCGGCGACAAGCGATGTGGAGATGGCGGCAACAGCGTCGCGCTCTTTTGAATTGCCAATCAAAACGTAATTGGCGAAACCAAAAACGGCGTATCCGACGAGCAGAACGTCCACGGCAAGCAAAAAAGCGATGGCAATATTGCGCAGTATCGTCTTGTGCGTCACAATCCAATATGCACGTCCCAAATCTTGATTAGAAAATTGCGCGCTGTCCGTGGGCGCGTATTGCTGGTAATTTTTTCCAAAGGAACTTGGCGGCATACCGGACAGTATAGCGCAAACGACCGTTCCAAACAATTAAACATCCAAATTCTTTACGGTCTGCGCATGCGTTTGTATAAATCGTTTACGCGGATCAACTTCGGAACCCATCAGAATGTCCAGAATTTCATCTGCCTTAGCGGCATCTTCCACGGTGACGATTTTCATGAGCCGCGCTTCCGGATTCATCGTCGTTTCCCACAACTGGTCCGGATTCATTTCACCCAAACCTTTGTAGCGCTGAATGTTTACTTTAACGCCGCCCACGACGAGCGCCTCAACAACTTCTTCTCCCTCTTCGGAGGGTGTCTCTGCCAAAACAGCTTTTGCCGCCGCCTTTTGTTTTGTCATGTCCGCAATGGTTGTTTCTTTTTCTGTGTCAGAAAACACATAGCGGACATCCTTGCCCACTTGAATGCGATACAAGGGCGGCTGTGCAATATAAATATGCCCTTGCAAAACCAATTCGGGAAAATGCCGGTAAAAAAACGTCAAGAGTAAGGTGCGAATGTGCGAACCATCCACGTCGGCATCGGTCATAATAACAATACGGTGGTAACGCAACTTGCTGATATCAAACTGTTCACCAATGTTGGTGCCGAGCGCAATGATGAGCGACTTTAATTCGTTGTTGGCCAAAATTTTGTCCAAACGTGACCGTTCCACGTTTAAAATTTTGCCGCGCAACGGAAGGATTGCTTGGAACTCGCGGTTGCGGCCCGTTTTTGCACTGTTGTGTACGAATACGCCAGATGCAAGGGCAAAATTATGAGTGTCGGAAATCTCAAGATCATATACATCAGCCGTGTGGGAGACCACGATGACATCTTTTATTTTGCTATTTGAACTTTCCTTATCGTAAACCAGACGATCATTTATTTTTAACCACTCGTTCGATTTCTCTTGGAATAAACAGGCGGTCTGTTGATTCTGCAAATGTTGCGCCTCAACATAATTTCCATCGCGCATCATAAATTTATGATCGGGTGTACACAAAATTTCTTCGCCATTATCAAGAACGACTTTCACCAAATCTGCGTTTTGTTTGGTGCGGCGCACCTGGCTGATTTCGCCCACACCAACGGATCCGTCCGCGCGCATGGTATAACAATAATTTTTTTTGCCCTGCTGTTGTTCTTCAATCAACTCAAAAAAATTCAATGAACGACCATCGGTAAGCGCAACCTTTGTTTGCCCCACAAAACACCCGCCGGCGCTATCGCCTTCCACGATGTACAACTCCGACTGCGTTGCATCTTTGGACGAACAGTCCGCCAACTTTCCCGGCAGGGTAAAACCTTCCAGCGCGCCCTTACGCAAAACACTTTCGCGCGCCACGCGTGCGGCCTGCCGCGCTTTTTGAGCCAACACCACTTTACCGAGCATCGCTTCTGCATCTTTTGGGTGCTCTTCCAAAAACATGGCGAGTGTGTCGGCTACCACTCCATCCACGGCTGACTTTGCCTCGGTGTTGCCGAGTTTTGCTTTGGTTTGACCTTCAAACTGCGGATCGGCAATGCGGATGGAAATAACAGCGGTCAACCCTTCACGCACATCATCGCCGCTCAAACTTTCGTCTTTTTCTTTCAAAATATTTTTGGCGCGCGCATAGGCATTTAATACCCGCGTGAGCGCCGTGCGAAACCCTTGCACGTGCGTGCCACCTTCCGGATTGATAATGGAATTGGTAAAGGCAAACAAAGTTTCTTTATATTCATCCGTGTACTGTATGGCCACTTCCACATGCACGCCCTCCGCATCCTTTTCTGCATAAAAAACCGAATCGTGTTTTGATTCTTTCACATGGTTCAAATGGCGCACGTAGGACATGATCCCGCCCTCAAAATAAAATGTTTGCGCGCGATATGCTGATGCCGGATCGCGTTCGTCATAGCAGGAAATGCGTACGCCGCGCGTCAGATACGCATGCTGGCGCAACCGATCCACGATCGTGTCAAAATCAAAATCAATCGTTTCAAAAATTTTTTCGTTGGGACGAAACGTTATGGTGGTGCCGGTGTCGCGCGCGTTGCCGATGCGCGCAACTTTTTTTACCGGATCGCCTGATTTATATTCTTGCACAAACGCGCCGCCATCGCGGTGCACTTCGGCACGAAGCCACGTTGACAGCGCATTCACCACGGATGCACCCACGCCGTGCAAACCGCCGGACACTTTATACCCGCCGCCGCCAAACTTTCCACCGGCGTGCAGTTTGGTCATAACCAATTCCAGCGCCGACACTTTATGTTGCGGATGCGGGTCCACCGGAATGCCGCGGCCGTCGTCATGCACCTCAACCACTGAATCCGGCAACAGCCGCACACGAATATTTTTAGCAAAACCGGCCATCGCTTCGTCAATGGAGTTGTCAACAATTTCCGCCACGAGGTGGTGCAGACCCGTAGCGCCCGTAGAACCGATATACATGCCCGGCCGCCGCCGCACGGCCTCAAGCCCTTCCAATACTTGGATTTGCGCGGAATCGTAGCCGGAATTTGGTTTTGAAGATTTTGCCATACTGATAATTCGCGACCAAGTGTACCACATAATCACCGGCGTCGCAAGCGATTTTGTGCTATACTTATCTCCGCTCTCTGCGCCCCCTATGCGTTTTCGTTTTTTAATTTTTGCGCTTGCCGCCATTGCCGCCGCGCCGTTCACCGCGCACGCCGCTTCCATTGGCTTTGCGTCCAGCGGCATTTTATTTTCGGCAGAACCGTCGTTTGCCGGCACTGCCATTAAAGTTTATTCCGT